>NZ_JBFBKR010000002.1:135167-442565 GCF_040686575.1 Arthrobacter sp. NPDC080073
CGTTGCTGCTGGACATATTCCTGTTATGTCCGGTCCTGGTGCTCGGGGGAGCGCATGCTCTGGTGGGGCGAATCGGCACGGTGATTCGCGAGCCACGGATTCAGAGGGACATGCCCATTCTTGAACCACCGCCTCAGAGGACATGCCCATTTGTGGTCGTTGCTGCTGGACATATTCCTGTTATGTCCGGTCCTGGTGCTCGGGGGAGCGCATGCTCTGGTGGGGCGAATCGGCACGGTGATTCGCGAGCCACCGATTCAGAGGGACATGCTCATTCGTGAACCACGGCCTCGGAGGGACATGCTCATTCGCGGTCGTTGCTGCTGGACATATTCCTGTTATGTCCGGTCCTCGTGATCAGGGGAGGGCATGCTCTGAGTGAGTTCGAGCGTGGGCAACGCCACCCGGGCCACGAGGGCCACCCGGGGCGGGCAGTGTCGCGTGGGCTAGGCGCTTTCAGCCTGCTGGGATGCCTGTTGGTGGTCGACAGGGCACGCGGCTGCGGGTGACGCGGCCGGCTGCTCCACTTGGATGCCGTACAAGGCCTCGAGGGCTGCCACGTAATCGTCTTGCTGGCCGTTGGCGGCGAGTTCGCGTGCCCGGACCGTGGGGATGTGGAGCAATTGCTTGACCATGCGGCGGAGCGCGAATTCGACCTCTTCGGCGGCAGCGGTGCAGCCGTGCCGGGCCCGGACTTTCTCCATCTCGGCGTCGAGCACGTTCATGGTGTGGCGGCGCAGTGCCACAATGGCCGAATCCACGGACCGGGCTTCGCGCTCTTGCTCGAAGGCCTCTGCCGCGCCGGAAACAATAGTGCTCGCTTGCGCCAGCGACTCCGCTTGTTCCTGGGGCGCAGCGAGCCGAACGGATTCGAGCGTCAGGAGCTCGACGCCGTCTAGCTCGCCCACCGCGGGGTCGAAGTCGTGGGTGAGCGCGAGGTCGATGGCGATGAGTGGCTGGGTGGACAAAGCGCGGACCTTGGCAAGCTCTGCGGCCTCAACGCGGGTGTCCGACCCGCTGCAACCGATCATGACATCGGCGGCGGCGACGGCGGCAGGAAGGGTTTCGGCGTCGAGCGCGGTTCCGCCGCGGGTCGCCACGAAAGCTTCGGCCCGGCCGGAAGACGAGTAGACCGAGACGTTGGTGCAGCCGCGATCGCGAAGCAGGGACATAGTGGCCCCGGCGTAGGCCCCGGTCCCGAAGACAACTACCTTCTTGGTGCTCCAGTCGGCACTCTCGGAGAGGTCCGTGGCGAGGTCCAGGGCAACCGAAACGATGGAGAGGCCCCGCGAACCGAGGGCGGTCTGGGCCCCGACGTCCTTGGCCGTCTTGGAAGCGGCCTGGAACAAGCGGACCAGCCCGGAACTCGCGGTTCCTTCGTGCTGGGCAGTGATGAGGGCGCGGCGCACTTGGCCGGCGATTTCGCGTTCGCCGACGACGGCGGAGTCCAGTCCGGCACTGACGGCGAACAGGTGCCTGCTGACCTCGGGGCCGGTATGGGTGCTGAAGGCGCGCGAGACGAGTTGCTCGTTGAGTCCGCTCAAGCCACTGATCTGCGTGACGAGCGCCGAGCGGGCGGCTTCAAGGTTCTCGACGTGAGGCGTTTCGCCGTAGATTTCGTACCGGTTGCAGGTGGCCAGGACCACGGCGCCCGAGACAAGTTGGGAATCGGCCAAAGCGGACGAGGCAACCTCGGATGAACCGTTGCTCAACTGAGCGACGGTTTCAAGATCGATGTCGGCGTGTGTAGCCACCAATGAGAAAAGAACCACAGCAAAGCAATCATAGCTTTTTCGGCGCCATGTAGAACAACGCACGCCAGTGGTTCTCCGCACTGCCCGGAGTGACGCCGGTCACCTTGGATCGTGCGGGACAGGCTGTCGTTATCTTTTGACCCCGATCTTCGGCACAATCGAAGGCATGACTTCCAGTTCCGCACTGCCTCATTCTGTGTCGGCCAACGGCGTTTCCGGCACCGCCGCCCCAAGCCTTGATGCAAGCCACCCGCTCATGGATGGCCGCACCGCAGACTCCCCGCTGATCCAGGCTTACCGCGGAGGCAAACCGTCACGCCGTCCGGTGTGGTTCATGCGGCAGGCCGGCCGCTCGTTGCCGGAATACCTCAAAGTCCGCGAAGGCGTGGCGATGCTGGACTCCTGCCTGCGTCCCGAGCTCGCCTCCGAGATCACTTTGCAGCCGGTGCGCCGCCACGACGTTGATGCAGCGATCTTCTTCTCGGACATCGTCATTCCCCTCAAGCTGGCAGGCGTCGGCGTGGACATCGTTCCCGGCGTCGGCCCCGTCCTGGACAAGCCCGTCCGTACCGCGGCCGACGTGGCCGCCCTGCCGCAGCTGACCTGGGAAGCCCTTGAGCCGATCCGCGAGGCCGTGCGCCTGACAGTGGCGGAGCTCGGCACCACGCCCTTGATCGGCTTCGCCGGTGCGCCGTTCACGCTCGCCGCGTACATGGTGGAAGGCAAGCCCTCCCGCGACCACCTCGGTCCGCGCACCATGATGCACGCCGATCCGGAAACCTGGACCGCCCTGGCCAACTGGGCTGCCGACGCATCGGGCATGTTCCTGCGGGCGCAGTTGGAAGCAGGCGCCTCCGCAGGGCAGCTGTTCGACTCCTGGGCCGGTTCCCTTGGCTTGGCCGATTACGCCAAGTACGTTGCTCCCGCCTCGACCCGCGCCCTCGACCACGTCCGCCACCTCGGCGCGCCGCTGGTCCACTTCGGCACGGGAACGTCAGAGTTGCTCGTCGCGATGCGCGACGTCGGCGTGGATGTCGTAGGCGTGGACTACCGGCTGCCGCTTGACGAAGCAAACCGTCGGCTGGGTGGCACCGTGCCCTTGCAGGGCAATATTGACCCTGCGCTGCTTTCTGCGCCGTGGGAGGTCCTTGAAGCCCATGTGCGCGAGGTGATCGCCGCCGGTTCCGCAGCTCCGGGCCACGTTCTGAACCTCGGCCACGGCGTGCCTCCGGAGACGGACCCCGCCGTCCTGACCCGGGTAGTGGAACTCATCCACTCGATCCCGGCAGGATAGCGGGCATGCGCGGGGCACAAACACAGCCCGAACACGCACTTCCCGGAGATTCATCAACCCGGTTGACGGCGGTCGTCGTGGGCGGCGGCATTTCCGGCCTGCTCGCCGCACGCGGACTGGCCAAGGCCGGGATCGCTGTCACCGTGCTCGAAGCGGGCGACGCGTGGGGCGGTTGCGTGGGCAGCCACACTGTGGGCGGCCTTGAGCTGGACAGCGGCGCAGAGTCCTTCGCCACGCGCTCCACCGCTGTGGCCGACCTCGCCCGCGATCTCGGGCTCGGCGGCAACATCGTGGCACCCCATCCTGGCGGCGCCTGGGTGCAGTTGCCCGACGGCCCGCAGGAACTACCCAAGACCGGAGTGCTCGGAATTCCGGCGAATCCCTGGGACCCCGAGGTCCGGCGTTCCTTGGGCTTCGCGGGTTCCTTGCGGGCCTCGCTTGACCGCTACCTGCCCGCATCGGTAGGCACCTCCGCCGAGGTCACGAGTGTCTCCTCGCTGGTCCGGGCGCGGATGGGCAAGCGGGTCCTCGAACGGCTTGTAGCACCCGTCGTCGGGGGAGTGCACTCCGCGGATCCCGGACTGCTCGACGTCGACATGGTGGCCCCCGGACTGCGTGCAGCATTGCGCAAGCACGGTTCTTTGGCCGAAGCTGTGGCCAGCCAGCGCGCGGCCAGCCAGCGCGCGGCCGCCTCCGGGCCGGCCACCCCCGGGTTGGCCGCCGCGGACGAAAACGGAAGCGGGACGGCGAAGGCCGGATCCGCCGTCGGCGGCTTGAAAGGCGGGATGAACACCCTCGTGACCGCCCTTGTGAAGGAGTTGCGTTCCCAAGGCGTCACCCTGGTTTCGGGTGCCCGGGTGGATTCGATCACCCGCACTGAAAGCGGCTGGCAGGCCACCGCGGCGGGCACGGCGTACGACGCCGGACGGCTCGTGGTGGCGCTCGACGGTCCGGCCGCCGTCGGGCTGCTCGAGGGGGCACTTCCGGAATTGTCCGCACTGCGTCCAGCGGCGGGCCCCTTGGTGAGCCTGGTGACCCTCGTGGTGGACGTGCCCGAACTGGACCGCCGTCCGCGCGGCACGGGCATTCTCGTCGCTCCGCAAACCGCCGGGATCGAGGCGAAAGCGCTCACGCATGCCACGGCAAAGTGGGACTGGCTGGCGGAAGAAGCCGGCCCGGGAACGCACGTGCTGCGCCTTTCCTATGGGCGCGCGGAGGGAGCGGACGGCCGTGGATCGGCGGCCGTGCAATCCGTCGCCTCACTCAATGACGATGCCCTGTTTGAGGCTGCGCTCCGCGACGCCTCGACCTTGCTGACCGTGCCGATCGTCCGGGAAGACGTGCTCGATTGGGACGTCGTCCGCTGGGCGGGCGCCTTGCCGTTCGCCGCCGTCGGTCACAAACAGCGCGTTGCCCAGGTGCGCCGCATCTGCTCCGAAGCCGACGGCTTGACCGTCGTGGGCGGCTGGCTCGCCGGAAACGGCCTGGCCGCGGTGGTAACGGACACGTCCGCGCAGATCGACGCAATTTTGTGAAATGCACCACTTCTACGCCTTGTAGAAGTGGTGCATTTCGACTTAGCGGCATCCACGGGGCAGACTTGTACCATGAGCCACACTTCTGCCGAATCTGTCACTAAAACTGCCGAATCCGAAGAGCAGTTCTTTACGCTGTGGACCGTCTTCAAGCGGTCGGGCGATGTCCTGCGCAGCGCCGACGCTGTCCAGGATTTCGAGAAGCTGGCTGCCAAGCTCGCCGAGGACGGCGTGGTCCTCCGCGGAAGCTACGACGTCTCCGCGATGCGTTCCGACGCCGACATCATGGTGTGGCTCCACGGCGCCAAGCCCGAGGCCCTGCAACAGGCAGTCCGCGACATCCGCCGCAGCGCCCTGTTCGCCGGCACCGAGATCGTCTGGTCCGCCATGGGCGTCCACCGCGAAGCCGAATTCGCCAAGAACCACGTTCCGGCCTACGCCCGCGGCGTCGAGCCCAGCACCTGGCTATGCGTGTACCCGTTCGTCCGCTCCTACGAGTGGTACATTCTGCCGGCCGAAGAGCGTGGAAAGATGCTGCGCGATCACGGCATGCTGGGCCGCGACTTCCCCCAGGTCATCTCCAACACCGTGTCCTCCTTCGCTTTGGGCGACTGGGAGTGGATCCTCGGCCTGGAAGCACCCGAACTCGTTGACCTCGTCGACCTCATGCGCCACTTGCGGGCCACCGACGCCCGCAACCACGTCCGCGAGGAAATCCCGTTCTACACCGGCCGCCGCATCAGCGCCGCGGAGATCGCCGAGGTCCTCGCGTGAGCGGCCGCCACTCCACTGGTCCGGCCAGCCTCACCGAGGTCAATGACGTCACCGAGGCCGGACGCATGGCTCCCAAGGAGTACGACGCCGTCCTCCTCGCCTCTTTCGGCGGACCCGAAGGCCAGGACGACGTCATTCCCTTCCTGCGCAATGTGACCCGTGGTCGCGGCATCCCGGACGAGCGCCTCGAAGAGGTGTCCCACCACTACCGCGCCTTTGGCGGGATCAGCCCTATCAACCAGCAAAACAGGAACCTCAAAGCGGCCCTTGAAGCGGAGCTCGCATCGCGGGGCATCAGCCTGCCCGTGCTGTGGGGCAACCGCAACTGGGATCCCTACATCCCGCAGACGCTCCAGGAAGCCTACGACGCTGGCCACCGCAAGCTGCTGATGGTCACCACGAGCGCTTACTCCTGTTACTCCAGCTGCCGCCAATACCGTGAGGACATCGGTATCGCGCTGACGGAGACCGGCCTTGACGGCAAGCTCGAGGTGGACAAGGTCCGCCAGTACTTCGACCACCCCGGCTTCGTCGAACCCTTCGTCGAAGGAACTGCCGCGGGACTTGCCGAGGTAAAGGACAAACTGGCCGCAGCCGGTCTCCAGGACGCTCCGGTCCACATCCTGTTTGCAACGCACTCCATTCCGACCCGTGACGCCGAGGCCGCCGGACGTTCGGCCGCCGAGCCCCGCGAGTTCGAGCAGGAGTCGGCTTACGTGGCCCAACACCTGGCAACCGGCGCCGGGGTGGTCCGGCGGGTTGAAGCCGAGTCCGGGCTCACCGCGCCATGGTCCTTGGTGTACCAGTCCCGTTCGGGCGCACCGAGTGTTCCGTGGCTTGAGCCGGACATCAACGATGCCATCGAGGAACTGGCCGGCCAGGGAATCAAAGGCGTCGTGATCGTTCCCCTCGGCTTCGTCTCCGACCACATGGAAGTGGCCTGGGACCTGGACACCGAAGCCTTGGAAACGTGCAGGAACCTCGGGCTCGCCGCGACCCGCGTCCCCACCCCGGGAACCCACCGCAAGTTCGTTTCCGGCTTGGTGGACCTCATTTGCGAGCGGACCGTAGCCAACAACATCCCCGATCGTCCCGCCATGACCGGACTGGGGCCGTGGTACGACATCTGCCGTCCGGGCTGCTGCGCCAACTTCCGCGGAGAGAAGCCAGCGATTGCGGGTGCGGACTCCACGGTCGGCACCGGACACGATGCCTACCCCGTAGGAGAAGGCGCGAAATGACCGTTCGGATCGGTACCCGCGCGAGCAAACTCGCGCTCACCCAGAGCCAGCAGGCAGCGGACCAGCTGGCCGCCGTCGGTGGCTTTCCCGTTGAACTGGTGCGCATCAAGACCGAAGGCGATGTCCGGACGGGCTCCTTGTCCCAGATGGGCGGCACCGGAGTGTTCGTCGCCGCGCTTCGCGACGCGCTGTTGGAGAACGCGTGCGATGTCGCTGTGCACTCCCTGAAGGATCTCCCCACGGGTGCGGCACCGGGACTCACCATTGCCGCGACGCCCAAACGGGTCGACGTCCGGGACGCCTTGTGCGCCCGCGACGGTCTGAAGCTGGCGGACCTTCCGGCAGGCGCAAAGGTCGGCACCGGATCGCCGCGCCGCGCCGCCCAGCTGCGCGCCGCCCGCCCGGATCTGGACGTCGTGGACATCCGCGGCAACGTGGACACCCGGCTGGGCCGCGTTCCCGGGCTCGCCGGAAACGCGGAGGATTCACCCGGCGACCTCGACGCCGTCGTCCTCGCCGCGGCGGGACTGGAACGCATCAGCAGGCTCGACGTCGTGACGGAGTTCTTCGAGACCGACGTCATGCTTCCTGCCCCCGGACAGGGTTCACTTGCGATCGAGTGCCGCACCGCCGACGCCCCCGGGCAGTCCGGCTCGGCCGAAGGTTCCCAGGGCGCCCTAGCCCAGGCCCTGGCCGCGCTCAATGATGAAGACACCCGGCTGGCCGTCACCGCGGAGCGCGCCGTCCTGGCCCGGCTCGAAGCCGGCTGTGCAGCGCCGGTGGGAGCCTACGCTTACCGCAAGCGCAGCATGCTGTACCTCGAAGCCGTTGTCTGCGCCGTGGACGGGAGCAAGTCAGTACGCGAGAAGAAGGCCACCGACGGGCTCACTGAGGTGGGCGCCACGCTGCTCGGCATCGAAGTCGCCGAGCTCCTGCTTGCCGCGGGTGCTGCGGACATCACAGATCTTGCAGCTTCCCGATAACCGGAGCCAACAGGAGACCATGGGACGGCACAGCGCAGTGAAGTCGGGGGAGGCCCGGGTCCTTGAAGGCGCCCGGGTTCTTGTGACGCGCAGCCCGGACCGTGCCGCCCCGCTCGTCAGCGCCCTGCGCGAAGCCGGCGCGGAGCCGCTCCTGTTGCCCTTGATCGACTTCGAGCGTGCCCGGGACCAGCATTCCCTCGAGGTCGCCTTGGACGCCCTCCGCGCCGGAGCATACGGCTGGTTGGTGGTCAGCAGCATCACCACGGTGCGGGCCCTGAAGGAAAAGGCGGCCGAGCGTCGCTCGGAGTTGAAGGACCTGATTCCGGACTCGGTCAGGGTCGCGACGATTGGCCCTTCGAGCCGGCGGGTCCTCGAAGCCGAGGGCGTTCGCGTGGACCTCGCACCCGAAGACGTCCAGTCGGCCGCAGGACTTGTCTCCGTCTGGCCGACAGGCCCGGCCAATGTGTTGTTGCCCCAAGCCGACATTGCCGACGCTGTGCTGGCCGCGGGGATCGAAGCCAAGGGAGCCGTGGTCCAAGCAGTCTCGGCCTACCACACGGTGGACTACCCGGCCGCCCCCGATCGCAGGCTGACCGCTGCCTTGGTGGCCGCGAACGGCTGGAAGACGGGGTCGGGATCCGGGGCGCCGGAGCTCACCCCCGAAGCCGCCAAGGCCGAGCTTTCCAGCGGCCGGCTCCACGCCGTCGTCGCCGCTTCACCCAGTGCGGCACGCCGCATCCACGCCTCGCTGGAGCCGCTGCGGGATTGCCGCTTCATTGCGATCGGGCGCTCGACGGCGGCAGAGGCTGCCGCTCTCGGCATCCCGGTCGCGGCAACCGCCAAAGAACCCACACCCGACGGCATCGTGGCCGCCCTACGCACCGTATTCGCCACCGAAGGGAACAAAAGTTGAGCTTTCCAAACCACCGGCCCCGCCGGCTCCGCACCACCCCCGCCATGCGCCGGATGACGGCCGAACACCGGCTCGCGCCCGCGGACCTCATCCTGCCGGCCTTCATCCGCGAAGGACTCAGCGAACCGGCCCCGATCAGCTCCATGCCCGGTGTTGTCCAGCACACCACGGACTCGCTCAAGCGCGCCGCAGCCGAGGCCGTGGAACTGGGCGTCAGCGGCATCATGCTCTTCGGGGTGCCCGCCGTCCGCGATGCCCGCGGCACGGCCTCCCTGGACCCGGAAGGCGTGCTGAACAAGGCCATTCGCGACGTCCGCGCAGAAGTGGGCGATGACCTGGTGGTCATGGGCGACGTGTGCCTCGACGAATTCACCGACCACGGCCACTGCGGTGTCCTGGACGCCAACGGCTACGTGGACAACGACGCCACCCTCGAAATCTACGCACAGATGGCAGTGGCGCAGGCAGACGCCGGCGCCCACGTCCTGGGGCCGTCCGGGATGATGGATGGCCAGATCGCCGTCATCCGCCAGGCCCTTGAACAAGCAGGACACCAGAACACCGCGGTCCTGGCCTACGCGGCGAAGTACGCCTCTGCCTTCTACGGCCCGTTCCGCGAAGCCGTGGACTCGCAGCTCAAAGGTGACCGCCGGACGTACCAGATGGATGCCGCCAACCGCCGGGAAGCGATCATCGAGGTGGAACTCGACCTCGAAGAGGGCGCTGACATGGTGATGGTCAAGCCGGCCATGAGCTACCTCGACATCCTCGCCGACGTCGCCGCCATGAGCCCTGTTCCCGTGGCGGCCTACCAAATCTCCGGTGAATACGCCATGATCGAAGCGGCTGCCGGGAACGGCTGGATCGATCGCCGCGGCGCCATCACAGAATCCGTGCTCGGCATCAAGCGGGCCGGCGCCGACATGGTGCTGACATACTGGGCCTCCGAGCTTGCCGGCTGGCTTAAGGAGTCCTGATGACAGATACCGTTTCCACACCCACGTCCCCCGTCGGCGCTACGGAAATCCTCCTCGGACTGAATACTTTCGGCGACGCGGGGGTGGATGCCGACGGCAACCCGAAACCCCATGCCCGGGTATTGCGCGAGCTGCTGGCGGAAGCGGAATTGGCGGACGCCGTCGGGCTCCATGCCTTCGGCGTGGGGGAGCACCACCGCCGCGACTTTGCTGTCTCGGCGCCCGAAGTGTTCCTCGCCGCCGCGGCCGCCCGGACATCAAGGATCAGGCTCGGCTCGGCGGTGACGGTGCTCAGCTCCGACGACCCCATCCGGGTCTTCCAACGGTTCTCCACCGTTGACGCGCTCTCCAACGGTCGGGCGGAAGTGATGCTGGGCCGTGGCTCGTTCGTGGAATCGTTCCCGCTGTTCGGCCTGGACCTGGCAGACTACGAAGTCCTGTTCGAGGAGAAGCTGGAACTCTTCGACAAGGTCCGGGCCCAGAAGCCCGTGCATTGGGAAGGCCGCACCAGGCCGAACGTGAACGGAATGAGCGTCTTTCCGCCGCTGGAACACCACTTGTTGCCTACGTGGATCGGTGTGGGCGGTACTCCTGAGTCGGTGCTGCGCTGCGCCCAATACGGCTACCCGATCATTTTCGCCATCATCGGCGGGGAACCTCGCCGCTTTGCTCCTCTCGTGGAGCTCTACCGCGAGGCCATGGGGAAATACGGGCACCCCATGCAGCAGATCGCCACCCATTCGCCCGGCTATGTCGCCCCCACAGACGAGCAGGCCCGGGAGGAACTGTTCCCGCATTGGCTTGCCCAGCGCAACCGCATCGGCGCCGAGCGCGGCTGGGGACCGGCGAGCAGGGGCGAGTTCGACGCCATGTGCGGACCCGAGGGCGCCCTCTACGTAGGCTCCCCGGAAACGGTCGCCCGGAAAATCGTGCTGCTGAAGCAGAACCTCGGCGTTGACCGTTTCGACCTCAAATACAGCAACGGAACCCTGCCCCACGAATCCATGATGCGCTGCATCGAACTCTTCGGCACCGTGGTGGCCCCGCTCGTGGCCGAGCAGCTTGCCGGCGCCTGAAAGCGCCTGCACCGTCCCTGCCGGCGCCTGAACCTCCCCGACTCCCTGAAAGAATGGACACCATGACTTCACACACCCCTGTCTCCGACCAGCTGTTCGACCGCGCCCGTTCCCTGATGCCCGGCGGCGTCAACTCTCCGGTACGCGCCTTCGGTTCCGTCGGCGGCACCCCGAAGTTCATGGTCTCGGCGCAGGGTCCGTACCTGACGGATGCGGATGGCCGCGAATACGTCGACC
The DNA here is from genome assembly GCF_040686575.1 of Arthrobacter sp. NPDC080073. NCBI lineage: Bacteria > Bacillati > Actinomycetota > Actinomycetes > Micrococcales > Micrococcaceae > Arthrobacter > Arthrobacter sp. NPDC080073. Next base: position 145,952 of record NZ_JBFBKR010000002.1, read on the forward strand.
TCGTGTGCTCATGGGGCCCGGCGCTGCTGGGTCACGCGCACCCGGCCGTCCTCGACGCCGTCCACGCCGCCGTCGACCGAGGCTTGTCCTTCGGCGCCTCCACGCCCGATGAGGCAAACCTCGCCGCGATCGTCAAGGAACGCGTGTCCGCCGTCGAACGCATCCGCATGGTCTCCACGGGCACCGAAGCCACCATGACCGCCGTACGCCTGGCCCGCGGGTTCACCGGCCGCAACCTGATCGTGAAATTCGCCGGCTGCTACCACGGCCACCTCGACGGACTGCTCGCCGCGGCCGGCTCGGGCCTTGCCACCATGGCCCTGCCCGGTTCCGCAGGTGTCACCGAGGCTGCCGCCGCTGAGACCCTCGTCCTGCCGTACAACGACCTCGGCGCGGTGGAAGCCGCTTTCGCTGCGCACGGCAACAACATCGCTGCCGTCATCACCGAAGCCGCTCCGGCCAACATGGGCGTCGTCACGCCGAACGAAGGCTTCAACGCAGGACTGTCCCGCATCACCCGCGAACACGGCGCGCTGTTGATCCTGGACGAGGTGCTCACCGGCTTCCGCACCGGTTACGCAGGCTACTGGGGCCTCACGGGACGCCAGGAAGGCTGGTCACCGGACCTGCTGACCTTCGGCAAAGTCATCGGCGGCGGCATGCCGACGGCGGCGCTCGGCGGCCGTGCCGACGTCATGGATTACCTTGCGCCCCTTGGCCCGGTGTACCAGGCCGGAACCTTGTCCGGGAACCCGGTGGCGATGGCCGCCGGCGTCGCCACCCTGACGCTCGCGACGCCGGAGGTGTACAGCTTCGTGGATGCCCGCTCCCAGGAACTCTCGGCAGCGCTCTCCTCGGCGCTGGACACCGCCGGCGTGGACCACTCGATCCAGCGCGCAGGGAACCTCTTCTCCGTGGCCTTCGGTACTTCGGCCAACGGAGTCCACAACTACGCGGACGCCCAGGCCCAGGAGGTCTTCCGCTACGCACCGTTCTTCCATTCCATGCTGGACTCCGGTGTCTATCTGCCGCCGTCGGTCTTTGAGGCATGGTTCCTCTCTGCTGCCCACGACGACGCAGCGATGAACCGGATCTTCGACGCGCTCCCCGCGGCAGCCAAGGCGGCAGCGGAGGCCACCGCGTTGTAGCGCGTCTATTCCGATGTTTTGCAGCTTGCTCCTTGCATGGACCACCGCGCCGGGAGCAGGCTGTGCGCAACGATCGAATCGACAAGGCGATGATTTATCTGCTCAAGCCGTCCAGAATTTCACTGCTCGTGCTTTTCGCCCTGATGGCCGGGGCATTTGCCGGTATTGCGCATGCCGACGCCCCTGACCGCGGGGTCACGGCCGTCGGAGACGCGCTCCCGGCGCCAAGCACCCCACAGGCTGTCCCGGCCCCTGGGCTTTCCCACTCGCCGTCCGGGCCATCGCCGAGTGCTTCTGCAACGCCAGCCCGGGCTGCTGATCCGCCGCCGCCTCCGCACCCGACGCCGGAACAGCTACTCGCGGGCCTGACCCTGGAACAAAGGGTAGGGCAGTTGTTCATGGTGGCGGCCAAGGCCGACGGAAGCGATTCGGGTGCTGTGGCTGATCTCCTGAACAACCACATAGGCAACATCTATCTGGCCGGACGCAGCCAGGCAGGCGTTGCGGCAACGGCATCGGTCGTGGAAAAGCTGAGGGCGGCGATTTCACCGGCATCAAGCGGAGGGTTGCCTCTGTCCGTCGCGACGGACCAGGAAGGCGGCTCCGTTCAAGTCCTCCGGGGGCCTGGATTCCTGCCTATTCCCGCAGCCTTGGACCAGGGCAATTCGAGCCCCGGACAACTACGCGCCGATGCCCGGAACTGGGGGTCCGAGCTCTTGCAGGCCGGAGTGAACGTTGACCTGGCGCCCGTACTGGATACGGTTCCCAGCCCCGAATTCGCGCCCTCGAACAAGCCCATCGGGGCGTTCAAGCGTGAATACGGCTTCACCCCGGCTGCGGTGTCCGAGCACGGGAACGCGATGGCGGCCGGACTGCGGGACGCAGGGGTGGCGCCGGTGGTCAAGCACTTTCCGGGGATGGGGCGCGTAAGCCTGAACACTGACGTCAGCGCGAACGTCCACGACACCGAAACCACCCGGACGGATCCGTACCTGATGCCGTTCAAAGCCGCGATCGACGGCGGACTCCGTTGGGTCATGATTTCGAACGCCTACTACGACAAGATCGATCCCGACCATGTGGCGCCGTTTTCATCGGTGATCATGCGCACCATGTTGCGGGCGGACGCAGGGTTCACCGGCATCATCGTGTCCGATGACCTTTGCAACGCCGTGCAACTGTCGCCTTGGAGCATGGGTGACAGGGCAGCGAATTTCGTCGGAGCGGGCGGCACCATGGTCCTGTGCGCAGACACCGCTTCAGTTCCGGCGATGTACGCCCAGGTCCTGCAGCGTGCGCAGACAGATCCTGAATTCCGCAAATCAGTCGATAGCGCGGCTTTGACTGTTCTTCAAGTGAAGTCGGGGAAGTAAGGCGGACGCGAAAAATCCCCGGCTTCGGGACGATTCACCACTGCGGGTGTTTCGTCCGGAAGCCGGGGATCCTCGCTGCCAAGGCCTAGAGCACGTCCGAAAGGAAGCCCTTCAGGCGATCGGTCCGCGGCTCGGTGAAGAGCTGTTCCGGCGATCCGGTCTCCACGACGACGCCTGCGTCCATGAACGTCACGGTGTCCGACACGTTCCTCGAGAAGCCCATTTCGTGGGTTACCACCACCATGGTCATGCCGCCCTTGGCCAAATCGGTCATGAGCGCGAGCACGCCCTTGACCAGTTCAGGGTCCAGGGCCGATGTTGCCTCGTCGAAGAACATGACCTCGGGCTTCATGGCAAGCGCGCGGGCAATGGCCACACGCTGTTGTTGGCCGCCGGAGAGGTTGGCTGGCCGGGCGTCGGCCTTGTGCTTTAGTCCTACGAGGTCCAGTTGGGCCAAGGCGTCTTCCCGTGCTTGCTCCTTGGACATGCCACGGAGCTTCCGCAGGGCGAGGGAGACGTTTTCCACGACGGTCTTGTGCGGGAACAGGTTGAACTGCTGGAAGACCATGCCGATCCGCCGGCGCAGTTCATCCGGGTTGTCCTTCAGCACAGAACGGCCATCGAGCAGAATGTCACCCTGCTCGGGTTCGATCAGCCGGTTCATGACCCGCAGGAGCGTGGATTTCCCGGAGCCGGAAGGGCCGATCACGGAAGCCGTGGTGCCCTTCTCGACGTGCAGGTCGATGCCGCGCAGGACATGGTTCGACCCGAAGGACAAATGGATGTTTTTGGCCGTCAGTGTTCCGGAAGCGAACTCGCTCATGCCTGGGCTCCCTTCCCGACGACGGCGGCTGCCTCGTCCGGCTCTTTCTTTTCAGGCCGGCCCGAACGCAGGCGGTTGTCCATCCAGTTCACGAAGTGCGTGAGCGGAATCGTCATGACCAGGTAGAACAGCCCCGCTGCCACATAGGGAGACAGGTTGCCGCTCGTAGACGCCAAGTCCTTGCCGATCTGGAAGACTTCCCGTTCGGAGGCGAGGAGGCCAAGGACGAAGACCAAGGAGGACTCTTTGATCAGCGCAATGAACTGGTTCACGAGTGCGGGCAGGACGCGCCGGATGCCCTGGGGTACGACGACGAGGCGCATGGAAGCGCCGTAGCCGAACCCCAGGGCGCGGGTTGCCTCGAGCTGCCCTTTGTCCACGCTCTGGATGCCGGAACGGAAGATCTCGCCGATGTAGGCAGCCGACATCAGTGCCAGCGCCGCGACGGCCATCGGGTACGGGCTTGTTGAGCCCGTCAAATGCCGGATGATGGGGCCGAAGCCGAGCCCGATCACGAGGATCGTGAGCACGGCCGGGAGCCCGCGGAGGACATCCGTGTAGACCCTGGCAATCCACCGGGCGACAGGATTCCGGGAGATCCCCATCAGGGCGAGCAACATGCCGAGCAGCGTTCCGATGATGCCCGACGTGACGGCCAGGACGAGCGTGTTCGGCAAGCCGACTGCGAACATCTTGGGGATGACTTCGCCCATCGACTTCCAGTCGAGGAAGGTCTCGGCGAGTTGTTTGAGGATTTCCTGGAGATCCATGGAACGCCTGGTTACTTAGCGGGGATCTGGACGGCCTTGCTGCCCGGCTTCCAGCCCTGCGGGGTCTGCTCCGCCGTGGTCGGGCGGTCCTTGTACCATTCGGCCGTCAGCTTGGTCCAGGTACCGTCAGCGATCACGGCGTCAAGGCCGGAGTTGAGGGCGTCGATCAGGGGCTGGTTGTCCTTGTTCACGGCCCAGGCTGTGAAGTTCTGGGTGTTGACGACCTTTTCGGCGATCTTGGTGTTGTCGCCGTCCTTGACCTGGCCGGTAGCCTGCTGCGACGGGGCGACCCAGGCGTCAACCTGGCCGCTCTTCACGTTGGCATAAACCGTGTTGTAGTCCGGGAAGCGGACGGGCTCAAGCTTGAGGGTGTTGGTGACGTAGTCGTCCTGCACGGTGCCCTGGACGACGCCGATTCGGACGTCGGACTTGAGGTCCGCGAAGCCCTTGACCTTGGAATCGGTCTTCGTCACGACAGCCATGTAGCCGAAGTCGTAGCCATTGGTGAAGCCGACCGACTCGCGGCGCTTGTCCGTGGTGGAGATCGAGGAGGATCCGACGTCGAACTGCTTGTTCTTGACCTGGGAGAGCAGCGCAGAAAAGTCAGTGGAGGCGAACTCGACCTTCAGGCCCAGCTTCGCTCCAACGGCGCGAAGGAGTTCGTTGTCATAGCCGGTGAACTTGCCCGAGGGATCGATGAAGATGTTCGGTGGGGCGTCCGAGAGGGTGCCGACGCGCAGGGTGCCGTCGGTGATGAGGCCCAGCTTGGACTTGTCGATCTTGCCCACCGGAGTGACGTCCTTGGTGGTGTACTTGTCGAGCGTCTTCTGGTCGCTGCCCTGGAGGGCGTCGGTCGGCGAGGCGCTGCCGGTGCTGCCTGCTCCGCCACCGCAGGCGGCCAGGGACACGGCGAGAACTGCAGCCACGGGGACAGCAGAGAACCACTTCAGGGCTTTGATTTTCATCAAGCAAATCACTTTCATCGGGGAACACGCGTTCATATCGAGACGGGCGGGGAACGCAGCCAAAGCAGGTTTGGGCCGCAATATCAGAACTCGACCCGCCAAACTTAATTATGTCACCCGCCCATTCAGCGCTAAATTGACGGCGATAAGACGCGAAATTTCCGGAAACTCCGAATTAAATTCAGCGTCAATTGCGATTTGCCCCTGAAGTGCCGCTCTCTATGGGGTTGACGAGGAATTCGTGACTGACGTCCAGCTTGCTTTCAGGCAACAAGGGCCATGTGACGTGCGTCCCATCATTCGGACATTGGAAAAGCGTCCGGTCCGTGGACGGGCGCCTTCAGAGTCCCGAAGCTTTAGAAGTCTCCGCGGCTGGCATCTTCCGGGGGAAGAACCGGCCAATTGCCTTCGATGACGGCTGTTGGTTTGGTCTTGCGCAGGTAGCTCTGGAAATCGGCGGCCTGTGCAGCCGCCCAATCAACCTGGAGGTGGTGCAGCTTGGAAGCGGGCATTTGCAGCTTCGGGAATTTGCCGGCCATGGCATCCAGGACGCGCAGGGTTGCGAGGGCGTCTGCGGCGGAAGTGTGGGCGTTATCGAGGTTCACGCCGTACTCCTCGCACAGCGCGGTCAGGGTGCGCTTGCCTTTGCGGTACCGGTCGACCTGCTTATTCATGACGTAGGGGTCAAGCACGGGAAATCGGCTCAGTTGCGGCACACCGTAACGGGCGGATTCGGCGGCCAGCACGGTGAAGTCATAGCTGGCGTTGAACGCAATGACCGGGACGCCGTCGTCGAACAGTTCCTGGAGTGCGGCCGCGACTTCGCGTGTCACTTCCGCTGCCGGACGGCCCTCGGCCCTCGCCTTTTCCGTGGTGATGCCGTGGATCTCGCTGGCCTCCAGTGGAATCTCCACCCCGGGATCGGCCAACCATTCGAGTTCCTTGATGATGCCGCCGTCGTCGTCCACTACCGTGACCGAAGCCGTGACGATCCTCGCCGAACGGGAGTTCCGTCCGGTGGTTTCAAGGTCGAACGCAGCGCGGGGGAGGGTGTTCCAGGAACTCATGCTTCAACGCTACCGGCGCCCTACGACAAGAACCGGACCGACACTCCTTGTGCGCCGATCCGGCGGACGGGCCGATAGGCTGGTGGCATGCGGATGGAGTTTGTGACGGCTGTGCTTGCCGTCGTGGATCTCATGCCGCCCGGTGTTGCCGTGTCCTACGGGGATGTTGCCGAGCTACTTGGTTCGGGCGGTCCCCGGCAGATCGGATCGGTCATGAGCCACCACGGGAGCACGGTGGCTTGGTGGCGCGTCCTTCGTGCGAGCGGCGAAGCTCCCCCAGGACTTGAATCGGAAGCGCTGTACCACTACTTGGATGAGGGAACGCCGCTGTACGGCGCCTACGCGGAATACCTGCGGACGGGCGAGGGCCGCTGGCGGGTTGACCTCGCCCTGGCCCGGTGGGCTCCGACGGACCGCGACTTCGACAGAATCGACGCGATCTCGGAGCAACTCGAGCGTCAGCTCCATAAATTGTCGGTACCCGATGATGAAATGACCGTGTGAGTCCAACACCGACACCTCAAGCAACAACGCAGGAAGCAAAAACGGCACCGCGACAGGAACAGTCGCCACAGGTCCAGTCCCGGGAGGCACAATCCCGGCAAGCGCCCGCCCGGTTGCGCCTGCTTCCTCCGCGCGAGGTCCACTACGCAGCCCCGGAGTTGTCCGTGGACCAGGCCGCCGTCGTCGGCCTCCCGCACGGATCCGGGCCGGTCCTGGTACCCGGGGCACCGGGCACCGGAAAATCCACCGTGCTGGTGGAAACCGCCGTCCGGCGGGTCCAGCGTGACGGCGTGGATCCGGAACGGATCCTGATTCTCGCACCTGGCCGGCATGCGGCGTCGGCGTTGCGGGACACCTTTACGGGGCGGTTGGACCGTAGCTTGAGTACGACGCCGGCACGCACCTGGGCCTCATACGCTTTCGATTTGATCCGGCGGGCCAAAGCAGAGGGCGCGCTGCCGCTGCAGCGGCCACCCAAGTTGCTTTCCGGGCCGGAACAGGACCTCATCATCAAGGAACTGCTGGAGGGTCACGCCCGGCCGGGATTTGAACTTCCGTGGCCGCAGGACTTGTCCGCGGCATTGCCCACCCGGGGTTTCCGCCAGGAGATCCGGCAGCTCTTCGACAGGATCATCGAATCCGGCCGCACTGCGGAAGACCTGACGGCGCTTGCCTATGAATGCGGCAGGCCGGACTGGATTGCTGCCGCGGACCTCTACACGGAGTACCGCGACGTCCTGGACCTGCGCATGCCGGAAGCCTTTGACCCGGCCGGAATCATTACCGCGGCGCGCCAGATCTTCCAGGACTCGCCCGGATTCCTGGCGGCGGAGCGCGAGCGGCTGCAGTTGATCCTGGTGGACGACGTCCAAGAGGCAAACCCTGCCGTGTTTGAACTGCTCGCAGACATCGGAGAAGGAAAGGACGTTTTGGTGGCGTCCTCCCCGGACACCGTGGTCCAGGGGTTCCGCGGTGCGCGGCCCGACCTCGTCGCCGAACTGCCGAGGCTTCTTGGAGGCCTTGCGGGCACAGTGCGGGAGCTTCCGCTGTGGCACACCCACCGGCACCTCCCCGGCGTCGCAAAAGCGTGGACGGGTGTGGCCGCACGTATCTCGCAGCGTGCGGGAGGCCAATTGGCCCGGCGTCTTGACCCGCTGCCTGCGTCGGAGGAGGCTCGCTCCGGAGGTAGCCAGGCCGCGGGCCGGGTGGAAGCACATGTCCTTCCCTCCACCGTCCACGAATTGCGCTACGTGGCACAACGCATCCTCGAAGCACAGCTGCGCGAGAACCACGAGTTCGGCGACATTGCTGTGATTGTGCGCAACGGTGGGCAATTGGCGCAACTACAGCGCTACCTGAGCGGTCAGGGAATCCCGGTCCGCGTTCCCGTCGCGGATTCCGCTGTCCGCGACGAAGTGGCAGTCCGTCCCCTGCTCGAGGTGTACGGAGTGGTGCTCGATGCGGCCAAGCTGACGCCTGAGTCCGCCGTCTCTCTTCTCACGTCGAGGATCGGCGGGGCTACAGCCATCGAGTTGCGCCGCCTGCGGCAATCCCTGCGCCGGGAGGAACTGTTGGGCGGTGGCGGACGGTCCAGCGATGTATTGCTGGTTGAAGCGTTGCTCGAGCCGGGGGCGCTGGGTTCCTTGGGTATCGAGGGTAGCTCGGCACGGCGTTTGGCCCGGATGATCGCGGCGGGACGTTCGGCGGCCGCCGAGCCCGGAGCCAACGCTGAAACAGTGTTGTGGGCATTGTGGCAAGCCACCGGTCTGGCTTCGCGCTGGACGGAAATGGCGCTCGACGGCGGCGCGGCCGGCGCCCGCGCGGACCGGGACCTTGACGCCATGATGGCCCTGTTCCACACTGCCGAGCGCTATGTCGACCAGCTCCCGGGCTCCGGTCCCGAACAGTTCCTGGAGTATCTGCTCAGCCAGGAACTCCCCATGGACACCCTTGCCGCCAGGGCCCAGTTGGAGGAAGCGGTGGAGCTCATGACGCCGGCCAGCGCTGCCGGGCGGGAATGGGCCGTGGTCATCGTCGCGGGCCTGCAGGAAGGCGTCTGGCCCAACACCAGGCTCCGGGGTGAACTCCTCGGCAGTACCTTGTTTGCCGATGCCGTGGAGCACGGAGTTCAACACGCCCTGCAGCGCGGACCCCTCAGCAGGCTGAGGGATATCCGCTACGACGAACTGCGGAGCTTCTCCACGGCCGTTTCGCGTGCCCGGGAAGTCCTCATCTGCACGGCGGTTTCTTCCGAAGACGAGCAGCAATCGGCTTTTCTCGACTACGTGGCGCCCCTGGAACCGGGACAGTACCAACGTGAGTACACACCAGTAGGCAGGCCCATGACGCTGCGTGCCTTGGTGGCTGAGTTGCGCCAGCGTGTTCAGCCGGACGACGCCGCGCTTGCCCGCCCGGGTGTGGCCGAGGATGCCGCCGAAGCCGCGCGCGTGCTGGCACATCTGGCCACCGCAGAGCCCGCAGTGCCGGGCGCACATCCGGATTCCTGGTGGGGACTGGCACAACTGAGCAGCGAGGAACCGGTGGTTCCGGCGCAAGGGACCGTGTTTGTTTCTCCTTCGAAGGTGGAAACCGTGCACAAATCGCCGTTGGATTGGTTTGTCCAGGCGGCCGGGGGCGAAGCCGCTACCGACTTTGCCCGCAGCCTGGGCACCTTGGTCCATGCGATTGCCCAGGAGTTGCCCGATGCCTCCGGCGCTGAGTATGTCGCCGAGCTCGTGCGTCGCTGGCCGACACTGGGCATGAAGGACAACTGGGAAGGCCGGCTGGACTTCCAACGGGCGGAGCAGATGGTCCGGAAACTCGCCCAATACGTGCTTGTCATGAGGAGCGAGGGCCGAAGCCTGGCCGGGGTCGAAGTGGACTTCGAGGTCCCCCTTCCGGAGGTGCGCCTGGACCACGTCGGCGAGGATTCCGATGGTGTCCTGAGCGCCGTGCTCCGGGGACAAGTGGATCGTCTGGAAATAGACGCTGAGGGCAGGCTGGTGATTGTCGACCTCAAGACGGGCAAACGCCAGCCAGGCAAGGCCGAACTCACCAGGCACCCCCAGCTCGGTGCCTATCAGGCGGCCGTGTTGCACGGGGCATTCCAGGATCTGCCTGTTCCGGGGCTTGTTCCCGGCGGTGCCGTCCTGGCACAGCTGGGGACCAAGACGAAGACGCCGGCGGTCCAAGTGCAGGAGCCCCTGGACCCGGGAGATAACTGGGCACAGGACCTTGTCAGCGAAGCCGCCGTGCTCATGGCCGGAGCAAGCTTCGAAGCGCGCCATGATCCCTCAAAAGGCAGCCATGGGGGCCACGGTTGCCGACTGCCCGATATCTGCCCGTTGTGCGCCAGGGGAAAGCAGGTCACAGAATGACCGTCCAGACACTCGCCGGAATCGACGGCGGAGAAGCCGCCGAAGATGCCGCGGTATTGCCGGAACCCCGGTTCGCGCCCGGCGAATTGGCCGATATCCTCGGCGAACGCAACCGTCCCACCGAAGAGCAATCCGCCATTATTGCCTCACCGTTGACCCCCCGGTTGGTCATCGCAGGCGCCGGATCCGGGAAAACCGCAACCATGGCGGACCGGGTGGTGTGGCTCGTCGCGAACGGATGGGTGCGCCCCGAAGAGGTCCTCGGCGTCACGTTCACCCGCAAAGCGGCAGGGGAGCTGGCCAGCCGTATCCGCGCCAAATTGGCCACCCTGCAGCGCATCGCGTCCTCGGACAACGGGCATTACGGCTTCCCGGACGGGGTTGCAGGATCCGATGAGCTTGAACCCAAAGTGTCCACCTACCACTCTTACGCCAGCGGGATCGTCTCCGACTACGGCCTGCGGCTGGGTATCGAGCGCGATGTGGTGCTGCTCGGCGGCGCCCAGGCCTGGCAACTTGCGAGCGAGGTTGTCGAAGCGTACGACGGCGACTATGAACACTTCACCGCTGCAAAGTCCACGTTGGTCAAGGCCGTGATGCAGTTGGCCGGCGAGTGCGCCGAACACTTGCGCGAACCTGCCGAGGTTCAGCGCTGGCTGATGGACCGGGTGTCCGAATTCGCGCAATTGCCCTATATGTCCGCGGCGAAAAAGAACCCAAGCCAAGCTGCCGGCGATCTCGGCGCCATGTTGCGGACCAGGGCCAGCGTCGCGGACATGGTGGGGCGTTACCAAGAGGCCAAGAGGAATCGCGGCGTCCTGGACTTCGGCGATCTCGTTGCGCTCGCCGCGAAGATTGCCCAGGACATACCCTTGGCGGCTGCCACCGAGCGGGCCCGCTACAAGGTGGTGCTGTTGGATGAATTCCAGGACACCTCGCACGCGCAACTCGTCCTGTTCTCCCGCCTGTTCGGGGGCGGACACGCAGTAACGGCGGTGGGGGATCCCAACCAATCCATCTATGGGTTCAGGGGTGCTTCGGCCGGCCAACTATTCCACTTTGTCCAGGAGTTTCCCGTCCGGGTCGAAGACAGTTCCGGAACGGCATCCCTTGCCACCGCACCCACCTCGTACCTGACCACTGCCTGGCGGAACGGGCGCAACATCCTGGCCGCCGCCAACGTCATTTCCGCGCCGCTCAACAAGGCCGCTGCTAGTGGTGGAGCCCCGGGCTCCAGGGCCGAAGAGAGTTCCGTGGCAGTGCCTCCGCTGCAGCCGAGCCCCGCAGCCGTGGACGGCAACGTCGTCCTCGGACGATTTGCCACCGACGAAGACGAAGCCGCAGCGATTGCCCGGGATGTCCGCCGCTACCGGCGCACAGTCTTTGAAACCGCGGCCGACGGTACGCCGGTTTCCCCCACGATGGCCGTGCTTTGCCGCCGGCGGGCACAGATGGAGTGCTTGCGGCGTGAATTCGAGGTCCAAGGGATCCCCTACGAAATAGTCGGCCTCGGCGGGCTCCTCGACACCCCTGAAGTAGTGGATCTCGTGGCCGCGCTCCGGGTCCTCGCCGATCCCGGCCGTTCCGATGCCCTGATGCGTTTGCTGGCAGGTGCCCGGTGGAGGATCGGAACTGCGGATCTGATGGCCTTCCGCGACTGGTCCCAGTTCCTTGCCCGGCGGCGATCCCACGGCGGTGCGGGAGATAGCGGCGCGGGAGACGATCCGTCAAGTGCCGACGAAAGCGCGATGGACACCGTCGTGGAGAGCGACATCACCGATGCGGCGAGCCTTGTGGAAGCCCTGGACTTCCTGCCACGGCCGGGGTGGACTTCCGGCCACGGGCGCTCCCTCAGCACGACGGCCCTGGACCGCCTCGGCCGGCTGTCGGCCGAGCTTCGGAACCTGCGGGGGTTCATCGGAGACGATCTGACCACACTGATCGGCGAGGTGGAACGTGCGATGCTGCTGGACATCGAGGTCGCTGCCAAGCCCGGGACGAGCATCCACCAGGCCCGCCGGAACCTGGACGCATTCCATGATGCCGCGGCGGGTTTCCTGCAGACTTCGCAGCGTGTGGATCTACTGGCTTTCCTGGGATGGCTCGAAGCAGCCGCATCGGAGGAAGGCGGACTGGACATGGCCGACGCCGAGGTGAACCACGAGGCCGTGCAATTACTGACAGTCCACGCCTCCAAAGGCTTGGAATGGGACGTTGTCTTTGTTCCCGGTCTCAACGCCGGGGCCTTCCCGAGCAACCGGGACTCGCGGTGGAGCAGCGGCACCGCGGCCCTGCCCTGGCCCCTGCGCGGCGACCGCGCTGATCTCCCTCAATGGGATCTGGACCAGCCGGACCAAAAGGGCTGGCTGGATGCCGAAAAGGACTTCAAATCCGAAGTCCAGCACCACGGCGAGGCTGAAGAGCGGCGACTAGCCTACGTCGCCTATACCCGCGCAAAGTTCGTCCTGTGGGCATCGAGCGCCGCATGGAATGGTTCGCGGGCGGGCATTGCCGAGACGTCGCCTTTCCTTGCTGAGCTGGCAGGCCTTGCAGGCGAGGCAGGCAACGGTGCCGGCGGAGCATCGGCCGCCACCATTCATCCTCGGTCCCTCAGCGAAGACGCGCTGCCCACCGAGAGCCCCCTGACCGTCGGCACGGAGGTGGCTACCTTCCCCTATGATCCGCTCGAAGGTCCCTCCGACCCTCGCACGGGGGAACGGCTCCGCTTGGTACCGGGGCGGCGGGCCGCAATGGAGGCGGCAGCAACCCGGGTCAGGGACGCCATCGAGGCACTGCGGACGGATTCGCCGCTCGTCATCGATGGTGCGCCGACCCCCCTCCGCGGGGCGGCAGCCGGCTGGGCCGCCGAAGCGGAGCTGTTATTGGAACGGCAGCTGCGGCGGAAACCCGTCCAGGACGTCCATTTGCCCGGGCACATCTCGGCATCGATGTTCGTGGACCTGGGAGATGACCCCACGGCGGTCCTTGCCCAGCTTCGGCGCCCGGTGCCCCGCCAACCCGGGATCTCCGCACGCAAAGGTACCGCCTTCCATTCCTGGGTGGAGGAATACTACGGAACCACCGGCATGCTGGATCTCGACGAAGCTCCCGGCTCTGACTCCCACATTGACGAAGCCTACGGACTCGACGACATGGTGGCGACGTTCAGCAATTCAGAATGGGCGCACCGGTCCCCGGCGTTCGTCGAAGTTCCCGTGGAAACAAGGATCGGGGACGTCGTGGTGCGCGGACGGATTGACGCAGTCTTCCGCGGCGCCGACGGCACATGGGAACTGGTGGACTGGAAAACGGGCAAGCGCCCGGCCGGGAGGCAACTCAAGACCCGCGCGGTGCAACTGGCCGTCTACCGGCTGGCATGGGCGCGCCTCAAGGGTGTGCCGTTGGAGCAGGTCAGTGCGGCGTTCTATTACGTTGCCGATGACGCCGTCGTCAGGCCCCACGACCTCGGCTCGGCCGATGAACTGGAGAAGATCATTGCGACCGCGCTAGGCAGTCGAAGCCGATAGGCGGCCGAAACCACGCCAGCTAGGCCGGGTAGGACTAATGCTTCTTGGCGTCCTGGAGCGGGGCCGGCTCCACTATCTGGAGGGCCGTCGTCGAGGTGTCGTCCGCTTCGGACGGCGCGTCCGGCGTGGAGGCGGTCCCGTTCGCCGGATCTTCCGCGGGCTCCGGGATGGCCGTAACACTCACCGTGGGCTTTGCCGAGCCGCCCTCCGAGGCCTTGGCTTCCGAAGCAATGACGACTGCCGGTGCTGCCAGCCCGTCCGAAGCGGTGAGCTCCGGAGCGGCGAGCTCCGAAGCGGCAAGCTCCGGAGCGGCGAGCTCCGAAGCGGCAAGCTCTGAAGCGGCGAGCTCTGAAGCGGCGAGCTCCGCCGCAGCGGCCTCGGCCTCCTCGGCTGCCAAAGCGTTTTGTTCCTCGATGTCGTCGGCGAGGGATTTGAGCATCGCCTCGGCTTCTTCCGTCATGTCACTGTGACCGGCGGCCAAGGCCTTGACGAGATACTGGGCCAGGGCGAACTCGGCAAGAAGTGCCGAGCGTCGCAGCAGGTGGCCGTCAGGGGTATCCCGCCGGGCCTCCGTGTAGTGCCGCAGTACGGACTCCACGAAGCGCTGTTCGTTTGACGCCACGAGCCAGGCGAAGTCATCGGCGGGGTCGCCGATGCGCAAATCGGTCCACCCCGTCACCGCCGTCACGCTGTCGCCGTCGATCAGCAAATTGTCTTCATGGAGATCGCCGTGGACTACGCACGGGTTGAAGCGCCACAGTGCCACGTCCTCCAGTGCGTGCTCCCAGCGACGCAGCAGGGCTGGCGGAATCTTGCCCGTGGTAGCGGCCTGGTCCAGCTCGTTCAACTTGCGCTGACGGAATTCATTGGCCGTGTAGCTGGGAAGGTCGGCATTATTGACGAGGGACTGGGGGAGGTCGTGGACGGCAGCGAGAGCCGCACCGATCTCCTTGGCCAAGGCATCACTGCAGCTCGACAGCTCTTCGATGCTCCGTGTGGCGCCGGCCAGGTGGGCGTAGACAAACGTGCTCAGCGCGCCTTGGCGCACCGTTCCGGCCACAGTGGGCATGAGAAAAGGCAGCTCGGCCCGGATCGCCGGCGCGAAAGCCCGCAGAATCATGAACTCGGTCTCCAGCCGGGCGCTGGCTTCGGGATGACGCGGCGAACGGACGCGCCATCGCTTGCCCTCCGAATCCAGCAGAAGCGCCGAATCGAAATCGGCGGCATCGTCCGGGGCGGAGGCGGCAGCCATCGGCGTCAGGCCGGGCACCGCCGCAGTAGCTACAGCGGCCAGTTCGAACGGTGTTCTTCTCACGTCTTCCACGGTAGATTGACAAGCGCCTCTGGCAGCGATGCAGTGCGGCGAGTCTTGAGATCCGCTGGAAAACAGCATCCAGGGACGTGCATCGCTGAAAGATCCAAATGTCAATTGTCGGTGCGAGTCAGTACGGTAGGTACATGAGTTTCACCGAGTTCCAGGCGCCGGCAAACCACCTTATCGATACCGTACTTCCGGTGCGCCCTGCCATGGTTGACCGCGGATCTGCTGAACGCCTGAAGCCGGGCATGCTTGACGAAGTGATCTCCTCAGGTTCGGCCAAGGCCATGGTGTTGTCGCAGCGCCAAGCCCTCGTCGTGGGGGACGCGTTGTGGCTGGGCGACGCCGCGCCGCTCTTCGAAACCCTTCAGGCCGCCGGTGGACCGCTCACAGCCATTTATCTCGGCCGGACCCTTGCTGCTTCCTCTGTACCGGAGCAAACACCAATCGTCCTCTTTGTGCCCGCCGAGCCGGTTCCGCCTGGAGCCGCGGGCCTTCCGGCCGACGGCTCCTGGGCCGGATTCCGGGAGGTCGCCGCCCGCCTCGGTGCCATGGACACAGCCTTGTTTGTCGAGGCCAGCGCCATTTCCAATTGGCATGCCACCCATACCCACTGCCCGCAGTGTGGAACTCCCACGGTCATCGAAGCCGGCGGCTGGGTTCGGCGGTGCCCGCGGGACAAATCGGAGCACTATCCGCGGACCGATCCGGCCATCATCGTCACCGTGGTAGGTTCCGACGGCAGGCTGCTCCTGGGTGGAGGAGGGCCGCTTGACGCCAAGAACTATTCCACGCTTGCCGGCTTCGTTGAGCCCGGCGAATCGCTTGAACAGGCCGTGGTTCGCGAAATCGGGGAAGAAGTGGGTGTGCGGGTCACCGCTTGCCAGTACCTTGGCTCGCAGTCGTGGCCGTTTCCGGCCTCGCTGATGCTCGGGTTCACCGCAACAACGGACGACGTCGAGGCCCGGCCCGACGGCGTTGAAGTCACCCGGGCCCGCTGGTTCAGCCGCGCGGAACTCCAGGCGGCAGTGCTCAGCGGCGAGATCACGATCTCCACAAGGCTCTCGATTGCGCGTTCCCTGATCGAGCACTGGTACGGCGGCGTCATCGAGGACCTCCAGCAGTGACAGGCGGTATTTTCAGCGACACCGTTTCACTCGAGGACCGGATACTCGGCGGCCTTGACGCCGAGCAGCGGGAAGTCGCCAGCACCCTCAGCGGTCCCATGTGCGTCCTCGCCGGAGCGGGTACGGGAAAAACCCGGGCCATTACCCACCGTATTGCCTATGGTGTGCACTCCGGTGTCTACAGCCCGCAGCGCCTCCTGGCCGTCACCTTCACGTCCCGGGCCGCCGCCGAGATGCGCAGCCGGCTGCGGGATCTCGGCGTCGCAAACGTCCAGGCACGCACGTTTCACGCCGCTGCGCTCAGGCAACTGCAATTCTTCTGGCCGCAGGCGGTCGGCGGCGTCCTGCCGAACTTGCTGGACCACAAGGCGAACATGATTGCTGAAGCCGCGCGGCGGCTCCGGTTGAGTACCGACCGGGCTTCCATCCGTGACCTTGCGGCGGAGATCGAGTGGGCCAAGGTTTCCATGCTGACGCCCGCCAACTATCTTGAGAACGCGCACGGCCGCGGCACTCCGGGCGGCTTCGACCTTACCGCCGTCGCGCGGGTTTTCCAGTCTTACGAGGACGTGAAGACGGACCGCAACGTGATCGACTTCGAGGACGTCTTGTTGATCACGGTGGGCATCCTTCAGGAAGACCCGAAAGTGGCAGCTACGGTCCGCGAGCAGTACCGGCACTTTGTGGTGGACGAGTACCAGGACGTTTCTCCGTTGCAACAGCGGCTTCTTGAACTTTGGCTCGGCGGCCGCGACGAACTCTGCGTGGTGGGCGACTCCAGCCAGACCATCTACTCGTTCACAGGAGCCTCTCCCAAGCATCTCCTCGGATTCAAGGGCCGTTACCCGTCGGCGACGGTCGTCAAACTGGTTCGTGACTACCGTTCCACGCCCCAAGTGGTGAAGCTCGCCAACGATCTCCTCGGGTCCCGCCGCAGTGGTGGAACGGTTGCCGACGCCGCTTGGGCCAAACCCCTGCAGTTGGTGGCCCAGCGCCCGGCCGGACCGGAACCGCGGTTCATGGAATGCCCGGACGACGAGGCAGAGGCGGCGGTTGTCGCGGGCCGGATCCGGGAATTGATCGACTCCGGCACCAAGGCCAGCGAGATTGCCGTGCTCTTCCGCACCAACGGCCAATCGGAAGCGTACGAACAAGCCCTTGCCTCGGCGGGCATCGGCTACCAGCTCCGGGGTGGTGAGCGGTTCTTCGCGCGCAAGGAAGTCCGGGACGCCATCCTGCAGCTGCGCGCCGCAACGCGCGCGGTAGCGGAGGATTCCGCAAAGGAGCCACTGGGCCAACTGGTCAGGGACATCGTGGCTTCGCTCGGTTACACGGATACCGCCCCGCATAGTGGCGGTGCACTCCGCGAACGCTGGGAGTCCCTCGCAGCGCTCGTGGCCCTCGCGGACGAACTCGCCATCAGCCGCGGGCCGGAATTCACGTTGATGGAATTCGTCAACGAACTCCAGGAGCGTTCGGTGGCCCAGCACGCCCCGACAGTCCAAGGCGTTACCCTCGCATCGCTGCACGCAGCGAAGGGCCTGGAATGGGACGCCGTGTTCCTGGTGGGCTTGAGCGAAGGACTTATGCCCATTTCCTTCGCCGACACTCCCGAAAGCGTGGACGAGGAACGCCGCTTGCTCTACGTCGGGATCACGCGGGCACGGGAGCACCTGAACCTGTCCTGGTCCACGGCCCGGACACCGGGTGGCCGCGCCAACCGCAAACCTTCGCGCTTCCTCGACGGGCTCCGCCCCGATTCCGTGCTCGGAGCCAGCGCGCGCAGCCGCGCCACGCCACGGCGCAAGGCGGCAGCACCGGCGTCGTGCAGGGTCTGCGGCACGATGCTCGCCACTGGCGCCGAGCGCAAAGTGGGCCGCTGCAGCCAGTGCCCGCCCACGTACGAGGAACAGACTTTTGAGGCTTTGCGGCAATGGCGCAAGGAAGAGGCGCTGAGCAACGATGTTCCTGCCTATGTGGTCTTCACGGACGCGACGTTGACGGCCATCGCAGAGGCCCGGCCGGCGTCGCTAGAGGAACTGGCGCAACTCGCTGGTGTCGGGCCTTCCAAACTGGAAAAGTACGGCGAAGCCGTGCTGGCAGTCCTGGTCGAGAACGGGTCTGCCTAGTGCCGCGGATCGCGGGACAGCCCGCTTTGCCGTTGACCACCGAAGACGGCGCGCCCGTCGTCGTTCGTCGCTCGGCCCGCCGCCGCCGTACGGTGGCGGCCTTCTGGGAGGACGGGAACGCCGTTGTGGCGATCCCTGCTCACTTCACGAAGGCGCAGGAGCGTGAATGGGTCCGGCGGATGCTGGACAAGCTCAAGCGCCAAGGGGAGAGGGGTGCCCAGGGCGCCGGCAGGCGGAGACCCGCGAGCGATGCGGCCCTTGCCGGACATGCCGCGGAGCTTTCCGCAAGGTATCTGGGCGGCCGTGCCACCCCGACGTCGGTCCGCTGGGTCAGCAACCAGAAGTCACGGTGGGGGTCGGCCACCCCGGCGGACGGCACCATCCGGCTTTCGGACAAGCTCCAATCGATGCCGCGGTGGGTGATCGACTACGTATTGCTCCACGAACTCGCGCATCTGCTGGTGGCCGGGCACAACGCAGCGTTTTGGCGCTTGCTGGAGGCGTACCCCGAAACGCAGCGGGCCAAGGCGTTCCTGGAGGGCGTCGCTTTTGCGACGTCGCGGGGGCTTGGACCGGATGACAAAGGCGCCGACGCGCCAGCCGGAGGCTGGGACGCCGACGCCGACTAGGCGTTTCGGAAGCGCTAGGCCTTGGGCTCCCCGGGTTCCGTGGTGTCAGGGGAGTCTCCGTCTTCAGGTTTCGGAGCCTCCGGGCTGCCCTCAGTGCTCCCCTCGTCCTTCGGAGCGTCGTAGCCGCCTTCAAGGAGCTTCTGCAGTGCATCGTCCACTTCGGTGTCGCTGGCTTCAGCCAGGCGGCGCCGTTCGGTGAAGCCCGCCGGGTCGTCGAGGTCATGCGCCGTGGGGAGCAAATCGGGATGCTGCCAGATGGCATCGCGGCCGTCGATTCCACGTTCGTCCTTCAGCGCCGCCCACAACGTGGCGGCTTCGCGAAGGCGCCGCGGGCGCAGCTCGAGGCCAACGAGGGAGGAGAACGCGTGTTCGGCGGGTCCTCCCGTGGCCCGGCGCCTGCGCACCGTCTCGCGGAGTGCGACGGCGGATGGCAGCACGTTCTCGGTGGCTGCGGCCGTGAGTTCGTCCACCCAGCCCTCCACCAGCGCCAGGGCTGTTTCGAGTTTCTCCAGGGCAGCCGATTGTTCGGGAGTGCGCTCGGGCGTGAACACCCCTTGGGAGAGAGCTTCTTGAATGCCCTCGGGGTTGCTGGGATCCAGGTCCCGGGCGAGGTCCTCGACGCGGGAAAGGTCGATGTGGATGCCGCGGGCATAAGCTTCGATCGCCCCGAGGAGATGGCCCCGCAGCCATGGAACCTGCACAAAGAGCCGGGCATGCGCGGCTTCGCGGACCGCGAGGAACAACCGGACGTCATTCTCAGGGATGCTCAGGCCTTCGCCGAACTTTGCCACATTGGCCGGCAGCAAGGCCATCTCGAGATCAGCGAGTGGAACGCCGATGTCGGTGGAGCTGACCACCTCGGCGGACAGGGCCCCGATGGCCTGTCCCAGTTGCATGCCGAAGATTGCCCCGCCCATGTTCTGCAACATCGACGAGGTGCCGCCCATCATGGCCTTCATTTCTTCCGGCATCTGCTGTGTCAGGGCGTCCGACAGCGCATTGGCGATGCTGTTGGCCACCGGCTCCGTGAGTCTTTTCCATGTAGCGAGGGTGGCTTCCACCCATTCGGCGCGGGACCAGGCGCGGCCGATGAGGCCCGTCGCCTGCAGATCGGTGACCGGATCCAACCAGAGTTCCGCGAGCCGGAGCGCCTCGTCGACTTCGCGGGCCTGCACGGCACTCACCGAGGGATCCGTGCCGGCGGCGGCAACACGGCGGGCATTCTCGTGGGCGAGCTGCCAATTGACAGGGCCTTCGGAAGTGGAGCTCATCATGGCCTGCACCTGGGCGAACATTTGCTGCAGCATGTTGGGGTCGTTTGGCAGCCCTGCGGCCTTTGCCAATTCGGCGGGGTCGATGTTGCCCATGCCTTGCCCGCCCATCAGGTTCTTCAGCATTTCCGCCAAGGGATCCACGGGTGAATCGTCTCCATTGGAGGGGTTATTGGGGTTGGAGGTCATGGTGCCGCCGATCGTCGGTGTGACTGGTGATCACTTTCAAGGTACCGCGATGCCCGGGGGCTGTCTGCCTCAAGAACGCGTCGTTCGCTCTAGGCAAAGCACGTGGGGCGGGCACAGCAAAGTAGGGTGGATCGTTGGTATGTTTACTGGCCTCCGCCCTGAGGGGGTCGAAACGGTAGCGTAGGGCACACGGTTCCCGGCGCGGAGAGGTCCTTCATTGACTAGTTTGCCGAGCCCCGGAGCTGCCGGGGAACCCGGACAGCCTCTCGGCCCCTCCAACTCCAAGGACATCCCGACGCCGGAAGGCCATTCCCCGGCGCGGCGCCGCGACGGACGGTACGTCGCGATGCTGGTCTCCGGCGCTCTGACCATTGTGTTGGGAATCGCCGCGGCCGTGCTCCCTGTTCCCTACGTCGTGGAATCCCCCGGACCAACGTTCAACACCCTGGGCACGGACCACAACAAACCGGTCATCAGCATCACCGGGCACGCGACGTATCCCGCCAAAGGGAATCTGGACCTGACCACCGTCTACATCAACGGCGGCCCCAACGGTCCAGTCAACATTTTCGAGGCCTTCCAGGCCTGGCTGGACGGTTCCAAGGCCGTATACCCAGAAGAACTGCTCTATCCCAAAGGCGTCACCAAGCAGCAATCCGAACAGGAAAGCGCGCTTGCCATGACTACCTCCCAGGAGAACGCAGTTGCCTCGGCCCTCAAGGAAGAAAATATTCCGTACGGCCAGAAGCTTGCAGTCGCAGGGTTGTCCGACGGCTCGGCCTCCGCGGGCAAACTCCAGGCCGGGGATGTCTTTACGTCGATCAACGGCAAGGCGGTCACGTCCCTGAGCGTTGTCCAAACCGCACTGGCCGACGGCGCGGGCGCGCCTGCCGTCGTCGTCGTCGATCGGAACGGCCAGCCCGTGACGGTGAGCATTACTCCCGGCAAGGGCTCAAACGGGAAGTACATCCTGGGCGTACTGCTGCAGTACAAGTTCACGTTCCCGTTCGACGTCAAGATCTCCCTGGACCAGGTGGGCGGACCGAGCGCCGGCATGATGTTCGCACTGGGCATCATCGACAGCATCACCCCCGGCGACCTCACGGGCGGCAAGCATGTGGCCGGTACCGGCACCATTTCGCCGGACGGCACCGTGGGGCCCATTGGTGGAATCGCCCAGAAAATGCGCGGAGCCCGCAGCGGCGGCGCCACGCTTTTCCTCGCGCCTGCCGCCAATTGCGATGAGGTCGTAGGGCACGTTCCGGACGGGCTGCAGGTAGTCAAAGTGGACACTCTGGCGGACGCAAAATCAGCCGTGGAGCGACTCGCCTCGGGCCAGGACATGTCCCGCCTCCCGACATGCTCCAACAACTAGACTGATGATGGAACTTAGCTCCACTGCCACTCGTGGCACTAATGACGGCCTCCGCCATTAGCACCGGCACGGGGGCCGACGAACACACGCACTGATGACCGTTAACTGACGACCAGCGATGAGGTATCGAGTTTGTCCCGTCCAGCCAGCACCAGCCCGCCCGGAAGACCGCAGCGGAGACGGGGTGCACTCACTCCAACTTTGATCATCGTCGCCGTCGCCGTCGTGGGATTTATTTTCTTCGCCAATGTGTGGACAGACGTCCTCTGGTATCAGCAGCTGGGCTTCTTCGAAGTCTATTTCAAGGAAAACCTTGCCCGGATCCTGATCTTCCTCGCGGGCTTCGTCCTGATGTTCCTGCCCGTCTTCTACGCAATCCGCGTTGCCTACCATGCACGGCCCGTCTACGCCCCGGACTCCGAGGCCAGGGACAACCTGAACCGTTACCAGGCCCAACTTGAACCCGTACGACGCGTGGTCATGATCGGCATCCCCGTGTTGTTCGGCCTCTTCGCCGGCAGCGCGGCCGCGAGCCAGTGGCAAGCGGTGCTTTTGTTCTTCAACCAGGTACCGTTCGGCCAGGCCGATCCCCAGTTTGGCCTGGACATCAGCTTCTACCTCATGACATTGCCGTTCCTTGGCTTTGTCACGGGTTTCCTTATGAGCGTTGTGGTGATTGCCGGAATCGCGGGAATCCTTACCCACTACCTTTATGGCAGTATCCGGCTCATGGAACGCGGTATCTTCACCAGCCGTGCCGCCCAAATCCACCTGGCCGTGACCGGGGCCATTTTCCTGCTCCTGCTCGGAGCCAACTTCTGGCTTGACGTCTACAGCACCGTCCAGAACAACGGCGGACACTGGGCAGGCGCCCTTTACACCGACGTCAACGCCGTGATCCCGACGAAGACCATCCTGGCCGTTGCCGCGGGTCTGGTGGCTATCCTCTTCATTGTGGCCGCCGTGATTGGCCGTTGGCGCTTGCCCGTGATCGGCACGGCCATGCTGATCATCACGTCCATCCTCGCGGGCGGCGTCTATCCCTGGGTCATCCAACAGTTCCAGGTCCGGCCCTCGGAGCAGACGCTGGAGAACAAGTACATTGACCGCAACATTGCCATGACCCGGTCCGCCTACGGTTTGGACAAGATCAAGGTTTCTCCCTACAACGCCACGACGGACGCCAAGACCGGGGCTCTTGCCAAGGACGCCCAGACGGCGGCCAACATCCGGCTGTTGGACCCGAACCTGGTTTCCTCGGCGTTCTCCCAGCTGGAGCAGTACCGTCCGTACTACCAGTTCCCCAAGGCCCTTAACGTCGACCGTTACACCGTGGACGGCAAGACCCAGGACACCGTGATCGCGGTCCGCGAATTGAACCAGGACGGGCTGAACGCCAGCCAGCAGACCTGGGTCAACCGGCATATCGTCTACACCCACGGTTACGGTGTGGTGGCCGCCAAGGGCAATACCTTCACGGTTGATGGCAAGCCGGATTTCCTGCTCTCCGGAATCCCGTCAATGGGTACCCTTGGCAGCGATGCGAACTACCAACCCCGCATCTACTTCGGTGAAGATTCGCCGGACTACTCGGTGGTTGGTGCCCCGGATGGCGCTCCGCACCGCGAACAGGACCGACCCGCCGGCAAGGACACTTCTACGGAAACGCAGTACACCTTTACCGGCAACGGTGGCCCCAACGTGGGCAACTGGTTCAACCGCCTCCTGTACTCGATCAAGTTCCAGTCCTCGGACCTGCTGCTGTCTGACGGCGTCAACGAGAAGTCCCAGATCCTCTACGACCGCACTCCGCGTGAGCGCGTGCAAAAGGTTGCTCCCTACCTGACGGTGGACGGCAGTGCCTATCCCGCAGTGGTCGACGGCCGTGTGAAGTGGATCGTGGACGGTTACACCACCAGCCAGTACTTCCCCTACTCCCAGCAACAGCAACTGGGAAATGCTACGGCCGATTCGCAGACGACCTCCGGGCGCACGGCGGCCCTGCCGAACAGCGCCGTCAACTACATCAGGAACTCGGTCAAGGCCACTGTTGACGCCTATGACGGCTCGGTCACGCTCTACGCCTGGGATGACCAGGACCCGATCCTGAAATCGTGGGAGAAGATTTTCCCGACCACCGTCAAGCCGTACTCGGAGATGTCGGGTCAGCTGATGAGCCACGTCCGCTACCCGGAGGACCTGTTCAAGGTCCAGCGTGAGTTGCTTGGGCGTTACCACGTGACCAATGCGGACAGCTTCTACCAGAATAACGACGCATGGAGCGTTCCGAACGACCCCACGGTCACGGATCCCGTCCGGCAGCCTCCGTTCTACATGTCCCTGCAGATGCCCGACCAGACCAAGCCGGCCTTCCAGCTGACGTCGTCCTTCATCCCGCAGGTGGTCAACGGCGCCGCCCGGAACATCCTCTACGGCTTCCTCGCCGCCGATTCCGACGCCGGTAGCCAGAAGGGGGTGAAGGCTGACACGTATGGCCAGTTGCGATTGCTTCAATTGCCAACGGATACCCAGGTTCCAGGCCCCGGCCAGGCCCAGAACAAGTTCAACTCCGATCCTGAGGTGTCGCGGGAACTGAACCTGCTCAGGCAGGGAGCATCCGATGTGCTCAACGGCAACCTTCTGACATTGCCGGTGGGCGGAGGCCTGCTCTATGTCCAACCGGTCTATCTGAAGTCAACGGGTGAGACGTCCTATCCAACGCTTCAGCGCGTGCTCGTGGCCTTTGGCGACAAGGTCGGCTTTGCCCCCACGCTTGACGCAGCGTTGAAGATTCTCTTCGGGGGCGACTCAGGGGCCTCGGCGGGAGACTCGGCCAATAACGGCCAGACCCCCACTCCGCCGGGGACTACTACGCCACCCGCCGCAGCGGATGCGCAGGCCCAGCTGAAGGCTGCACTGGACCAGGCCAACAAGGCCATCCAGGATGGCCAGGCTGCCCTCGCCAAGGGTGACTTCGGGGGCTATGGTGACCAGCAGAAAATTCTTGCCGCTGCAATACAGAAAGCGCTCGACGCCGAGTCCCGGCTTGGAGTCACCCCGGCTCCGTCGGCAAGCGCCACCCCCTCGGTGAGCCCGTCGCCGACACCCTCGCCGAGCAAATAGGCAATTCTCCAGCCGGCTGATTTCGGCTTAGCTGGTTGTTTTGCAAGACCGGGCCAGCCCAGACCAGGGCTGGCCCGGTCTTCCTTTTGATCTGTCTGGGCCGGCGGTCTGCAGGGTTGCTCCGCCGATGGGGCCGGGGAGACGGAGGTCACGTCGTCTGGATTTGGCCTGACATTCACCTGCAGGTAAAGTAGTTCTTGCGACGCGGGGTGGAGCAGTTCGGTAGCTCGCTGGGCTCATAACCCAGAGGTCACAGGTTCAAATCCTGTCCCCGCAACCAAATAAACGAAAGAGTCCGCCTATAAGGGCGGACTCTTTCGTTTAAGGGCTACAGGACAAAACGTGCGTAAATCCGGGTTATAGGACAAAACGTGTGTAAATCCCGGGCGTGTCATGTGCCTCTCCGGCCCAGCCTGCGCGGTGCCAGAGGCCTTCCTCGGCGCTCAGCCCGGCGCTGTAGAGCTCTGGGCCGGGGTGCTGCTCCTTGGGGTAGGGGCTTTGGTCTTGGGCAGGCGGTGGTGGCGGGCTTCGATGAGTTTGGCCGGCGGCAGGGCTGTTCGCTGTGCAGGTAGAGGTACCACTCGCTCGCGGTCGTGCTCCGGTAGGTGCGGGCTTCGACGCGTCCCCGTGCTGTTGGTGCCAGTCATGGAGCCCTGCCAGCCAGGCCGCCGCTTCCGTCGGGGCGTGAATCCTGGTCAGGCCCCGTCCCAGCCGCCGCAATGCCTTGCCCGCCTCGGTCCTGGGGCGGCCGGTCAGGTAGGTGCGGACGTTGCGCTGGACATGGACCAGGCAGCGTTGCACCGCGGTTTCGGACCAACACTCCTACAATGCCGCTGCGAGCACCCCAGCTACCCTAAGCTTCCAAAGCATAGCCATCCCGAAATCCGCCCGCCAACGCTGGGAAGCAAGCCCTCCAATACACACGTTTTGTCCTATAACCCCTCGTCGGTCGTGAAGCAGGGGTTGCAGGACAAAACGTGTGTAAATTCCTGGGCCGTGTCATGTCCTGCCCGGGATCGTCTTCTCTCGGATATCGGATTCGAATGGACAAATTGCGGTCCCGCGGACTCCCGAGACCGGCAGCTCGGGCGAAGAGAATGATCCAGCAGAATCCGACGGTGCCTTCGTCTAACCCCCATTTTCGCCGCGCTCTCGGTCCTGAGGTAGGCGCAGCGGAGACGGCCGCCCTCACTTCCCCAGGGAGGTCTTGGACACGGTCTCAGACGGCTATGTGAGCCAATCCGGGTGAAACGTTTTTTCACACGGAGAAGCGCCGAGATCCACACTGAGATTGCCGAAAAACACACTGATTTTCGGCAAATCTGCACGGAGTTTGGCCACTTCGACCACTGAGAGGCGAAATATTGCGCTAGTTTCTTGGGCGGGGGAACAAGCTTTCATCATTGGATTTCCCCTCAGCCAGTCCAAGAAAATAGGAGGAAACCGATGCAAAGACTCTCAACGTTATTGCCCAATAATGAATGAACCATTGAAATCCGTGGATTTCACCTGCAGGGTCGAGGGGCTCGTAAAGGACTACGGAATGGTACAAGCGGTGCGGGACATCTCGTTCGAGCTGGTACCTGGAGAGGTCTTCGGATTCCTCGGCACGAACGGGCCCGAAAATCGACCAACCCGTCACATCCAGACGGGTTTGCTTGAAGCGAGCCAAGGGAGTGTTTAGGTCAACGGCGTGCCTCTGGACGCCCATTCCAAACTGATTTGACTAAATCTAAAACACCCATTCAGGTTGGCATTGCACTCAGTGTGGGTGAAGTGAAAGGGGGAAATCATGAGTTCACGTGATACGCGGGATGTCATGCTCGATTGGAGTAAAAAGGGTGTCGCTGCGGCGCTGGCGGGGGTTATTCTCCTTTCGGCGCCGGGCGCTGTCCGGAGTGTTTCCGGTTCGAGTGCAACTTCCGCGTCGTCGATAGTCAGTATCTCGACGACGGCTGTTGCGGCGCAGAATAGCTCCCTGCCCGTGCTGTCGGCAGGGTCGGCAGTGCCACCAAATGCCACACTCAACGGGGCTGCGGCCGATGCTCAAAAGAGGATCAATATCAAGCCGGTTCTTGACTGGATTCGGTGGGCTGCTCCGTACGTCTGGAATGCAATGGTCAACGCCGTCAAATGGGGCTGGAACGCCTTCATCAACTGGTGGAATGGCTTGGCCGCTTGGATTCGCAACACCATCAACTGGTTCATTGGCGGAGCCCTTTGGGATTTCTTCCTTGAACTGCGCCGTTACTTCTTTGGCTGGTAGCTAGCATGACGGGGTGGTGGCTGGGCTGATAAATATCACCCAGCCACCCTCTCTCTGGGGTTTAGAAATGGGGCTGGAAATCAAACGATTCTTCGCGTATGCAATCACCCGGGCGATGTTGCTCAGCGGGGCGGTGCTCGTCGGCCTGCTCCTTTCGTGCGAACTGCTCGCGGCGGTCGGTATCGACGCGCAGGTCATCTCGCCGCTATCAATCGTCCTGGTTGGCTGCTCCATAGCCGCCGTTGTGTACTGTCGCTTCAGCCTCAACGTGTTTGGAGTTCGGGGGCTGGCGGCCGAAGGTGATTCACAACATGCGAAGTCTTGCGTGGTGCTCGTTGCGATTGGTGCTGCCATGATCTTCTGGCTCAGCACACTTCGTGGAAGCGGGACGGGGCTCGCGATTATTGCGCCGGGAGTGATCATGATGGAAGAGGTGATCTTTCGCGGGTTGCCTCTGATCCTTCTTAGACGCTTCCGAACGTCAAGCGCCGGGCGAATCGGTATCGCCGTTGTCTTCTCCGCGTCTTTTGCAGCACTTCATGTTTCGCCATTTGTCGCTATGTTCGCAGACCGGTTCCTGTTCTCGCTCTTTGCCTTGGTGCTGGCGATTAAGTCCCAGTCATTGTGGCTCAGTATTCTGTACCATTTGATAGCTAATATCGTCGCTATGTCGGTTGCGGCTCCTTTCTATAACGAGAGCCAAGCTTGGTTGTATATTCCGATTGACTTGGCGATATTCGGATTGGTGTTTACAGTGATTTTAAGCAATGAAATCAAGGGGACTGTCTCAGAACGGACAAGTGTAAGAATATGACGCTGAGACTGGAAAATGTTTCTAAATCTTACGGTAATGTGCTAGCTGTCCAAAATATCAGCTTCAGTTGTGAATCGGGCACGATTACCGGCTTCATCGGCCCGAACGGATCGGGCAAGTCAACGACGCTAAGGATGATTGCCGGCCTCACACGACTGGACGGGGGCTCGATTAGCATTGCGGGAACTCGCTTTCAGGACCTTGCCAACCCTGGTCGGGAGATCGGCTTCCTGCTGGATCCCTCGGCCCACCATCCCGGCCGGTCAGTCCGTGAGACTGTTGGTGTCGTTGCCATAATGATGGGACTCCCGTCCCAACGTGTTGACGCGGCTGTGGAATCCGTCGGTCTGGCCGGAGCCGCGCGCCGAAAAGTAGGATCCCTGTCCCTTGGTATGCGCCAGAGACTCAGCCTCGCTATTGCCCTCCTCGGCAGTCCGAGGTACCTGGTTCTTGACGAGCCGGCCAACGGTCTCGACGTTGAAGGAATGGGCTGGCTCAAGGCATCTATCCGTGCTTTCGTCGCTGGTGGCGGAGCGGTCCTCATTTCGAGTCACCTTCTGAACGAGCTTGAGTCGTACGTTGACAGAGTGGTGATCATCGATCGCGGCCAAGTGATTTCCAACTCCTCGATGCGCGAACTCGGTAGGACGGATATGACAGAGGTAGATGGTCCTGAAAGGCAGAAGATCCAAAGGATCCTCCAAGCTGAAGGCTTGGTTATAGTCGGCGGGGCCGGCGCGGGTGTTCAGCCCATCCAGGTCGCATCATCGCCGGAGCAGGTGGGCGAAATGCTCTGGAGGCACGGCGTGCAGGTTAGCCTGCTACACCGAAAGCAGGCGGAATCCCTGGAGAGCTACTACAGTGAACTGACTTCTCCTGAATTTGCGGCAGTCCCGGCAGTGAAGGATGAACGATGAACCGTCTCAGCAACCCCGCATCGAACCCTGTGGGAATCGCCATGTATGTCGAGATGCGGAAGCTGGTGAATACCCGCAGCTCGAGATGGCTCCTCTCCGCCATGGCGCTACTTGGCATGCTCATGATCGCCGTCTTCGTCGTCGTCTCTGCCACTCGCGGCGAGCCGATCAATGTATCCATGATGCTTGCCGCGCTTGCGCTGCCGGCCGGAATTGGAGCGCCAATTATTTCAATTCTGGCGGTTACCTCTGACTGGCAGCACCGTGACGCAATCAAGTTCTTTGTCCTTCAGCCAAAGCGCGGCGTGCTGCTCCTCGCGAAGTATCTGGCGGTGGCCACCTTCGCCCTCGGTATCATACTGCTCGTCTGCGCCGTCGCTTTTGTCGCCTCGGCGGGCTTCTCAGCGATTGCGGAATACGAGATGGTCCTAGGTGACCTCGCAAAGAGCCTATGGCTGCTCACGTGCGTCACCGTGATTGGAACTATTTCAGGTGCGGCGGTCGCATCGGCACTTCTCTCCACGCCAATAGCTATCGTTTTCGTCCTGTTCCAATCCTTCGTGTTCGACTCGCTGATCGGGCTTTTCGCGGGGAACGCTACACCGTTTCTGCAGTCGGCCACTCTTTCAAACGTTCTGACTGAAGGAGGAAACGCCATCGCGGCGATTTCCTCAGCAGCGATTTGGATCATTGTGCCGTGCGTCATCGGTGTCTGGCGCAATCGAACGCGGGATGTAGTTTAATCGCATGATCTTGACAACGGAGTGAAACAATGGATTTAAACCTTAAGCAGGATATTGTGTACGCCCTCAGGAAGAAGGGCGTAGCAGAAACCGAGATACCGCGCCTCCTCGACGAAGCGATGGAACAACGCCGGACAGCAGGTGATCGATTCAGCGTTGCCGATTTTGTGGCTCGTACCCCACGCGGGACCAGCATCTCCAGGGGCACACGGATCGGTTACGTCGCCGCCGTGTTTTTGGTGCTTTGCATTGGCGTTCAGCTGCTCCTTAGCGGCATGTTTAGCGTTCACCTGGGCATTCCTGGCCTCCTGTTCTACTACGGCGCAGCTCTCCTTGGACTGGTGGCCCTCGTGTTCTCCGCCTACTACGTAGACCGCAGGGTTCCCGTCAAATAGCCCGAAGCTGGTCGCCTAAATCATGCTGGGCAATTGGGGGCGTTGGGGTTCTGATCGCTGTAGCGCTGGTCGCACTAACCCGCGGCTCTTGGCTTGGCTTTCTCTTCCTCGAAAATGCCGCAGGCCACTCTGCGAAAGTACGCTTTCGTCCAATCGATTCAGTTGAATTCTCGGGAGATCCGGCAGCGGTTACTTGGGTTGCCCCTGCGGCTGCTTTACGGCACGCGTCCTCGCGGATTAGCCGATGAGGTGGGTGTCGTGCGCCTAGGCAAGTTAGGCGAAGTTTTCCGGATCGATTCCGGCATCGTGTGTCATTGTAGTTACTGCCTGATTCGCTTCAAGCAGCCCGTGAAGAGGTCGCCTGTGCTGGCATCCCCGCGCGAGGGCTAAACTTAGCGCTCGAACCAGAACTGCCTTGAGCCTTGGGACCAGACCGGATCTGACCCATCAATGGGGTACCAGCAGGCGAGCCTACCGGCGGATCGCGACACCATCCTCCACAGGGCCGGTCCAACTGAGTACTGGGAAGGTCAAGGCATCATCCACTTACCCCCTGCATGGGATCGCTTTCAAACGACCTAGCGAACCGCCGTATGCGAGGCCCGCCCGTACGGTGGTGTGAGAGGTAGGTCGGGAAAACCCGAAGCACCTACTCGATTTTTCCACCGATTTGCGGGTGGGGGAGTGGGGGGTGGGTAGAGCGTGCCCCCGGTACGGACGCGTTGGTTCCGTCCTGACCTTCTTTGAGCCGCCTCGGAGCCAAAATGACGCGACTCGCCGTGTCGCAAGCGCTTTCCCAAAGCAAACGAGGTCGGGACGGCGTCAAGTCCCCGCGAGAATCGCCCCTCCCAGGGGCTGTTACTTCTGCCGAAGGCTCCTTCAGATCGCAACGTGCCGCAGGGCACACCCAAGTGGTCAGAGGCGTCCCTGAATGTGCGGTAGAGTTGATTCTGCGACGCGGGGTGGAGCAGTTCGGTAGCTCGCTGGGCTCATAACCCAGAGGTCACAGGTTCAAATCCTGTCCCCGCAACCAAGTAAACGAAAGAGTCCGCCCAGCTGGGCGGACTCTTTCGTTTAACCCCTGTTTTCTTCGCTCGGATGCCGGATTCTGCTCAATCATTCGAATGGACAAATTCCGGGCCCGCGGAATTACGGCGCCGGCAACGTCGGCGAAGAGAGTGATCCAGCAGAATTCGACGGTGACGATCGAACTGGATCTGCTCATGGACCTCCCCGGTCGCCGGGATCCGCGGGGCACTGTTCCAGCGCCAGGCCGTGCGGCGGCGGAATGTCTTGTACACCGTTCTAGACGGCAATACGCGCCAATCCGGGTGAAACGTTTTTCCACACGTAGAAGTGCCGAGATCCACACTGAGATTGCCGGAAAATACACTGATTTTTGCCAAATCTGTACGGATTTTAACCACTCCGACCCCTGACAGGCGAAATATCGCGCTAGTTTCTTGGGTACCGCCAGCAGCGTGGCGCCTGGGCGGCAATGGATCAGGTTCGCACCTGGTGACTTGATGTTGTCTTTGTCCTTGACGGGCACTGCTGCGCTCGGCGTGGACCCACTTGAGGAGGAGCTTCGATGAACAAGACATCGAAAATTGTTGGTGCGGCCCTGGGCGGCGTGGCCGTTGGATTGGCCCTGGCGTTCATTCTGTTCGTGGCCACTAGCGTGATCGCCATTTCGACGGGCTCCCCGGCGACCCTGCCGGGACTTTTTACCGCGACTGCCGGAACCGAAAACGGGGCACTGGCCTTGGAATTTCAGCCGAACTTCGCAGGAATCGTCGTGGTCATAGCGTTGTCGGTGCTTGTCAGCGCGGTGGTGGCCGCGCGAAGCAGCAACGCATCCCCGGGACCCTCAGTACATAACTAGTGGGCCTTGCTTCGCGATGACGGCGATGGGCGTACGCTCCGCGCGGCGCTGAGGCAAGGTCCGGCCACATGACCCGCACCGATCCGAACGCTTCTAGCGTTGACAGTCCAGCTCGTGGAGGACGACACTTGGGCCGAATGGCCCGTTCCTCCTGACGGAATGGGCCGGCCTGAGGAGGTCCCTTTGATCAATGCAACGATGGTCGTGGCGACAATTCCGGTCACGGATCTGGAGCGGGCGAAGGAATTCTACGGCGGTGTCTTGGGGTTGACGTTCCTCTGGGAAACTCCGGTCGGCGTCCGGTACCGGTGCGGACCGGTCAGTGAGATCTCGGTCTTCAAGCGTCCGCCTACTGCCACCGAGCACACCCTTGCCCACTTCGAAGTGGACGACATCGAGGCGGTCGTCCAGGACTTGGCCGCCAAGGGCGTGGAGTTCCTCGACTACACGGAGGGTCCCCTCGCCACAACAGGGCACATCGCCCAGCTCGGCCCCGCCCGCGGCGCTTGGTTCCGTGATCCCGACGGGAACACCCTCGGCATCCGCCAAGGCTAGATCGATCGCTTCGAAAGCCTGATACCCGTCGCCGGGCCGGATCGCCATGCCCCCTGCGCGGAAGTCCCGCCTCCCGCAAGAATCACTAGGAGTTCCAAGCATTCCTTCCTTCGCTCCATGGTAAATACTAGGAGTTCCTAGTATTCTCGATTCCAAGCGTCAGCCATTTGCATCGAGGGAGCTGTTGAATGAAGATCGTCGTGCTCGTCAAACAAGTGCCGGATACGGCCGAGGAACGGAAGCTTGACCTGACAACGGGCCAGCTTGACCGTGAGGCCGCCGACTCCGTGCTCGATGAAATCAACGAGCGCGCCCTCGAAGCCGCGTTGCGCATCAAGGATGCCAACAAAGGCACCGAAGTAGTGGCAATGACCATGGGTCCTGATGACGCCACACAGTCCTTGCGCAAGGCCCTTTCCATGGGAGCCGATTCAGCGGTTCACCTTGTGGATGATTCCCTCGACGGCGCCGACACCGGCCGAACGGCCGCAACGCTGGCGGCGGCCTTGAGGTCTACCGGATTTGACGTGGTGATAGCCGGCAACGAATCGACGGATGGCCGCGCCGGCGTCGTGCCCGCCATGGTCGCCGAACATCTCCAGCTGCCGCTTTTGGGTTCATTGATCTCCGCGGAAATCGCCGACGACGGCGTACGCGGGGTTCGCCAAGGCGAGGGCGGAACTCTCAATGTCCGTGCCGGGCTGCCCGCCATCCTCACCGTGACCGAACGTTTCCCCGAGGCCCGCTTTCCCAACTTCAAGGGCATCCTGACGGCCAAGCGCAAACCCGTCACCAGGTTGTCTGTCGCCGAACTCGGAGTCCCGGTGGGCCACAGCCGCACCGTGGTGGTCTCCACCGTTGAACGGCCGCCGCGCGCGGCTGGCCGGAAACTCATCGATGACGGGACCGCGGCCGACGAGCTCGCCGAGTTCCTCGTTGCGAACCGCCTGGTCTGAGGGAGGAAAGAAATGTCGAACGTCTTGGTGCTCATTGAACTTTCCCACCGCGGCGAGATTGCCGCTTCCGCCCGCGGGCTGCTGGCTGCCGCAGCCACGCTGGGCTCGCCGGTCGCCGTCGTCGCCTCGCCTGCGCCCTTGGCGGACGACGACGTCGCGCGCCTGGGTGAGCTGGGCGCGGCAAGGATCTACTCGGCCGTGACAGCTGCCGCCGGCACTGTTTTGGTGGCCCCTGCCGTGGATGCCCTGGGCGGGGCCGTCGACGCATATGGGCCGGCTGCCGTGCTCACTGCGAACTCGGTGGACGGCCGCGAAGCCGCCGCCCGGCTTGCTGTGCGGGTCGGCGGGAGCGTGCTCGCCGACGTCGTGCAGGTGCGCAGCGACAACGGAACCGTTGTTGCACAGCATTCGGTGTTTGGCGGGGCCTACACCGTCGAGTCCGTAGTGGAAGGCGGGCTGCCCATCCTCACCATCCGGCAGGGGGCGATCGAAGGCCAGGCTCCGGCAGCCACTGCAGAACTGCAGACGTCGTCCCTGGAAGCTGCAACAGAAGGTGCGGCAGTCATTGACCAGTTCAACGACGATGCCGCCGTCTCGGTCCGGCCCGAGCTTCGGACTGCAGCGACGGTGGTTTCAGGCGGACGGGGTTTGGGCTCGTCCGAGAACTTCGTGCTGGTCGAACAGCTCGCCGACACCTTGGGCGCGGCGGTCGGTGCGTCACGCGCCGCCGTCGACGCCGGATACATTGCCCAGACGGCCCAGGTAGGCCAGACGGGTGTGAGCGTGTCCCCGCAGCTGTACATCGCTTTGGGAATATCCGGAGCCATCCAGCACCGCGCCGGCATGCAGACCGCCAAGACCATTGTGGCCATCAACAAAGACGAGGATGCGCCCATTTTTGAGGTAGCCGACTTCGGAATCGTGGGCGATGTCTTCACGGTGGTTCCGAAACTCATCGAGGCCGTCAAAGCCCGTTCCAACTGACGGCGTAACAGGCTTTGGCCGCTTCGGTCCAAAGCCTGTTAGCTTGATGCGTCCGACGATTGCAAGTTCTTCCGAGAGGTGTCTGAGAAGATGTCCACCCCCGCCAAAAAGTCGACCGCAGCCAAGAGCAAATGGTCCCAACCCCTCTGGGTGGTTCCAGGGGTGCTGCTCGTACTTTTGCTCATCGTGTTGTTGGCCAAATGGTTGACGGGCCTGTCGGGTGTGCAGTCCTTCTTGCACGACTTCCCAGGTGCGTCCCGCCTCCCGGAGAACGCTCCCGTAGGTTTCCCGGCATGGCTCGGATGGCAGCACTTCCTGAACGTCTTCTTCATGGTGCTCATCGTCCGCTCGGGTTGGCAGGTCCGCACGGCCAAGAGGCCGCCGGCCCAATGGACCCGCAACAACCAAGGATTCATCCGGACCAGGAATGCGCCGACCAAGATCAGCCTGGACCTGTGGTTCCATCTGACCCTGGATGCCCTATGGGTGTTGAACGGCATCGTCTTCATCATCGTGATCTTTGCCACCGGGCAATGGATGCGGATCATCCCCACCAGCTGGGACGTCTTCCCGAACGCCGTTTCCGCTGCCCTCCAGTACGCATCGTTGAACTGGCCCACTGAGGACGGCTGGGTGAACTACAACGCCCTGCAATTGCTGACGTACTTCGTCACGGTCTTCATCGCCGCTCCGCTTGCCATCATCAGCGGGCTGCGCACGTCCTCTGCATGGCCGAAGAAGGCCGGCACGGTGAATAAGCTCTATCCCATCGAACTGGCCCGGGCAGTACATTTCCCGGTGATGGTGTACTTCGTGCTGTTCACGATCGTGCACGTCACCCTGGTCCTCGCCACCGGGGCGCTGCGCAACCTGAACCACATGTATGGCGGCAGCGACGACATCAACTGGGTTGGTTTCGGTATTTTCGCCGTGTCCCTCCTGGTGATTGTGGGCGCCTGGTTCCTCGCGAGGCCGCTGTTCCTTCGCCCTGTCGCTTCGCTGATGGGCAAAGTCAGCAAGTAAACGCACCGAATAGCCAGAAATACCGGACAACCCGGAGAACTGGGAAGAACTGCAAAGGAGTGCCAATGTTTGAGCTCACGGAGGACCAGCAAGCGGTGGTGGAAATGGTGCGCGACTTCGCCACAACGGCCATTGCGCCGCACGCCGCCGAATGGGACGAGACCAAGCATTTCCCGGTGGATGTCCTGCGCGAAGCGGGCACCCTTGGCATGGGAGGCATCTATGTCCGGGAAGAGTTCGGCGGCTCGGGGCTTTCCCGCACCGATGCGGCGCTGATCTTCGAAGAGCTGTCCAAAGCAGACCCCACCATCGCGGCCTACATCTCGATCCACAACATGGTGGTGTGGATGATCGACGCTTTCGGAAACGATGAGCAGCGGGCCAAATGGGTTCCGCAGCTTGCCTCCATGGAGGGACTGGGCAGCTATTGCCTCACGGAGCCGGGAGCCGGCTCGGACGCCGCCGCTTTGAGTACCAAAGCAGTGCTCGACGGCGACAGTTACGTTCTTAACGGCACCAAACAGTTCATTTCGGGTGCGGGAGTTTCCAGCATCTATGTGGTCATGGCGCGGACTGCGGACACGGGCAGCCAGGGCATCACCGCAATCGTTGTGCCCGCGGACGCGCCGGGCCTGTCGTTCGGCCTGAATGAGAAGAAGATGGGATGGAATGCCCAGCCCACCCGTCAGGTCATCTTCGAGGACGTGCGGGTCCCTGTGGCGAACCGGCTTGGCGAGGAAGGCAGCGGATTCGGCATCGCCATGAAGGGCCTCAACGGGGGCCGGGTCAATATGGGCGCTTGTTCCCTGGGAGGCGGTCAGGCGGCCCTGGAGAAGTCCATCGCGTACCTCAAGTCTCGCTCGGCTTTTGGTGGCCCGCTCATCAACCAGCAGTCCCTGCTGTTCGATATTGCCGACATGGATACGGAACTCGAAACTGCCAGGACTTTGATCCTCCGGGCCGCCGACGCTTTGGATCGTGGCGCCCCGGACACCGTGAGGTTGTGCGCAATGGCGAAACGCGTCGCTACGGACGCTGGTTTCAACGTGGCAAACAAAGCCATCCAACTGCATGGCGGTTACGGATACTTGTCGGAATACGGCCTCGAGAAGATTGCCAGGGACCTGCGCGTCCACCAGATCCTGGAAGGCAGCAACGAAATCATGAGACTCATCGTTGGACGGCTCGCTGTAGGGGCATAAAGCACGCGGGAAGCACGAAGGGCCGGAACTCACGGGAGGTCCGGCCCTTCGTCGTAGGGATTAGAGCTTGTCGAAGTCGGCTTCGTCCACTGTGTCATCTGCCGGTGCGGTGGCGCCGGCTCCGATCGCAGCCTTCGAGCCGCCCGACTTCAACGCCGCCAGCCGGGCCTCGATTTCCGTCTGCTCTCCGAGGTCCTCAAGCTGGTTGAACTGTGCGTCTAGGCTGGACGCTGCAAGTTCCTGCTGGCCGAGCACTTTGGCCTCTTCGCGGCGGATCTTCTCTTCGAAGCGGCCCACCTCGCTGGTGGGGTCCATGATGTCGATGCTCTTGAGGGCGTCGTGCACCTGGGTCTGGGCAGCAACCGTCTTGGAGCGGGCAACCAGCTCATTGCGCTTGCTCGTGAGCTCGTTGAGCTTGCCCTTCATCTGGTCGAGACCGCTCTTGAGCTTGTCCACGACCTCGGACTGGGAAGCGATGTTGGGCTCGGCGGCCTTGGCTTCGTTCTCGGCGGACATCTGGCGCTGGATGGCCACCTTGGCAAGGTTGTCGAACTTCACGGCGTCGGCCGCGTTGCCGGCTGCGCGGTACTCGTCGGCCTTGCGGGAGGCTGCGAGGGCCTTGTTGCCCCAATCCTGGGCGTTCTTAAGGTCTTCGTTGTAGTCGGCCTGCAGCATGCGGAGGTTTCCGATGGTCTGCGCCACGGCGGACTCGGCCTCGGCGATGTTGTTCGAGTAGTCGCGGACCATCTGGTCCAGCATCTTCTGCGGGTCCTCAGCCTGGTCGAGCAAGGCATTGATATTCGCCTTGGCGAGCTGTGCGATCCGCCCGAAAATGGACTGCTTAACCATGGTGTTGCCTTTCGTCCTGCTCAGTGGTGCCCACTGAATCCAGTGATCAGTTTTTGTATCGCCCTACGCGGGGGACCGGCCCCCGCCTAGTCTTTGGAGCTAGAAACTGCCGGAGTCGCCGCCGCCGAAGTCACCGCCGCCTCCACCGCCGTCGCCGCCGAAGAAGCCGCCGCCTCCGCCGTCGCCGCCGAAGAAGCCGCCGCCCCCACCGCCGTCGCCGCCGAAGAAGCCGCCGCCTCCGCCGTCGTTGTCTCCACCGCCCCATCCGCCGCCTCCGCCGTGCAGGATGGAGTTGATGAGGATGCCTCCGAGGATCGCTCCGCCGAGGCCGCCGCCGTTCCCTCCACCACCGAACATGCCGCCACGGCCGTAGCCTTGGTTGGCGAAGCCGCCGAACTGGTCGACGTCGGACTGTGCCAGTTGCGCGGCCTGTGCAGCGAGCGCCTGGGCCTGCTGGGCGTACGTCAGTGCGGTGACCGGGTCATTGCGGGAAATGGAGAGGGCGTAGTCGAGGTTCCGTTGGGCTTCGGCCAGGCGGGTACGCGCCTCCGTGCCCACGCCGCCGCGTCGGGCCGCGATGTAGTCCGAGGTGGCGCTGATCTGGGACTGGGCGGCCATGATGGTCTGCTGGAGCGCGGCCTGTGCGCGTCTTGCTTGTTCCTGCTGGTCACGGATTCCCGAGAGGGACTGGTCCAAGGCCTGGTGGGCTTTCTCCACGCGGTCCAAAGTGGCAAGGGGATCGATCTTACCGCCCTGGATTTCAATCTTGACTTGCGCGAGTGCGGCTTCGACTCCGGCGACCGGGCCAGCCAGCTCCGGGTGCTCGCCGGACTGGATCATCGCCTTGGCCTGCGCGAGGTCCTGGCTGGTGTCCACCACGGCACCCTCCAGCGAGTTCCGGGCTTCGTCGAGGCTGCCCGCTACCTTGGAGATTGCGTCTATCAACACGTTGGTCTGGTGCAGGCCCTCTTCCGCGGCGCGGACTGCGACTGCGGCAAGGCTGCTCTCACCCGCGGCGAGTTTTTCCTGTGCCGTCGTTGTTGCGTTTTGAACGAAGGCGAGCCGGTCCTTGGCCTGGGTGATGTTGTCGCTCACGTGGCCAAGTGCGCTGTCTGCGTACTTCTCGCGCAGGGCGTTGAGCGATTGCTCCGCGCTGCTGATCCTTGCCTCGGCTTCGTTGGCGCCGGCGGCAACAGTGGCCAGAGCCTGCGGCGCGTTCTTCTCAAGCTCGCGGAGGGAATCGAAATCGGCCTTCTGTTCGCGCAGCGACTGCAGGGCGGCCTCCGAGCGTCGGATGATTTCGCCAAGCCAACTGCGCTGCTGCTCTTCGGTGTCCGGAATATGGTCATCGAGCTGTTGCTGCAGTTTGAAGGATTCGGTCATGTGGTTCTTGGCTTCCAGCAGAGCCTTGGTGAAGTTCCCGACGGCGGCATCGCCGTATTGCGCCTGGGCGAAGCCGAGCTCCTGCTCGCTGGACTTGATGGTGTCATCCGCTTCGATGAGCAGGGAGCCGGCTTTGCGCCGCAAGTCCGCGACACTCAGCGAGGCCAGGGGATCGAGCTGTTCCCCTTGCGGGCCGTAGCTGGCGCTGGAGGCCTGGCTCTTCTTGCGTCGGTTGCGGAAGTACAGGTATGTGCCGACACCACCGGCCGCAACCACGCCCGCCCCGATCAAAACGACTGCACCCGAGTTGCCGCTCGGAACCGTGCCGCTGCCTCCGCTGGCGGCATCGCCGATGGCGGCCGCCGTGTCAATGGCTGCCTGGGCAACGTCCCGCTTGCCTGCGCCGAGGTTGGCCGTGATGGCATTGGACGAAATGGTCGACTTTTTGGGGTAGATCGCACTGGCAGAGTTGGGTGCGAAATAGTACTGACCGGCCGCGGAGAAGGTCAGAATGACGTCCGACCGGCCCATGCCCTTCTTGGTGGCGACTGCCGTGGCCCAGGCTTCTGGCGATGATGGGTTTTCGAAGGAATTCACCGTGACCACGTACAAGTTGTATTTGTGGTCTTTCAGGAGCTTCTGGATGGCGTCCTGGACTTCGCCCTTGCGGTTGCCCAGAAGATTCGCGTTGTCCACGATGTTCTGGCCGGACGGGATGGTCACCGGGTCGGCGGCCCAGGCTGCGGTGGCCGGGAGGACCAGCATTCCGGCCAGGCCGATGACGGCGAGTACACGTTTCAACATTGACCGCATGTGCAACCCTTCAGCACGTCTGCGACTGGTCCAGGCCGGAACAATCGAAACAGAATGCATCAGCGCCCCCACGCCTGGTTGTCAAGCGGAGGGTCGCTGTGGCAATTCCACTTGATACTATGGTGCACCTTTTGGGGCGTTCACAGCGGTAAATATGCCGCCAGCGAAACGGGGAGAAATCCGCCCTTCTCCTGCGTTGAGGGGTCTAGCCGGTGCCGTTCGAGGGTAGTTCGAGGGCGCAGGACCGTTCCCGACGACGCGTTCAGCAAGCTCCCAGCGAACGTCGACCCTTGATCCAGCAAGAGCGACGATAGTTAAGGGGACGAGGAAGAAAGGAAGTCCCATGACGGAGAACCCAGCACAGGGCGCCGCGCCTGAGAACAATGGCCCTGAGAACCATGGTCCTGAGGGCACCGGCCGGGCGGAGGCGGACAAGCAAGCCAATTCCCAGCCTACGACCCCGCTGCCGGCATACCAGCCGGGTCAGGATTTCACTGCGCAGCCCGATCACACAGCGAAGCCCGAACACACAGCGAAGCCCGAATACCCCGCGCAGCCGGACCACACAGCACAGGCTCCGGCGGCCTGGGCCCATGGCCGGGCTGAGAACGCCACCGAGCAGATCCAGGGCCCGCACAACGCTCCTCAGAACGGATCGCCCCAACACGGTGCTCCCCAGCACAGCGCTGGACCGCAACACCCGTACCCGCAACACCAGCCTTTCTATGGCGGACCGAACCCTGCGCAGCACTATCCCACGCAGCAATTCCCGGCCCACCCGGGCGGCCCGGCGGCGAGCCCGAAGCGCAAGCCGGTCTTCGGCGTCGGGACCCTGGTGGCCTGCATCCTGGCAGCCGGTCTCGTAGGCGGAGGGGTGGTGGCCGCCAGTGATCAGTTGTTGAACACCCGGACCCCGGCGGCGGCCGGCAGCAGCCAGACGGGAACCGTGATTGTCAACAACACGGACAACGTCAACGCCATCACCGCAGCGGCGGCCAAGGCGTCGCCGAGCGTCGTGACCATCATGGCCTCGAGCGGAAGCCAGGGCGGCACCGGTTCGGGCATCATCCTCGACGACCAGGGCCACATCCTGACCAACACCCACGTGGTGACCCTGGACGGTGCCAGCGCCAACGCCGCGATTGAAGTGCGGCTGAGCGACGGACGCGTCCTGAAGGCGACGGTAGTGGGTACGGACCCGCTTTCGGACCTCGCCATCATCAAGGTGGACAACGCCTCCGGCCTCGTGCCGGCCACCCTGGGCGACTCCAGCAAGATCAACGTCGGAGACAACGCAATCGCCATCGGCGCTCCGCTCGGCCTGCCGGGCACGGTCACCGACGGCATCGTGTCCACGCTCAACCGCACTATCAGCGTGGCGTCCTCGGCCGTTCCCAACGGCGGCTCCGACAATTCGCAAAACGGCGGCCAGGGGGGATTCCAGTTCGCCCCTCCAGGCGGCGGCCAGAGCCAGAGCAGTGCCGGCCAGGGCACTGTTTCGCTCAACGTGATCCAGACCGACGCACCGATCAACCCGGGCAACTCCGGTGGAGCGCTTGTCAACACCAAGGGCGAGATCATCGGCGTCAACGTGGCGATCGCTTCCGCCGGCAGCAGCAATTCCTCGTCTTCGTCGAGCGGCAATATTGGTGTGGGCTTCAGCATCCCCATCAACAACGCGAAGCGTATCGCGCAGGAACTCATCAAGAACGGCAAGGCCACGCATGGGCAGTTCGGCGTCAGCGTCCAGCCGAAGTCGGCCACGGGAAGCAATTCAGGGTTCTCGGTGGGCGCGCAGGTTGCGGCCGTGACCGCGGGCTCCGCCGCTGAAAAGGCCGGAGTCAAGGTGGGCGACGTCGTGACGAAGTTCGCCGGCAAGGACATCACCGATCCCGAGCAGCTTACCGCGGCGGTCCGTGAGCAGCCGGCAGGTGCAACGGTCAAGGTGACCATCCAGCGCGGCGGCCAGTCGCAGGAACTCGATGTGACCTTGGACGCAGCTCCGTGACAGCTGCACCGTAGCAGCGGATTCCGGCGGATCCCAGCGGGACTGGGACTAGCAGTCGACGACGGCGGGCGGCACCTCAAGCGGTGCGGCCCGCCGTCGTCGTGTGCTCTTGCTGCCGTAAGCGGGAGCGATCCACGAAACAGGAGTTAATGCGGGTACGCGGCGTTGTCCGACTTGTCCCGCAATATGCTTAGCTAGGACGAGCCCGTACGCAGGGCACTCTTGGCCACGCGCCTAGTTGCTGGCCATCCCCGAGTATGGAAGGCTGCCTCGAACACAGTGGGAGATACATTGAAGATTGTTGTTCTGGTCAAGCACGTCCCGGACGCGCAGTTCGACCGACACCTCACCGGCCCAGGCAACACCATGGACCGCGACGAGAGCATTCTGTCCGAACTGGACGAGTACGCGCTCGAAGCCGCGCTGCAGCTCAGCGAAGCCCGCGGGGGTGCCAAGGCGGGCAACGAGGTCATCGCCTTGAGCATGGGTCCCGCCGGTGCCGTGAACGCCGTCAAGAAGTCCTTGCAGATCGGTGCCTCCTCGGGTGCGCATTTGAGCGACGACGCCTTGGCCGGTTCCGACGCCGCCGCCACCTCGTTGGCCCTTGCCGCGGCGATCCGGTATCTCGGCGCCGACTCGCCCGTGGACCTCGTCCTGACGGGCATGGCCTCGACGGACGGCGAAACGTCCTTGGTTCCGGCCCAGCTCGCAGAGCGGCTCGGACTCCCGCAGGTCACTTTTGCTTCCTCCCTGGAGGTCAATGGCGAACGCGTCGTCGCGCGCCGTGACGGTGACGCCCACGCGGACACTGTGGAGGCAACCTTGCCGGCGCTGGTCTCCGTGACGGACCAGATCAACGAGCCGCGATACCCCAACTTCAAGGGCATCCTTGCAGCCAAGAAGAAGAAAATCACGGCTCTTACACTGGCCGACATCGGCGTCGATGCCGCGCAGGTGGGCGCCGCGGGTTCGCTGACCGCCGTCGAGACCGCTGAAGCGCGGCCACCGCGCACTGCCGGCACCATCATCACCGACGAAGGCGACGCCGGCATCAAGCTGGTTGAGTTCCTGGCCGCCCAGAAGCTGCTCTAAGAGGATTCCGACACATGGCAAAAGCACTTGTATTCATTGACAACCCGGGCGCAGCGCTCAAGAAGAGCAGCCTGGAGCTCCTGACGATCGCGCGTTCCCTCGGGGAAGCGGTGGTCGCCTTCAACGGCGAACTGCACGACGACGTCGCGGCCGCCCTGGGTGCACAAGGAGCCTCGGTTCTTTACCGCCCGTCCGCCACGGACCTGGACGACTTCCTGGTTGCGCCGAAAGCGGCATATCTTGCCGCTGCAGTTGCAGCCTCCGGAGCCCAGACCGTCCTGCTGGAAAACACGGCCGACGGCAAGGAAATCGCGGCCCGTCTTGGCGTGAAGCTCAACGCCGGCGTCATCACCGATGTTGTGGGCGTCGACGCCGACGGCACGGCCCACAAGTCGGTCCTGGCGGGCTCCTACACCACCACGGCCAAGGCGCGCACCGCCGTCTCCGTCCTCACGGTCAAGCCGAACAGCGTCGACGTCGAGGCCCCGGCCACGGCAAGTACACCCGAAACCGTGACTATCGAGGTCCCGGCCGATGCCACGGCGAATGCCGCACGGGTCACCGGGCGTGCGGAAAAGCCGGCCAGCGGCCGTCCGGAGCTCACCGAAGCCCGGATCGTGGTTGCCGGCGGACGCGGCGTCGACGGCGACTTCGGTCCTTTGGAAGAACTGGCCGACGCGCTCGGCGGTGCACTCGGAGCTTCCCGTGCCGCCACGGATGCAGGCTGGATCGGCCACGACTACCAGGTCGGCCAGACGGGCAAGACCGTGTCCCCGCAGCTCTACATTTCGGCGGGCATCTCCGGAGCGATCCAGCAGAAGGCCGGCATGCAGACCTCCAAGGTCATCGTGGCGATCAACAAGGATGCTGAATCGCCGATCTTCGAAATCGCGGACTTCGGCATCATCGGCGACCTCTTCAAGGTTGTTCCGCAAGCCACCGAAGAGATCAAAAAGCGGAAAGGCTGATCCCTTTGTCTTCTGACGATACGTCGGCAAAGAGCCCGTTCAACGCCTCCAGGGAGCGCGTTGAGCGGGTGCTTTGTTTTACCGCCCATCCGGACGACATCGACTTCGGCGCGGCCGGCACCATCGCCGCTTGGACCGCTGCCGGCGTCGATGTCAGCTACTGCGTCATGACCGACGGCGACGCCGGAGGTTTCGATCCTGCCCACCGCGAAGAGATCATTTCCATGCGCGCAGAGGAGCAGAGACAAGCCGCTGCCCTCGTCGGCGTCACCGATGTGCACTACCTCCATGAGCGCGATGGCTACCTGGAACCGACGCATGGGGTCATCAAGCAAGTGGTGAGACTCATCCGCGAAATCCGCCCCGACATCGTCCTTGCCATGCATCCGGAACGCACCTGGGACAGGATCCAGAAAAGCCATCCCGACCACCTCGCAGTGGGGGAGATCGTGACCCGGGCGGTGTACCCGGCG
This sequence comes from Arthrobacter sp. NPDC080073, assembly GCF_040686575.1. NCBI lineage: Bacteria > Bacillati > Actinomycetota > Actinomycetes > Micrococcales > Micrococcaceae > Arthrobacter > Arthrobacter sp. NPDC080073. Next base: position 189,993 of record NZ_JBFBKR010000002.1, read on the forward strand.
GTGGAGAACCCCTTCGCCTACCCGGAACTTGCGGAAGCCGGCCTGGAGGCCTTCAAACTCCCCTGGCTGTGGCTCTTCGCCGGTCCTGAAACCCGTGAGAACTATTTCGTGGATGTCACCGAGCACATCGACGCGAAGCTGGCCGCCATCCGGATCCACGCCAGCCAGCACCCCGATCTGGAGGGCATGGAACGGGCTGTCCGAGGCATGCTCCGGCATAATGCCTTGCGCGCCGGCATGCCGGAAGGGCGCAGCGCCGAGGCGTTCCATGTGGTGGAAGTCAACGGTTCCCAAACCATCGCCGGTTTCTGAAATTGCTGATGTGTAATCTCTGTCATATGCTTACTTTCGTTTAAATCATATTTAATTGAGAGAGGCAGACTTTGATGGCGAAGACTGCACAACAACCGGTATTGGTGATCATGGGTGTCTCCGGTTCCGGTAAATCGACAGTGGCCGGCGTGTTGGCCGGCCGGCTGGGTTGGGACCTCGCCGAAGGCGACGACCTGCACCCGGAAGCAAACGTTGCAAAGATGCAGGCGGGGCACGCACTCAGCGATGAGGACCGTTGGCCGTGGCTGGACATCATTGCCGACTGGATCAAGGAGCGTACCGCAGCAGGAAGGCCGGGCATCATCACGTGCTCGGCCTTGAAGAAGCGCTACCGGGATGTCCTGCGCGGCGAGGGCGTCGTATTCATCTTCCTCCAGGGGAGCAAGGACAAGATTTCCGACCGGCTGGCTTCGCGTCACGGACACTTCATGCCCGCCTCGCTGCTGGAATCCCAGTTCGATGCACTGGAGGCACCCACCGAGGACGAGAACCACATCTCGCTGTGCGTCTCCGCTTCTCCGGCAGAAGAAGCAGAGGAAATCATCGAACGGCTCGGCCTTGAGGCACAGACCGCCCACGCGGTCGGTGGTGCAGCGTGAACTGGACCGGGCACGATACCCAACTCCTTGTGGTCGCGGCTATCGGCATTGCGCTGATCGTCCTGCTGATCGCCAAATTCAAAGTCCACCCCTTCCTTTCCCTGGTGCTCGGATCGGCCTTCGTTGGCCTGGCCTCCGGAGTGGAGCTGGCCAAGGTCGTCAGCAACTTCGAGGACGGCGTGGGAGGCGTCCTTAAAGAGGTCGGCATCCTGATTGCGCTCGGCGCCATGCTGGGCAAGCTCCTGGCGGATTCCGGCGGCGCAAACCGCGTGGTGGACACCTTGCTGGAGAAGGCCAGCGGCAACAAGGTGGTCTGGATGATCACCTTGGTTGCGGTCATCATCGGCCTCCCGATGTTCTTTGAGATCGGCCTCGTCCTGCTGCTTCCGGTGATCGTCCTGGTCGCCCAGCGCTCGCAGATGAAGCTCATGCGCATTGCCATTCCCGCGCTCGCGGGTTTGTCCGTGCTGCACGGCCTGGTCCCGCCGCACCCCGGGCCACTCATCGCCATCAGCGCGGTGAAGGCGGAACTGGGCACCACCCTGGCATTGGGGCTCCTGGTGGCCGTCCCCACGGTCATCATTTGTGGGCCGCTGTTTTCCCGTTTGGCCGCGCGCTGGGTTCCAGTTGACGCTCCTGCGGTGGCCGGCGGCGTCGACACCAAGCACGCAGTCGACCTGAGCGAAGTAAAGCGTCAGCCCAGCTTCCTCGTCACGTTGTTGACCATCATTTTCCCGGTGGTGCTCATGCTCCTGAAGGCCGTGGCGGACATTGTCTGGCCCGACGCGGCCCATGCCCCCATGATCCGCACGGTCCTGGACTTCGTGGGCCAGCCCCTCGTGGCAATGACCCTGGCCGTGCTCGCCGCGATGGTGACCTTCGGCTACGCCGTCGGATTCACGGGCAGCAAGATCACGGCCAAGCTGGGCGATAGCCTCGGACCGATTGCCGCAATCCTGTTGATCGTGGGCGCAGGCGGCGGCTTCAAGCAGACCCTTATTGGCGCCGGCGTCGGTGACGCGGTCAAGAAATGGGCCGAAGGCGCCAATATGTCCGTGCTGGTCCTGGGCTTCATTGTGGCTGTGGCGCTTCGCCTGGCCACGGGCTCGGCGACAGTTGCCACTGTGACGGCTGCGGGCATTGTGGCTCCGTTGGCGAGCAGCCTCAGCCCGACACACGCCGCACTCCTTGCCTTGGCCATCGGTGCCGGCTCGCTCTTCCTGTCCCACGTCAACGACGCCGGATTCTGGCTCGTGAAGGAACTCTTCGGCCTCACAGTGGGGCAGACGTTCAAGACGTGGTCGGTGATGGAGACGCTCATCTCGGTGGTCGGCTTCGGCTTTATCATGCTGCTCTCGCTGATCATCTAGCGGAGCTGCTTGGCAGTCAGTACGACGGCGGCCCGTCCCCTTTGTTTCCCAAGGGGACGGGCCGCCGTCGTGCTTTTGTTGAGGTAGGCCCTAACCGAGCTCTTGTGCCGCGTAGACCTTGATGCCTTCGAGCAGGTAGGACGCCAGGCCGACCCGGACCTTGTCGTAATTGGCCGTGAACCGGGGGTCGTCCACATACATTTGGCCCAGGCCTACATAGGATTCGGCGTTGGGCGTCCAACTGGCGCAGATCCACTGGTAATGCCGGCCGACGGCTGCCTGGACGTCCGGGTGGTCTGCCGGCAGGGCGGCGTCGAAGCACCTGGCGAGGTCCTCGTTCAGCGCCGCGTACTCCTCCATGAAGGCCTGTTTCTGGGCCGTTGTCATCGCCGAGTGCCGTTCTTTGCTCTCGTCGACGGCCCGATCGCCCCAGCGCTCGCGCGCCTCGGCTTCGTACGGGTTGTTGTCGAAATCCCTGAAGATGTTCTCCGCGGTCATGGTTTCTCCTTGACGTAGTGCTGCGATCGTGGCGTCGACCGTCCGGGACATCCGGTCCAGCCGGTCGCGCTCGGCCAGCAGCCAGTTCCTGTGCACGGCAAGTGCCTCCACAGGATCGGCCTGGCCATCCAGAACTTCGCCGATGGTCTCGAGCCCAAGGCCAAGTTCACGAAGCAGAAGGATCCGCTGCAGGCGCAGCAGCTCAGGCTGGCCGTAGTACCGGTAACCGTTGTTTCCCGTGCGGGCTGGTTCCAATAGTCCTAGCTGGTCATAGTGGCGCAAGGTTCGCGAGGAAACCTTGCTGGCCTTGGCCAGTTCGGAAATGGTCCAGCTATCCGCTTTGTCCTGCTTCATGCATCCAGCGTAGAAGTTGACGTTACGTCAAGGTCAAGCCCCGCCGCCAAGAGCCTATGTCCGGGCAGCGCCCATCGTTCTACGTGAGGGGCGCCGCAGCGACCGTCGGGAGCGTCGGCTTCTTGGAGCCGCCCAGGGGTTCAACCGTGATCCCGATCGCCGCCGCGCTGGAAATGCCGGAGACCACCGCCGGGTGGCTCAAGGCCTGGGCATCCATGAGTCCCTGGGAAACAGGGTCGGAGCCGTCCTTGGGAATGAGCCACATCTGATAGACCTTGCCGGCCGGGGGAGCGGGAACTCCGTTCATACGGACCACCACGGCGTTCCGCGAGCTGGAGACGGACACGGTGGCAGTGCCGCCCCCGTTGACGTTGACGGTGGCTTGCCGGACATCGCCGGCCTGCAGTACCTGGTTCACGGGATCGTTCTGCCCGGCCACGTAGGCGCCCACGCCAACTCCGCCAAGCGCTATTACCACTGCCGCCGCAACGGCTGCCACCCACCCACGGACCCCGCCGAAGCGTCGGCGATCCCGCCGGTTCCGGGCCGCGGCGAGGTCAACGACATCGGGGGTTGCGTGCGTTGCGGAACGGGCCGGCACTTCGGGAACGGAAGAAGGCGAGGATGCTGTGCCGGTTTGTGCGCTGCGTGGTTGTTGCGGGAGCTGCCGCAGAATGTCCTCCAACAGCCCGGGCCGCGGTTCGGCCTCGTCGGCGAAAGAGGCGGCGAGAGTTTCGCGTGACTGCCTGACCCGCTCAAGGAACGCCGAGCGTTCGGGCGCGGCGGCAATGTAGTTGTCGATTTCCGCCCGCTCGGCGTCGCTCAAGGCGTCGAGGGCATAGATCTCGGCAAGCTCCAGGACGCGGCCTTCAGCAAGGTCAGTGGCTATATCGCCGGCGAACATCCTGCGGAGGCCTTCCTTTCCGGCATTCTGCTTGTTGTCATCGTGTTCGGTCATGTCAGCTCACCCCCAGGCAAGTCTTGAGTCGGAGAAGTCCATCGCGGATGCGGGATTTGATGGTCGGAATCGCTGCACCGAGTTGTTCGGCGACCTCCCGGTAGGTGAGCCCGCCATAGTAGGCGAGTCGCACTGACTCCAATTGCGTTTCCGTCAGGGTGCCGAGGCAACGGGTGACGGCCTCGGCCTCAAGCTGGCTGTTGGCTTCTTCTTCCACTGAATCGTGGTCAAGGAGTTGGCTCGCCGCGCCATACTTCGCTTCGCGGTCCGTTGCGGACTGGGCCGAGCGGACACGGTCGATCGCGCGCCGGTGGGTGATGGTCATAAGCCACGCGAGCGGGCTGCCTGCCTCGGGATTGAATTTTGCCGCGTTCTGCCAGACCTGGATGAAGACTTCCTGCGTTGTATCTTCGCTCAGGCCCGCATCCACCAAGACGCGCTTGGCCATGCCGTAGACCCGACGGGCCGTGAGCCGGTAGAACTCGCTGAAGGCGGCCCGGTCGCCGTCGGCCATCAATCCCAGCAATTCCGCAAGCTGCGCATCGGAGCCGGCTATCAGGCCGGGGGGCTCGGGGCCTCGCACATTCGGTGTATCCATCACCGTCCAGCATAGGTTGTCGGCGACCCCGGCAGTACCGGAAGTATTGCGGGTCTTGAGAGTAGTCACCTGCGCCCCTTCCGCGGCCGTCGCTCCACAGGCCCTTTGCTTCACCGGCCCCTTGCTTCGCAGGCCAACCGCCTGCCCAGGCTGTTGGTGGCTGCAAAGGGTATTCGGCGCAGGGGGCATTTTGGATGGGTGATCCGAAGAGGTGACCTTGCGGAGATCCGGCGGCCCGGGCCCGCTAGAGTTTCGCCCCCGCAAAACCGTGTTGGCGCCAGGCCTCGTACACCGCAATGGAGGCGGCATTGGCAAGGTTCAGCGAGCGGAGCGAGGGCAGCATGGGGAGCCGGACGCGCGCCGTGACGTGAGGGTCCTGTTTCAGCCAGTCCGGAAGCCCGACGGACTCGGGACCGAACAGCAAGACATCGCCCTCTTCGTAGGCAATGTCCGTGTAGGACGTTTTGCCGTCGGACGTGAAGGCGAAGACGCGCTCGGGCTGCAAGGCCGCCCACGCGGCCTCGATGTCCTGGTGCACCGTGACCACCGCGAGGTCGTGGTAGTCGAGTCCCGCGCGGCGCAGCTTCGCGTCGGAGAAGTCGAAGCCCAACGGCTCCACGAGGTGGAGCTCAGCGCCGGTGATGGCGGCGAGCCGGATGGCGTTACCCGTGTTGCCCGGGATTTCAGGGGTGTGGAAGAGGATGCGGAACACGTATCAATCCTAGCCAGCGAAAATACCGGGTTGTTCCTGCAGGCTCAGTGCATGCCCCGAAGCAGCCGGGCCAGGACCGGGACAACCACGGTGTTGGGCACGGGCCCCGAACTCAGGAACTGCTTGAGGCCGCGGGCCAGCCCGGACGCGTTGACGATTCGCACCGAACCGAAGTCTCCGTCAGTGCGCCGGTAGTGGTCGATGACCGGCTCGTGCGGGTTGCCGTCCGGGCTGTGGACAACCACCCAACCTGTCACATTCAGCTCCGGAAAGATCTCCTGCATGTGGCGAACGATCAGCTCGAGCTGCGGCGGCGGCACCGAACGTCCGCCGTGCTTGAGCGCCACCCCGTCCCAGGCGTAGGCGCCCTTGGGCAGCAGCATGGAACCGATGAGCGCCAGGCGGTAGCCGGCAAGCAAGGCGTGATCGATGTGGCTGTCGTCCGAAGGGGAGCGGAGCCCGTTGACGAGCCGCGCCGAGGGGATGGCAGGCAGGATCTGGCGGCTGATGAGCTGGACTGTCCGCATTTCGCGCTGAATGCGGGCTTCGGCGCCGAAGATTCCACGCTTCCGGGGAATCCCGTGGATCTGCAGCGCCGCTTCGCCTTTGGAGAGCAGGGGGACTTCGTGCGGATCATCGAAGGGCGGCACATAGACGGGAGCGTCGCCGGCGGTGTTGCGCGGGGCATTTTGCCGATGGACCCCGGCGGTGGTGCGGGTTTCCGCTCCGGGAGTGCCGGACCGGCCGTAGTCCGGTCTTCGCGTTGCGAAGGGGTTCGCACCGCCCGGGGCGCCGCTCGCATAGCGGCGGTCGTACTCCGCGCGTCGCTTGGGATCAATCAGGGTCTCGTACGCGAGCGTGACCTGTCGAAAGACCTCAGGATCTCCGCCGTGGTCAGGGTGGGCGTTCCTCGCGGCCTTCCGGTAGGCCACTTTGATCTCCTTGTCCGTCGCAGTGACGGAGACCCGGAGGATCTGATAGTGGGAACTGCTGCCCTGAGCCAACCACGGGCCTTTCTCTGGATTCTGAAGATTCCCGCCGTCCCGTGCGGAGCGGCCATCCTGGCAAGTCTAGCCAGCCCACCATGAGAACGACGGCGGCCCGGGCTTTAGTTCCCCCGGGAAGTTGAGCCACGGTGATCTTGGAAAGCGCGGCAGGATTAAGCAATGAGTGTTGATTTTAGAGTTAGGCTGGATCCATGACCGGACTTCCCTGGCTGCGTCGGCTCTCCGCCTTGGCATCCCTCGACGACGGCAACCGCCGCCGCCTCTACGAGCACGTCTGCAGCGCAAGCGGTGCGGTCAGCCGCGACGACGCCGCAGTGGCCCTCGGGCTTCCCCGCAGCACGGCTTCCTTCCACCTGGACCGGTTGGTCCGTGACGGACTCCTGAGCGTTGAGTTCCGCAAGCTCGGCGGCAAGGTCGGCCCGGGGTCCGGGCGTCCTGCGAAGCTGTATGCGCCTGTCATTGAAGAGATCGGCGCCTCGGTTCCGGAGCGCCACTACGACCTCGCCGGGGAAGTGATGGCCACTGCCATCCATGACCTGATGGCGAAGGGTGGTTCCGCCCGCGAAACGCTCCTCGAAACCGCCTATGCCCGGGGCCGCGAGGCCGGTAGCACGGAGCAGCATTTCGAGGATGTCCTCGCGAGCTATGGTTACAGGCCCGAAGCCGACGACGACGGCGGGTACTCCCTGGTCAATTGCCCCTTCCACCGGCTGGCCGAAAGCCACACGGACGTCGTCTGCGCCATGAACGGCGCGTTCCTGAGCGGGGCGGCGGCCGCGTGCGGAATTGCCGGGGACCGGATCGCCGAGGACAACCGCGAAGGCCATTGCTGCGCCAAGATCCGTCCTACATCGTGATCCGCCTGCCTCGATAGACTTGGGTAGTGCCTGTTTACCTGGACCATGCCGCCACCACGCCCCTTGCCGCCGTCGCCCTCGCCGCCATGACCCGCGAGCTGGGACGGACCGGCAATCCGTCATCGTTGCATGCTTCCGGTCGGCGTGCCCGGCGATCCGTGGAAGAGGCGCGGGAGGCGATTGCGGCAGCAGCCGGGGCGCATCCTTCCGAGCTCATCTTCACCTCCGGAGGCACCGAAGCGGATAATCTTGCCGTCAAGGGGATGTACTGGGCCCGCCACGACGAAGATGGCCGGCGCAAGCGGATCCTTTGCTCCGCCGTCGAGCACCATGCTGTGCAGGACACCGTCGAATGGCTGGAACGGCACGAAGGGGCCGAAGCGGTGTGGCTCCCCGTCGATTCCCGGGGCGTTGTGCTGCTGGACGCCGTGCGGGCGGAGATCGAGCGTGATCCGGGATCGGTGGCCCTGGTCACCGTCATGTGGGCGAACAACGAGGTCGGCAGTATCCAGCCCGTCAAGGAGATCGTGGAAATCGCCGCTGCCCACGGCATCCCCGTGCACTCGGACGCAGTCCAGGCGTTCGGCTCGGTTCCCCTGAGCTTCCGCGACTCAGGACTCGCCGCGATGTCGGTCTCGGGCCACAAACTCGGCGGACCCGTGGGCGTGGGCGCGCTCTTCCTCGGGCGCTCCACCAAGGTCACTCCGGTCCAGCACGGAGGCGGGCAGGAGCGTGATGTCCGCTCGGGAACCCTGGACACGGCGTCGATCGCGGCGTTCGCCGCCGCAGCGGAGTCGGTTGCTCAAAACCTGCCGGTAGAGCGCGAGCGGATCAGCGCGTTAAGGGACCGGATCATCGACGGCGTCAAGGTTGCCATTCCGGAGGCAGTATTGCGCGGAGCAACCGGCGACGCCCGGCTCCCCGGCAACGCGCATTTCACCTTCCCCGGCTGTGAAGGCGATTCCTTGCTCTTCCTCCTGGATCTCGCGGGCATCGAATCATCCACCGGATCCGCCTGCACAGCGGGAGTCCCCAGGCCCTCGCACGTCTTGCTTGCCATGGGGTTGGATGAGGCCACCGCCCGCGGGGCACAGCGGTTCAGCCTAGGGCACTCTTCAAACGACGCCGACGTCGACGCCCTGCTCAAGGCTCTCCCGGACGCGTATGCCCGGGCGAAGCTTGCCGGCATGGCCGGTCACGAGTCCAGCATCCAGACCGCCGCCACGGTGGCCCGGAGCCACGGCGGCTCTGCCGGCGGCCCGGCAGGCGATCAGGTCCCGGGCAACAACTGATCCAGTGGAACGGCAGGATCAGCCAGGCGGTCCACGTCTACCTGGATGCGCCCCGAAATGAGTGCCTTGACCGGCTTCTGGACCCGTTGCTGGTTGACGCTCATGCCCGCGACGACGGCGCCGTCCCGTAGCCAGAAGGCCAGGAAGCTGATGTCCTCCAACGTGCCACGGATCACGGGTGCGGAACCCGCCGCGAGCGTGGGGTATCCCCAGTACTCCATCGAGACGTCGAACTGGTCCGTATAGAAATAGGGGACCACGTCCAGCATCGCGTCCTGTCCCAACATCGCCTTGGCCGCGACTTTCCCGCCGTTGAGGGCGTTGGACCAGTGTTCGCTGCGGTGGTGGTCGCCGGTGAAGGGGTGCAGGGCGTTGGCGACATCGCCGGCCGCGTACACGTCCGGACTGCTGGTCCTGAGCGACGAGTCCACCACGATCCCGTTGCGGATATCCAGTCCGGCGGCTTCGGCCAGGGCCGTGTCCGGAACCACTCCGACGGCCATTACTACGAGGTCGGCAGGAAGGACCTCGGCGGAATCGGTGACGACGGCGCCGGCTTTTCCGCCAGTGCCGCTGATTTCCGCGGCGCTCGCGGGGAGCCTGAACTTCACGCCGTGCTTTTCGTGCAGCTTGCGGAAGAAGCCGCCCAGTTCGGGGCCGATGGCCATGCTCAGCGGCACGTCTTCCAGTCCCAGCAGGGTCACGTTGTTGCCGTAGCTGCTCGCGGCCGCGGCAAGCTCCATGCCGATCCAACCCGAGCCGATCATCACGACATTCCGGCCTCCGCCGGACAGCTCTTCGTTGAGCCTGCGCGAATCATTGAATGTCCGGAACGTCATGACACCGGCAAGATCGGAACCGGGGAGCGGAATCCGGCGCGGCTGCGCCCCCGTGGCGATCAGGAGCTTGCTGAACTGCAGCTCGGCTCCTGATCCCAATTGTGCCGTGTGGGCGGCAGGATCGGCGGTTGCGACCGCGTCGCCAAGGAGGAGTTCGACGTCGTTCTCCCGGTACCAGCCGGCCGCCAGCACCAGGACGGCATCCTCGCCGGCTTTGCCCAGGAGGAACTCCTTGGAGAGCGGAGGGCGCAAGTAGGGCTGTTCATTCTCCGCGCAGGCCACGGTGATGCGTCCCTGGAAGCCTTCGGAGCGCAGGGTCTTCGCTGCCGTGGCGCCGGCCAGCCCGCCGCCTGCGATAAGGATGTATTCGGTGTCCATGGTGACTCGATTCGCGGGGCGTGGGCGGTTCGCGTGGGCAGCCTGCGTGTGCTTAAGCGCGCAGCCGCAATCTAAAACTGTTTGTTTTGACTTTAGAATCGTCCGGGACGGTGGTCAAGGCATTTTTGGGGCGGATTCCCGCGGGCGCTAGAATAGTTGGGCGCGCTTAGTCTCTTCAGCCGCAATTCTTCTCCCCAACACCAACAGAAAGCCAGCATGCGAGTTCTTGCAGCCATGAGCGGCGGAGTCGACTCCGCCGTTGCCGCCGCCCGCGCCGTCGAGGCAGGGCACGACGTCGTTGGCGTCCACTTGGCGCTGTCCCGCATGCCTGGAACACTGCGCACGGGCAGCCGCGGCTGCTGCACCATCGAGGATTCCCGCGATGCCTGGCGCGCCTGCGACGTGCTGGGGATTCCCTACTATGTCTGGGACTTCTCGGAGCGCTTCAAGGAAGACGTTGTCCAGGACTTCATCGACGAGTATGCCGCGGGCCGCACTCCCAATCCGTGCATGCGCTGCAACGAGCGGATCAAGTTCGCCGCTTTGTTGGAGAAGGCCATCGCCCTGGGGTTCGACGCGGTCTGCACCGGCCACTACGCCAAGGTCATCCAGGACGCCGACGGCAATCCTGAACTCCACCGCGCGGCCGATTGGGCCAAGGACCAAAGCTACGTGCTCGGTGTGCTGACCCACGAACAGCTCAAGCACTCCATGTTCCCGCTGGCAGAGACTCCCTCCAAGGCCGAGGTCCGCGCAGAGGCGGAGCGCCGCGGCCTGTCCGTCGCGAACAAGCCGGACAGCCACGACATCTGCTTCATCCCGGACGGCGATACCGCCGGCTGGCTCGCCGAGAAGATCGACATGACCACCGGCGACATCGTGGATGAGGCCGGAACCAAGGTAGGGGAGCACCCGGGAGCCAATGCCTTCACCGTCGGCCAGCGCCGCGGCCTCAAGCTGGGCACTCCTGCCGCGGACGGCAAGCCGCGCTTCGTGCTGGAAATCCGGCCCAAGGAAAACAAGGTGGTCGTCGGCCCCGAAGCACTGCTGGCCATCGACGAGATCCGCGGAATCAAGGTGTCCTGGGCTGGCCTGCCTATCGCCGAGGTGGCTACCGGCGCCGAATTCGACTGCTATGCCCAGGTCCGCGCCCATGGCGATCCCGTTCCCGCCAAGGCATTTGTCGAGCGGCACGTCGATGACGCCGGCATCGCGCGCGAAGGCCTCGTGGTGACCCTTGTCGATCCGCTCCGCGGCGTGGCCCCCGGGCAGACCATCGTGCTGTACCAAGGCACCCGCGTCCTGGGCCAGGCAACCATCGACGCCGCCCGGTCCCGCCAGCGCGCAGAACTCTAGACCCGGCCAACGCCGCAGCGGCGAAGGCCGCCCGTGAACTGTGAGCGCTAAATACTGTTAGCGCTAACAGCCTCCTCCCAGTAACGTTCCGAGCAGCCTGCGGCGGACCTACTAGCCGAGTTCGCGTCAAAAGAAAAGTAAATTTTGTGTCTCAACTCACAAAATCAAACGTTTCACCAAAAAACCTTCTGGTTGAATCGTGGAGTCAGGAGTACGTGCTCCGATCAAATTACCCACGGCGGTTCGCCGTATCCATCGAACAGAAAGTTCACTGATGGCATTGAACAAAAACGCCTTGCGAAGCGCTATCGCGTTCGCGGGCATCTCCGTATTCGCTTTGACGGCCTGCACGGGCCCGGCGGGCGGCGGCGGTTCAGCTTCCTCAGCTGCCAGCGGTCCGATCGCTTACGGCACCACCGATAAGGTGACTGCACTCGATCCCGCCGGTTCGTACGACAACGGTTCCTTCATGGTGATGAACCAGGTCTATTCCTTCCTCCTCAACTCGAAGCCGGGAAGCGCTGACCCCGTTCCGGACCTGGCAGCGTCGGCGTCGTTCACGTCGCCCACCGAGTACACCGTCAAGCTGAAGCCCGGACTCAAGTGGGCCAATGGCCACACGCTGGACTCCACCGACGTCAAGTTTTCGTTCGACCGGCAGCTCAAGATCAACGACCCCGCTGGTCCTGCAAGCCTGCTCGAAAACCTGGACAGCGTCACGACTCCGGACGCCAACACGGCCGTTTTCAAGCTGAAGCTCGCCAACGACCAGACGTTCCCGCAGATCCTCAGCAGCCCGGCCGCGCCGATTGTGGACCACCAGGTCTTCCCAGCCGACAAACTGCTTTCGGATGACGACATCATCAAGGCCAAGGCGTTCTATGGCCAGTACACGATCGACAGCTACAAGAAGAACGAGCTCATCAGCCTCAAGGCCTACGCTGACTACCAGGGTGTCCTGGGTAAGCCGGCCAACGACGCCGCCACGATCAAGTACTACGCTGAGCCGACCAACATGAAGCTGGACATCCAGCAGGGCAACATCGACGTTGCGAACCGAAGCCTCAGCGCCACCGACGTCGACGACCTCAAGAAGGACTCGAAGGTCAAGGTCAACGTTGGTCCCGGCGGCGAGATCCGCTACATCACGTTCAACTTCAACACCATGCCGTTCGGCGCCAAGGCAGCCGGTGCCGACCCGGCCAAGGCACTTGCCGTGCGCCAGGCGATCGCCAACCTCGTTGACCGCCAGGCAATCGCGGACCAGGTCTACAAGGGCACATACCTGCCGTTGTACTCCAACGTCCCCAGTGGCTTCCTGGGCGCCAACGAGTCGTTCAAGGACGCTTACGGCGACAACGGAAAGCCGAGCCTGGACAAAGCCAAGAAGGTTCTGTCCGATGCCGGCGTCAAGGACGTCGTGACGTTGAACCTCCAGTACAACCCGGACCACTACGGCAAGTCCTCGGGCGACGAGTACGCCATGATCAAGGACCAGCTTGAGAAGTCGGGCCTCTTCAAGGTGAACCTGCAGTCCACCGAATGGGTGACCTACAGCAAGGCCAGCCGTGCGGACGAGTACCCGCTGTTCCAGTTTGGTTGGTTCCCTGACTTCAGCGACCCCGACAACTACTTGACCCCGTTCTTCCCGAACGGCGGCTTCTTGAAGAACCACTTCAACGACCAGGCCGTGACCGACCTGATCAACAAGCAGCTGACCACCACGGACAAGTCGGCTCGCGAATCCACCATCAAGGACGCCCAGAACGCTCTGGCAAAGGACATTTCCACTTTGCCGCTGCTCCAGGGTGCCCAGGTTGCCATCTCGGCAAAGGGCGTGAACGGCGTCGACAAGACGCTTGACGCTTCCTTCAAGTTCCGGTTGGGAACTATTTCAAAGTAAGCAGCCGGTAGGGGGAGGCGGGTGCCAACAGGTGCTTTGCCTCCCCTTATTGCTGATTGCCCCTCATTTGAGCAAAACCCCGCGCGATCCGCGGGCAATGGACTTTAGGTAGCAATGACAACACTTATAGAGGTGCCCGACGTCGAACCGGACGCGGTCGCTCCCAAGAGTAAATCAGCGGGCGGGGGTCTCGGCAGGTACATCGTGGTCAGGTTCTTCCTGATCATTCCAACGATCTTCATCCTCGTGACTCTGGTTTTCTTCCTCATGCGGGTCATCGGAGATCCCATCACCGCAGCGCAGGGCGGCCGGCTTCCCCCGGATGTCCTGGCGCAGCGAATCCACGACGCCGGTTACGACCGGCCGATCATCATCCAGTACTTCGAATACCTGGGCCAGTTGGTCACCGGTAACTTCGGCACCACGATCACGGACCGGCGCCCCGTCGTCGAAATGCTGTCGACCTTCGGCGCGGCCACCCTCGAGCTGTCCATCAACGCACTGATCGTGGCTCTCGCGGTCGGGATCCCGCTGGGCATGATCGCCGCGCAACGGCGCGACAAGGCGACAGACGCCTTCCTGCGCTGCTTTGCCATCCTCTGCTATGCCACTCCGGTCTTCTTCTCCGGACTCCTGCTCAAGCTGACGTTCTCGGTGTGGCTAGGATGGCTCCCGGTGGCCGGGCGGGTGTCCACCCGCACTGAGCTGACCATGGGCCAACTGGCTGCTCCCACCGGCATTTATTGGCTCGACGCGCTGCGCAGCGGCAATTTCACCGCTCTCGGCGACGTCGTCTCGCACGCGGTGCTTCCCGCTATTGCCCTGGGTCTCCTGACCGCCGGTGTCTTCCTGCGCCTCGTGCGGACCAACGTCATCGGAACGCTGGGCAAGGATTACGTCGAGGCCGGCCGTTCCCGCGGCGTCAGCGAGTTCCGGCTCGTGACGAAGCACGCCTACAAGCCGGCGCTCATCCCCATCATCACCGTCATGGGCTTGCAAATCGCCCTGATGCTCGGCGGAGCCGTGCTCACCGAGACCACCTTCGAATGGAAGGGACTTGGCTACCAGCTGGTCCAATACCTGAACGCGAGGGACTTCGTGGCGGTCCAGGGCATCGTGGTGCTGCTGGCCGTCATCGTCGCATTTACCAACTTCGTCGTGGACGTCGTCGCCGCGCTGATCGACCCGCGAGTGAGGTACTGACATGAGCACTGCAACAATTTCAGGACGGAAGAAATCCTTCCTGTCCGGACTTCCTGTCATTTCCCACGTCAAGAAGAGCGTTGGCCTCCAGCGGGGCATGCTCATCACCGGGCTTGTGCTGACCGGGATCTTCCTTCTCTCGACGGTGCTCGCGCCGCTCATCGCACCGTACGGCTATTCCCAACTGAGTGACGCTTCCGGATCGTTCCCGACCCAGGAGGCCCCCAGCAGCAAGCACCTGCTCGGGACCACAGTTGGCGGCTATGACGTTCTCTCCCGCGTCCTGTGGGGTTCACAGACCGCCGTGACCGTGATCGTCGTCGCAGTGGTGATGTCCATCTTCCTCGGCGTGGCGCTGGGCCTGCTCAGTGGTTACTTCGGCGGGTGGCTGGACCGGGTGCTTGTAGTCATCGCCGATGCCATTTATGCCTTTCCTTCCCTGCTCCTGGCGATCGTCATGTCGATCGTCATCAGCCGCGGCCAGTCGAGCTTCTGGGGCGGAATCTTCGCCTGCGCCTTCTCGATCACCGTCGTGTTCGTTCCGCAGTATTTCCGGGTGATCCGGGCCGAAACCATCAGGCTCAAGGCAGAGCCGTTCGTGGAGTCGGCCATGGTCCTGGGCGCGTCCAGCGTCCGGATCATCACCCGGCATATCTTCAAGAACGCCACGAGGACGCTTCCGCTGATGTTCACCCTGAACGCCTCCGAGGCGATCCTGACCCTTGCCGGCCTTGGCTTCCTGGGCTTCGGCATTGAACCGTCCTCGGCCGCAGAGTGGGGCTTCGACCTCAACAAGGCCATGGCCGACGCGTCCTCCGGCATTTGGTGGACAGGAGTCTTCCCCGGTATCGCAATCGTCCTCACAGTGCTGGGGCTGACCTTGGTCGGCGAAAGCATCAACGATCTCAACGATCCCCGCCTACGCGGCCGCAAGCGTGCCGGAGGCAAGGCCTCCCGCTCCAAGGCCGCGGCAGGAACCGACGGCACGAACACAAGGGCCACCACCGCTCCCAAACCGGAATCAGGCAGCCCAGAAGCAGGTATGGCATGACCACCAACATCGGCAACATTTCGGACCAGCCGCTGCCATCCGGGCAGCCCGTCCTGGACATCGAACGGCTCAAAGTCACCTTTGCCACCGACAGCGGCGACGTCTACGCGGTCAAGGACGTCAGCCTCGAGGTCAAAGCCGGCGAAGTGCTGGCGATCGTAGGGGAGTCGGGATCCGGCAAGACTGTCACGGCCAAGACCATCCTCGGCCTGCTCCCTGAAACGGCCATCAGCTCGGGAGCCGTTCTGATCAACGGCAACAACGTCATCAGCGTCAGTGCCTCCAAACTGCGCAAGATCCGCGGCCGCGACGTGGCAATGGTCTTCCAGGAACCGTCAACGGCCTTGAATCCGGTGTTCACGGTCGGCTGGCAGATCGCCGAAGGCATCAGGGCCCATGCCTCGGACGGACACCGCATCTCGGCCAAGGAAGCCAAGAAGCGGGCCACCGAAGCCCTGCGGAAAGTGGGGATCCCCGATCCCGAAACCCGCGTCAACTACTATCCCCACCAGCTCTCCGGTGGCCAGAAGCAGCGTGTCGTCATCGCGGCTGCGCTCGCCTTGAACCCGGGGTTGATCGTGGCGGACGAACCGACCACGGCCTTGGACGTCACTGTCCAGGCCGAGATCCTTCAGTTGCTCCGGGACCTGCGCGACAAGTACGGCACCTCGATTGTGCTCATCACGCACAACATGGGTGTCGTGGCCGACCTGGCCGACCGCGTCGTTGTCATGTACCAAGGCGACGTCGTCGAAGAGGCAACCGCCAGGGTCCTGTTCGCCGAGCCCAAGCAGGATTACACCAAGAAGCTGCTGGCCGCCGTGCCGCACCTCGGCCGCAACTCAGCGTCCGAGGGGGCCACCGAACGGTTGCACCAAACTGGGAAGATCCTGGTTGAGGCAAAGAACCTCACCATCGAGTATCCGGGCCGCCTCGGCAAGCCGGGGTTCAAGGCCGTGGACAACGTCAGCTTCACGGTCTCCGAAAACGAGGTCTTTGGCCTGGTCGGCGAGTCCGGTTCCGGCAAGTCCACCATCGGCCGCGCCATCGCAGGCCTCAACAGGGCAACCGGGGGCAGCCTCAAGGTCCTCGGCTACGAAATGCTCGGCTTCAAGGAACACACGTTCAAGCCGCTGCGCAAGGACATCGGCTTTGTCTTCCAGGACCCGGCCGCCTCGTTCAACCCCCATCTGACCATCGGTGAGTGCGTAGCGGAACCGCTGCTGATCCATACCCACCCCAGCCCGGCTCAAGCACGCCTGCGCGTGGCGCAGTTGCTCGAATCGGTGCAGCTGCCGGCGTCGTACGCTGAACGCTTCCCGCACGAGCTCTCCGGCGGGCAGCGCCAACGCGCCTCGCTGGCGCGTTCGCTCGCGCTCAACCCGCGCCTCCTGATCGCCGACGAGCCGACCTCGGCCCTCGACGTTTCCGTCCAGGCAAAGGTCCTGGAGCTGTTCAAGGACATCCAGGAAGAGTTCGGTTTTGCAGCGCTGTTCATCAGCCACGACCTCGCCGTCGTGGACATCCTCTCCCATTGGGTGGGCGTGTTGTACAAGGGCCAGCTCGTGGAGCAGGGGATCGGCAGCCAGATCATGGGCAACCCCCAGCACGACTACACACGCAAGCTCATCGCCTCCTTGCCGGTGCCGGACCCCGAAGAACAGGCCCGACGCCGGGAAGAGAACCGCGCGCTGCTGGGCATTTAGCCCGTCAGCCAAGCCGCGATCTGCAAGAACGGACATGCCCGCCCTTCTCCGCGAAGGGCGGGCATGCGCCACTGTGGATCGGCACGGCTATTCGGACACGATGCTGATGTTGAAGAGTTTGTCCTTTGGCTGGCGCATGAAGATCCGTAGCCACAGCGGCATCCACATTTCAAGGCCGCGGGCGACGTCGAGCCCGCCCAGGTCGTGGACGTGTTCCGGGAGCCAGCCGAATTCCCGCAGGAGCGCGACGACGGTGGCCTTCGCCTCGTCGTCGTTCCCCGCCACGAAGACGTCATGGGCACCATTGGCAAGCCTGAGCGGGTCAACCATCAGCGGCGCCTCCAAGGTGTTCAGGGCCTTGACCACGCGGGCCTCGGGGAAGGAACGCTGGATGGTTTCGGCAATGCTGTCGGTATTGCAGACGGAGAGCGTCGGCGGGAAACCGGCAGAAAAGTCCAGCGGGTTGGACACGTCCACCAGGACCTTGCCGGCCAGGTTCGCTGCCCCGGCTTCACTCAACGCAGCGAGCGAGACCATGCCGGGGGTCGCGTTGACCACGACCTCGGCCATTGCTGCCGCCTGCGCGAAGGAACCGGAGCTTGCTCCCGGACCTGCCTGCGCCGCCCACTCAGTCCCCTTAGGATTGCCTGCCTCCCGGGAACCCATCATGACCTCGTGGCCGACCGCCACCAACTTGCCGGCCAGAGTATGCCCCACCATTCCGGTGCCAAGAACTGCGATTTTCATGCGTGCTCTCCTTATCATCGGCGCGGACATGCCCATTCTGCCCCTCAAGGCCCGGCCGGCACACCCTAGACTGGAGGAATGACCGAGCAGAACCACGCCCTCCCCGACGCCGACTCCTTCGATCCTTCCGCCAGCTCCCTCGCCGGCCGCGTGGACCCGGCCGTCATGGACGAGTTGCTCTCCATCCGCTCCAGCATCGACAACATCGACGCCACCCTCGTCTTCCTCCTCGCGGAACGCTTCAAGGCCACCCAGAAGGTGGGCGTCCTGAAGGCGACCCACAAACTTCCTGCCGGTGACCCGGGACGCGAGTCCGCCCAGATTGCGCGGCTCCGCCGGCTCGCCGAAGAGGCGAACCTCGATCCTGCCTTCGCCGAGAAGTTCCTGAATTTCATCATCAGTGAGGTCATCCGGCACCACGAGGCAATCGCCGAAGGCCACCAGGCTTCCATCGCGCAGGCCTGAGCACGTGGCTGTCGAAACCGCGCAGAACCAGGTCAGCGCCACGGCGTTGGGTCCGTGGCCGGGAACGGATCCTGCTGAGGCAGCCCGGATCATCCGCGGCGAGCTGGGCAGCCCGCACTTGCCGTTCCTGGCCGAACTTCCGGACCGCGGCGTCGGCTCAGATGCCCTCGGCAGGACGGCATCCCTCCTGGTCGAGTTGGCCATCGATGTGCAGCCGCACGGCTGGCGCCTGGTCGACCGTCCGGGGAAAGACCTGCGGCGTGCGAAATCCGCCCTCGCCACGGACATCAACGTCCTGGCCGACGTTGCGGGTTTGGAAGAATCCTCCGCCGGGGCGCTGAAGATCCAGTTGCGGGGCCCCCTGAGCCTCGCGGCGGGACTCTACTTGCATAACGGGGAGCGCGCCCTCCTTGACTACGGCGCCCGCAGGGACATTGCGGAGTCCTTGGCCGCCGGCGTCGCCGGGCACGTGTCCCAGGTCAAGGCGGCCGTGCCGGGCGCGGCGATAGTGGTCCAGCTCGACGAACCGGACATTTCTTCCGTATTGGCCGGCACCATTCCCACGGCGAGCGGCTACCGTACCCTGCGCTCCATCCCGGGCGAGGAGGTCACGGGCGCGTGGCGGTTGGTGATCGACGCGCTGCGGGCCGCAGGAGTGGCGGAAACCGTGGTGTCCGTCCCGGAAATCGAAGCCCCGATCCAGCAGATCCTCTCTTCGGGAGCCGACGGTATCGCCCTTCCACTCAAAGCGCTCACCACGCGCCAATGGGAACAGATTGCCACCGCGGTGGAAGCGGGCAAACGCTTGTGGGCCGGCGCCCTGCCCGTAGAGAACCCACAGGCAACCCTGCCACGCACCGCCGAGCTTGTGGACACCGTCTGGCGGCCGTGGCGCCAACTCGGCCTGCCGGCGTCGAGCCTCGGGGCTGTGCGTGTCACGCCGTCGGACGGGCTGGCCGGATTCTCGCCGTCGGGGGCTAAAGAGGTTCTGAACCGCTTGACCCAGATTGCGGACGGCCTCAACCAGCTCGCGCTCGGCTAGCCCGCCGTCCGGCCCCTTCTAGACGCGGCGTTCCCAGCGGTCCGGCTCGGCATAACGGGGGAGCCCGACGGCGGAGGTGGCGGTCCGCGCAGGCGCGGCACCATCCGTCGCGGGCAGCGACGGCGCCAAACGGTAGTCGAAGGAGCCGGCGTAGACCAGGACCAGTCCAATGTGCGGCTGAAGCACCTTCACCTGGATCCGATGCTTGCCGGCTTCCTCATCCCACCACTGCTCCGCGTAGGCCTTCGCGTCAAGGGAAGCCGGCAAAGCGAGCCTCAGCGGACCCAGGAATAAACGCGAGGCACGCGAGACGCCGCGAAGCCGCCCTTCCGGCGTGACATCCAGATCCAATGCCGTGGCAAGCCTGCGGTACCGGCCCACATAGTCCACCAGGCGGGTGCCGCCGTCGCTGGTAGTCTCCGCGACAGTCGTGTCGTGGAACAACCGGGTTCGCCCGGGAAAGAAAATTTCACGCCGGGCCGTCAGGCTGGACCGTCCGAACGGATCGAGGTGCGCGTGGTTTTCGATGCGGAACGGGACGCTTTCGCCGTACTCGGGGAAGAAGGCCTGTTCCGCTGCAACCGCGGCGAGGAGGGGGCGGAGCCACTTCTGCCGGCAACCAACCACGTCGAAGACGCCCTCGCCGATTCCGTAGGACCCCGAGCCAGGGGCAAGGGAGAAATAGTCCTGGAGCTCAGGCTGCAACTGGCGGAACTTGCTGCCCAACGCCAACTCGTAGATGGGTGTGCTCATGTGCTTTCCTCGGATTCCGGGTTGTTGGTATCTGGACTCGGCGCGTTGCTAGGCTACAAGCGGCCGGCAGCCTTCAGCCGAATGTAGGCGTCCGCCAAGAGCGGCGGCAGTTCCAACGGCTCGGCGTCGACGACCTCCGCGCCAAGCTGGCGCAATTGGGCGCCGACGGCCTCACGGTCCAGCAGGGCACGTTCGGCGGCCGAGGCACGGAAGACCTGGCTCGCCGTCGTGCGTTCTTCCTTCATTCTCCCCAGCAAGGGGTCCCGGACCGATCCAATCAGCACGACGTGCTGCCGCACGAGTTGCGCCACCAAGGGTATGAGCCCTTCTTCGGGGGCGCCGCTGTCGAGCGAGGTCAACAGGACCACGAGGGAACGGTGCGCGGAAACGGCCCGTACCTGGGCCGGGACCTGGGCCCAGTCCATCTCGATGAGCTCCGCCTCAAGCGGAGCCATGGCCTGGACCAAGGAGCCGAGGAGATTGCCTTTTGCCGCTGAATCGACGCGCCCGCGGACGCGCCTGTCGAAGGCGAAGAAGTCCACGCGGTCTCCGCCTCGCTCAGCCAGCACTGCCAGCAGGAGAGCGGCCTCCATCCCGGTGTCCAGGCGGGGCTCGTCGTCGATCCGGGCTGCCGCCGTGCGCGAGGTGTCGAGCATAATCACGACGCGGCGGTCCCGTTCGGGTCGCCAGGTCCGGACGACGACGGCGGTGCGCCGGGCGGTTGCCCGCCAGTCGATGGAGCGCACGTCGTCGCCCCTGACGTAGTCACGGAGGGAATCGAACTCCGTGCCGGCCCCGCGGATCTGCACAGCCGCCTTGCCGTCGAGCTCCCGGAGTTTCCGCAGCTTGGACGGCAGATGCCGCTTGGAATGGAACGGCGGCAGGACGCGAAGACGGCCGGGAAGGGCCACGGTACGTTGCCTGGCAGCCAGGCCAAGCGGGCCGAAGGAACGCAGAGTGACATGCGGTGCCGTCAGGTCGCCGCGCCGTGTCGGCCTCAGCGCTACCGACATTCGCCGCCGCTCACCAGCCGGGATTTCGACGCGCTGGACCGGGGCGACCGTCCCCGCGGAGGGCTGCCAGGCATCACGCACCATTCCGCGGAACGTCCGCCGGTTGCCGTTTTCCAGTGTCAGAACGGATTCCGCTTCGGCGTGCAGGGTGACATTCCCGGGCTCTTTCCGCTGCAGGGCGATCTTGGCCGGCGACGCGGCCAGCAGGAGATCGGACACCACGAGGGCCAGCAGCACGGCGGAGGCGAGGAGGACCGTACTCCAGGCGGGAAACAGCAGCAACGGGGCCAATGCGGCGAAGACCAGAAGCACAAAGCGGCCTGTGATCGCCATTCAGGGCCGCCCGAAGTAGAGAGTCATGAGGCGCGGCCAATCAGCGCGGCACGGGAACAGAAGCCAGGATGCTGCCGAGGACATCATCCACGTGCACACCGTCCATCTGAGCTTCGGGTCGAAGCGCCACACGGTGCCTCAAACACGGCAGGGAGAGTGCTTTGACGTCGTCGGGGGTGACGAAGTTGCGTCCGGACAACCATGCCCAGGCACGCGAGGTGTTCAGCAGCGCCGTGGCGCCACGCGGGGAGACGCCCAGCTGGAACGACGGCGCCGCCCGCGTCGCCCGCACGACGTCCACAATGTAGCCGAGGATTTCGGGGGCCACTGTCACTTCGGCCACCGCGTCGCGGGCATTTTTTAGTTCGGCGGCGCCTGCCACCGGCCTGACTCCCGCAGCCTGCAAATTGCGCGGATCAAAACCCTCCGAGTGCCTGCGGATCACCTCGATCTCTTCGGCACGTCCGGGCAGCGGCATGGAGAGCTTGAGGAGGAAGCGGTCCAGTTGGGCCTCGGGCAGGGGATAGGTGCCCTCGTACTCGACGGGGTTCTGGGTGGCGGCAACAATGAACGGCGACGGCAGGGGCCGCGAGAATCCGTCCACGGATACCTGGCGCTCCTCCATGGCTTCCAGCAGCGAAGCCTGGGTCTTGGGCGGCGTTCGGTTGATTTCGTCCGCCAGCATGATGTTGGTGAACACCGGTCCTTCACGGAAGGTGAATTCCGAGGTGTGCGTGTCGTAGACGAGCGAGCCAGTGACGTCACCCGGCATGAGGTCCGGAGTGAATTGGACGCGCTTCGTATCCAGGCTCAGCGCCGTGGACAAGGCACGCACAAGCAGGGTTTTGGCAACGCCCGGAACCCCCTCAAGCAGTACGTGGCCCCCGCAGAGCAGCGCGATAAGCATGCCGGTCACCGTTGCATCCTGTCCGACGACGGCCTTGCCTACTTCGTGACGGACGTCCAACAAGGCTTTGCGGGCAGGGTCGGACGGGGCAGGTGCCTGCACTGGCTGCCCCTGCGACGACGGTCCTCCGGGGTAGTCATAGTTGCCGTCGCTGAAGCTGTCTGCTCGATTGCCCACTGCTTGATTGTTCATTGGCGGATTGTTCGTTGCTTGATGGCTCAGTGGCGGATTGTTCAGTGGCGGATTGTTCATGGGGCTGTTGCCTCCTGCTCGAGTTTTTCGATGCTTTGTGCCCATTGGACCAGTTCTGATTCGGTGCGCGGCCGGTGGTCCAGCAGCAACATCCGCAGCTCCTGTGCCGGCCGGTTGATCTTTCGGGACACGGCATCGAGGACGGCATTTGCGCCGGACTCGGAGCCGAGCCGGAAGTGCCTGGCAAGCCTCGTCAACGTCCCGGCCCGGAGGTTGTCGGCTGCCTGGTCGACAGCACGGGAATCCTGGTAGAGACGGGCTCGGCCTTCGGCGGTCTCTACAGCTTTGACCACCACTGGCAGCGGCTCGAACACGAGCGGACCAAGCCGCCTGCCCCGCCACAGCACAGCGAGCAACGCGAGCACCGCCGACCACAATCCCAGGAAGCCAACCCACGGTGGCGCCAATTCGTTCAGCGTGGGCGGTCCGTCGTCTTTCGGGACGTCCCCGAGGCCCGGTAGATACCAGACGAGATCCGGCGTTGGCCCTAGGGTCCGGAGGGTCAATGCGGCGTTGCCCTCCACTTGGAGGAGATCGTTGCTGAGCAGGGCTGTGCTGCCGAGAACCACCAGCCGGCCGTCCGCGCTGGCCGCGTACATGCCGCCGTCGTTAGTGCTAGGCCGGTAGCAGGTCACAGCCGCTCCTGTGTAAAGCAATGCGCCCCTTCCTGAGACACGCCCCGCAGCAAGTGGATCAGCCTGCCCGCACCCCGCTTCCAGCGTTGACGTCCCGTTGGGAACCACCCCGGCGTTATGGATCTCGCGGTTCAGCCCGGTCAGGGTTCGGAAGCCGGGGGCCACGACCACGACGCGGGCGGCTGATTGCAGCAAACTGTGCAACTGGGCGGAATCGAGATAGCCATTGCGGTCATACAACAAGACGGTGGCGCGCGGTTTCCCGGCCAGCAGCGAGGTTGTCGTCGCGAGCGAATCGGATTCCGTGACCGTGACTCCGTGCCGCCGAAGGATTTCGGCCGCGGCCATGGCACCATCCGGGGCCGGATTGCGGGCAGAGAGGGGTACCCTCTCCGTGTTCGCGGGCGATTGGGCCACGGTGACAGAGCCCAGGACCGCGACGATGGCCCCGATGATGATCCAGGCCATATGGCGGCGCAACCAACCCCGCAACTGCGCCGACCCGGGGAGCGTGGCTTTGCCGGGGCGGCTTGTCTTCGGGCCGGCTGTCATCGCGGCACCGCGAAACCGTTGGCGGACTGCCCGGCGGAATCAGGTTTCATGGCCGGTAGCCGGGTGTCCAATGCCAGCACGGCAGCATGGTCGGAAGCGGTGGCGGTTGCCTTCCCGTATTTCACGCCATCGAAGATCCTGGCCGCTTCCTCAAGCCGCGAACCGGCCGCGCCGAACGCGCGCCCCAATTGAGCGGCCGCCTCGTCCGCGGTCCGGCCAGCCTGGACATCAATAACTGCCCGGTCCTCCGCAGAGCGAACCACAGCGCGGAACTGTTCGACGACGGCCGTTTCCCAGTCCTCACGGCTTGCCGCCGCAGATGCCCGGGCGCGGAACGCGTCGGCATCAATTGCCGGGTCACCGTCGAAAACCTCCGCAGACGTCTTCTTCCGGGCGTTGAGCCTCGGCCTGACAACTATCACGGCAACCACAATGAGAACGACGGCCAGGGCACCGATCAGCGGCACGCCGATATTTGCTCCGCCGATGGAATCGCCGTTCAAGGAGCGGAGCCAGTCGACGAACTGATTCCAAATCTCAGCCAGCCAACTGGGTTTGGCCGATGCGTATTGCGGCTTGGACAGTTCCTCGACCGCCCACCGCTGGGCCTCGCCGCGATCGGGATCGACGGGAGGCTCAGAGGCGGCGAAAAGAAAGGCGAAGGGCGCCGATGCCGGGATCATCCTCTGGGGAAACCCTGACCGGTGTTCGGCGGCCAGGGTTGCGCGACGGCTTGCCGTGCCCCCCGCCGCCCCGGAACGCCGTCGGGATCTTCTCCCGTCTCCAGAAGCCGCAGGAGCTCCACGTCCAGTCCGTCACGCCGCATCCTCAGGTCCATGTAGATCAGGGCTGCCACAGAGGTTTGGAAGGCGAAGCCGACCGCACTGACGAGAATCCCCACGACCAGCGAAACCACCGCCAGGACAATCGCCGTCGTCGTCACTTGCGAGGCGCCGGCATGGGGTGCGAACACGGAGTTAATTCCACCGGACGCCAAGCCCAGGGGAATCTGGATGATCGAACCGATGATCCCCACCATGAAGGCCACAAGCAGCGTGATTCCGAAGATCCGCCACCAATTCCGGCTCGTCAGCGTCCATGAGCGCCGGAGCCCGGCAAAGACGCCGAGCTCTTCTATCGTGATGGCGGCCGGGGCCACCAACAGCTTCGTGTAGGTCCAGGCGTATACGACGGCGGCGCCGAATCCCAATGGGAGAAGCACTGGCACGCCGAGCGGTCCCAACCCGGTCACGATGAGGACGGCCAGCAAGAACAGGACCAGGAAGAAAAGCAATGATCCAGCAAGGAGGAGGGAGGCAAAGCCTACCAAGGGCCAGAGACGCGAACGGGCCAGGGACCACATTTGCTTGAACCCCGTGGGCCGGTTCAATGCGGACCTGGCGACGGGGATGGCCATGACGCCCTGAAGGATGGCTGCGAGCACCATGGTGAGCAAGGAGACTCCCATAATCCCGACAGTGGCGCCAAAGACCGGGCCAAGATACCGCATCGCCTCGTCTTGGCTAGTGAATCCTCCTACGGGAGGTTGGACCATCCCGAGCATGCCCAGCGCGGCCACTTCGCTCAATGCGCCGGAGATTGCCTGGACAATAAGGGCGGAGCCGAACATGGTTTTGGCGTTCCGGCGGATGGTCTGGAAGGCGCCGTCCATGATCTCACCGAAGAAGAGCGGCCGGAGGGGCACGATTCCGGGTTTCGGGGGAGCGACATAGCGGGGCTGGCCATGGGGCGGCGGACCGCCCGCCGGCCAGCGCGGATCGATCGGCGCGCCCCAGGATTGCCCCGGATACTGCGGCTGCGCGCCCCACTGCGGCTGCGCGCCCCACTGCGGCTGCGCGCCTGGTTGCGGTGCGGCCCACGGCGGCTGCGCGCCCCACTGGGGCTGGCCGCCTGGTTGTTGGGCGCCTGGTTGCTGGGGTTCCCCTTCTGCCTGGCTCCCCGGATCGGGCTGTGACACGTTTTCCTCCCCAAAAGATGCGTCCGCAGCAATGCACGGACCCCGAAAGGGGCCGTGCGCACCAGCCTATAGTTCCGCCGTCGCGCCTCATAGCCCATTTGCTCGCGGGCTGCAGCGCGCCATGCCGTGATCGGGCTCAACGGGACAAAGGCCAAGTGATAAGGGAATATATAACTATGAAGGCACGCATCCTGGTAGTAGACGACGACGAAGCGCTGGCCGAAATGATCGGCATCGTGCTGCGGAACGACGGCTTCGACCCGGTTTTTTGCGCGGACGGCGGGCAAGCGCTGGAGGTCTTCCGTTCCTCCAAACCAGATCTCGTCCTGCTTGACCTGATGTTGCCCGGATCAGATGGCATAGAAGTGTGCCGCCAGATCCGCGGGGAGTCAGACGTCCCCATCGTTATGCTGACCGCCAAATCCGATACGTCCGACGTCGTTCGCGGCCTTGAATCCGGTGCTGACGACTACGTGCCCAAGCCTTTCAAGCCGGCCGAGCTCGTGGCCCGGGTCCGCGCCCGGCTGCGCCCGGGAGACCAGAAGGCGCCCGAGACCCTGCGGATCGCCGACGTCACCATCGACGTGGCGGGCCACTTGGTGACCCGCGGCGGAGAGCGGATTTCGCTGACGCCCCTGGAATTCGACCTCTTGGTCGCGCTGGCACGCAAGCCCTGGCAGGTCTTCACCCGTGAACTGCTCCTTGAGCAGGTCTGGGGCTACCGCCACGCTGCCGACACCCGGTTGGTCAATGTCCATGTCCAGCGCCTGCGGTCCAAGATCGAGCGTGACCCGGAAGCTCCCGAAGTTGTATTGACGGTTCGTGGTGTCGGATATAAAGCAGGCGCCTGAGTCTTCCACCGGCGAACCCGGCACGGACCAAGAGGCCGCGGCCAAGGTCAAACATCCCGTTCCAGGACATCCTGTACCGGAACACACGGACGCCCGGGCACTGAATCTCCCGTGGATCCTGGAGCGCACCCGCATATGGACGCGCCGCGCCCTGATCCTGGCACTGCGTGTCTCCCGCCTTGTGATGACCGGACTTCGCCATATCCGGCCAGGAATCCGCTATTTGTGGCGAGCGCTGCTGCGACGGTGGCGCCGCTCCCTCGAATTCAGGACCGTCGCGGTGACGATCGTGTTGTCGATGGTGTCATTTGCGGTGGTCGGCGCGTACCTCTCAAACCAAATAGCGAACAACCTGTTCCAGGAACGCTTGAAGCAAGCCGAGTCCGAGAGCCGCTACTACGTCAAGCAAGTCCAGGACACCTTCGACGGTTCCCAGGCCAACGACCAATCAAGCGTCATCACCCTCGTCTACGACACGCTCAAAGCGGTGGAGGGCAACGGCTCGGTCATCCAGCGGCGATACGTCTTCGAAGCGATGCCCGAACAAACCAAGCCGCGCAACCGCTGGGTGGAATCGCGCGCTTCGGATCAGTTGACGGTCCGAGTCATTCCTCCGGCACTTCGCAAGGCGGTGCAGGAATCGGGCAAGGACCAGTACTGGGCTTCCACTGAGTTCCCCGTCGGCAACCAGGACCACCCCGGCATCGCCGTCGGCAACAAGGTCACCTTCAACGGCACGGTCTACGAGCTCTACCTGCTCTATGACCTGGATACCGCCCAACAAACCTTGGACGAAATCCAGAATGTGCTGTGGGCGGGCGGCGCCGCGCTCATCCTGATGATCGGCGGTATCGCCTGGTACGTGACCAGGAACGTCGTGAGTCCGGTGAGCCACGCCGCCGTCGTCTCCGAGAAGCTGGCCGCCGGCCAGTTGCAGGAGCGGATGGTGGTCAAGGGCGAGGACGAGGTGGCCAGGCTGGGCGCCTCTTTCAACCACATGGCCGCGAGCCTGCAGGAGCAGATTACGCAGCTGGCCACGTTGTCCCAGATGCAGCAGCGGTTCGTCTCCGACGTGTCCCATGAACTGCGGACACCGCTCACGACCGTTCGAATGGCAGCGGAAGTGTTGTTCGACGCCCGCGATGACTTCGACCCCATCAACAAGCGCTCCGCGGAACTGCTTTACAACCAGGTGGAGCGTTTCCAGTCTTTGCTCTCGGACCTGCTCGAGATCTCACGCTTCGACGCCGGGGCCGCGGTATTGGACTCCGAGCCGACGGACATCTTCCAGGTCGTTGCGCATGTCATCGACGGCGCGTCGCCCGTTGCCGCGGAGTATGGCTCCGAGGTGCGCCTTACCTCGCGCCACAAGCGCATCATCGTGGAGATGGACGCCCGCAGGATCGACCGCATACTGCGGAACCTGCTGCTCAACGCCGTCGAACACGGCGAGGGGAAGCCTGTCCACGTCTCCGTTGCGGCCAACCAGGAGGCAGTCGCGATCTCTGTGCGTGACTTCGGCATCGGGATGACCGCGGCGGAAACCGCGCGGGTGTTTGATCGTTTCTGGCGCGCAGATCCCGCACGCGCGCGGACCACGGGCGGCAGCGGACTGGGACTCTCCATCGCCGCGGAGGACACCAAGCTCCACAACGGTTGGTTGCAGGCTTGGGGGCGCAAGGGATCCGGTTCCAACTTCCGGTTGACGCTGCCTCTCAAGAAGGGAGGCACCATCGTGAAATCACCGTTGCAGCTGGAACCTGCAGATATCCATTTGCCGGGAGCCGCTCCTGAGCGCCAGATGCTTGTTTTGGATGCGGGCGACCCGCCCCTAGAGCAGGATTCCGCTGCGGACCCGGGGCCGGAGAACGGTCCGGCACTGCCTCCTGTACGGCCTCCTTTATTGCCTTCGGCCGGAAACGACGACGCCGACACGGCCCAAGGGGGGACGGCACCTTGAGTTCCCGACGCCCGTACCTGTCCCGGCGCCCGTACCTTTTACGGGCCGTGATCGCCGTTCTTGCTGTCCTCATGGTGGTCCTGAGTTCCTGCGCGCAGATCCCGCGGTCCGGTCCGGTGGGAAAGAGCAAGGACCAAAGCGCGGGCAACCCGAACGCCCCGGTCTTCTTCCCCCCGCCGCCACACGCCGGCGCCACCCCCGAGTCCATCATCGAAGACTTCTACGGTGCAGGCAGCGGTTATGAAGGGGACTACGCCGTAGCCCGGCAGTACCTCACGCAAGCGCTGTCCGTCAGCTGGAAGTCCGACAAACGCACGCTCGTTTTCAGGAAGGCGACCGTCGTGAAGACCGGTGTGGAAAACGAGTTCAAGTACCAGTTGGACCTTGCCTACGCGGTCGACGCCGACGGCGTTGCCACGCAGTTCCCGGAAGGAACCACCGAGACAATTCCAGTGACCCTGGAACAGGTCGACGGCGAATGGCGGATCTCGGCGGTCCCGGACGGCACCGCGATCCCGGAAGAGACGTTCAAGGTCATCTACGCGGCTCAGCCCATCTATTTCTACGACCCGACGTTCACGTATGCGGTTCCGGACGTCCGGTGGTTCATCAAGAAGAACACTGTCAAGGCGATGACCAGCGCCTTGCTCGACGGTCCTGCGCCCTACCTCCAAGGTGCGGTCGTCAGTGCTTTTCCTTCGGGCATGAAGCTGGCCCGGGAGTCGGTGCCGGTAGTGTCGGGAGCAGCCCAAGTGGACCTTTCGGCGAAGGAACTCGTGGGCGCGTCGGCAGAGGACCGGCAGAGAATGCAAAACCAACTGACCCTGACCTTCCGTAGCCAGCCGGATGTGGTGAACGTTCAGTTGCGGGCTGACCAGGATCTCGTCCGGGTGGAGGACAATGGCTCGGTCCTGCCGCCGGTGCTTGAGAAGAATGCTCCTGCGCGCCAAATCGCCGTCAACAACGGCGAACTCGTGCGCTACGAAAACAACAGGGTCTCGGCCCTTCCGGACATGCAGTCGGTGGCCGCACTGAACCCGAACGCTCCTGCCGAGTCGCCGACATCCCAGGCCGTGGCTTTCCTCAACGGTGCCGGAACCACCCTGTATTCGATGATTCCCGGCCAGCCAGCCCGCCAACTGACAACCAGGAGCACCCTGAGCCATCCCTCCTTCAGCCCGCAGGACTGGGTCTGGACGGCAGGTCCGGGAGCCAACGGTGCCGCCGAGGTCGTGGCGTTCAAACCGTCCAACGTTCCTTCAGGCCAGCCCGTCCCCACGGTGACGATTACGCCGGCATGGTTGGCAGGGCGCGTGGTGAGGGACTTCCGGATATCCCGTGAAGGGACGCGCGCACTGGTCATCTCGGAAGTGAACGGCAAGTCATCGGTGCAGGTGACCGGTATTGTCCGCAATTCCGACGGCACCCCCAAGGATCTGACCGCACCCATAACCTTGTTCGCTTCCGCTCCGGTTGATCAAGGGGTTTGGGTTAATTCCACGACCGTCGCGGTGATGAAAGCCTCGTCAACCGAGAACGTGGTTCCCGAACTGTTGTCCCTGACATCGAGCCAGCCGCAGCTGTTGCCGGCATGGCCGAACCTGACGACTATCAGCGCCGGCAACGGACCCGAGCAGATTTTCGGGCAGTCGGGCGCCGGCGTGTTCCAACGAGTGGGCAACGGCTGGGAACTACAACTCAAGGGCCCGGTGGACCCTTCCTTCCCGGGCTAGTCCCCACCGCCTCCCTAACCTCGCTTCGCTCGGCCAGGGAACCCTGGCGGCGTGGGCCCAAGTTCCGACAACGTCGCCACTTGTTCTCCACATAGCGCGGTTGAGGAGTGTTGGCCGCAGGCGGGGAGCCGGATGCTTGGGGCATGCGTACTGACAGCCGTTGCCGGGTGCGTGACCCTGACCTCACCGTCGTCAGGGATGACGGCGCGCGCCATCGGGGAGTCCATCCTGCCCGGTTGGCGAGGCTGGCGCAGGGGGTTGGCGAGGCCTTCGTCGAGTTGCTGGCCGTTCTGGCCCCGGTGGAATGTGTGTGCTGTGGTTCCGAGGATGCGGCGCTCTGCGGCGCCTGTGCACGGCAGTTGCGCCGTCTGTGCGCCCATCCGTTCCGGGCTGAAGGACAGGCGCCGGCCTTGATCACGGTGGACGGGACCGTGATCCTGCCCGTGGTCGCGGGCGGACACTACCGGGACGAACTGGCCCAGGCCCTCCTTTCCTTCAAGCACCTGGGCCAGGGGCGGCTGGCCTCGGTGCTCGCGCCTGCACTGGGCAAGGCCATCCGGGCCGCCGTCGGAGACGGGGTAGGCATCTGTCTTGTCCCGGTTCCCAGCAGCAACACGGCCTACCGGCGCCGCGGATTCAGTCCGGTCCATCTCCTGCTGGGCCGCCTGCAGCGCATGGACGCATTGCCGGGTCTGCACATGAGGGATGCGTTGAAGAAAGCGCCCGGACGGGGAAACGGGCAAAAGGGCCTGGGCCGCGGAGAGCGCGCACGCCGTGTCCGCGGCTCCATGACCGTTCGACTGTTCCGCAAAGGTTCCTTGGAAGGCAGGGCATGCGTCATCGTCGACGACGTCCTCACCACGGGCGCCACCCTCGCCGAAGCCGCCCGGGCAGTCTCGGCGGCAGGAGGGGTGGTGTGTGGCGCGGTGGTCCTCGCAGCCACCCGGCCGCCGGCCGGTAGCGAGTCGCCGGCGAACGGTCCGGACGCGCAGCCCGCACCGACTCAAACAAAAAATAAGTTACGAAAGGATGAATTACCAGTGGCGATGAACTAACGTCGGTTATGGGTACCAAGAACAGATGTACCTGTCGATAGCGGCTCGGAAAGGGGCTCGACTGTCCGTCAGATCAGCCCCGAGAAGCGCCCTTATCGTGTCACCTGAGTTGTTTGGAGGGCACCATGGAGTTCATGATCAGCGGCCGTAATCTGACCGTTTCAGATCGCTTCCGCGAGTATGCCGGCGAGAAGATTTCAAAGATTGAATCGCTTGGGGACAAGGTCCAGAGGGTTGACGCGAAGGTTTCCAAGGAAACCAACCCGCGCCAGACACCGGGCCAGCTCACGGTGGAAGTGACAGTCCTGGGCCGAGGCCCTGTGATCCGGGCCGAAGCAAGCGCCGCTGACAAATTTGCCGCCTTTGATCTCGCCTATAGCAAGCTACTGGAAAGACTCCGCAGGGCCAAGGACCGCAAGAAGGTCCACCACGGCCGCCACACCCCCAAAGCCGTCCGTGAGGCTACTGCGACGCTTGAGCCAGCCAGCGCGAGCGAACCCATTTACGTAGAGGCCAGCAACCACCAGGAGCCAGCGACGCCATCGGCGGAGACCTCGCCCTACGATGTCGACAACGACATTCCGGCCGGTGATTCCCCGGTTCTGATTCGTCGCAAGGTTTTCCCCGCCGCTTCGCTCACCCTTGATGACGCGGTGGACAACATGGAATTGGTGGGCCACAATTTCTACCTGTTCGTGGACAAGGAAACCAACACGCCGTCGGTCGTCTACCGCCGCCGTGGCTGGACATATGGAGTAA
Organism: Arthrobacter sp. NPDC080073; assembly: GCF_040686575.1. NCBI lineage: Bacteria > Bacillati > Actinomycetota > Actinomycetes > Micrococcales > Micrococcaceae > Arthrobacter > Arthrobacter sp. NPDC080073. The sequence goes on from NZ_JBFBKR010000002.1 coordinate 222,042, forward strand.
TCACTCTGGACTCCACATGCGAACCAGGAGATGAACCCGTGGAGGAAAAGATCCACGCTTACCGTTCGAAGGACCAGGCCGCCACAGCCTAGGCCGCATTCGTATTTCCCATGAAAGGACTGGCATGGCCGCTTCGCTGAGCCTGTTGCAGGCACGGCGGATTGCATTGGCAGCCCAAGGACTGGACAAGGAACGGCCCACCGGCCCCGTGACTTCACGGACGGTGGGCCGCACCTTTGCCCGCCTCCAGGTGGTGCAGATCGACTCCGTCAACGTCCTCACACGCAGTCACTACCTTCCTTTCTTCTCACGGCTTGGCAACTACGACCGAAGCATCCTCCATGCGATGGCCGGGCGAAGTCCGCGGCGCATGATGGAATACTGGGCGCACGAGGCGAGCTTCATCCGCCCGGAACACTTCCAGGATCTGCTGCTTTGGCAGAACCGTGCGTGGGTAGGCGCGGCCCACTTGGAACGCGGAATCCGGGAGGACATGGCCAAGCGGATCCTTGACTCGCTCGCAACCGGGCGCCCCATGACTGCCGCTCAGTTGACCGCACACCTGGGGCACCAGGAAGACCGGCAGCACGATAACTGGGGCTGGAACTGGAACCTGGTCAAAAGGGTTTTGGAGCACTTGTTTGAAGAAGGGCTAGTGACGGCGGCCTCGAGGACAGAGCAGTTCGAGCGCCGGTACACGCTGACATCGCGGGTTCTGCCGCCCGGAACGGCTGCCGTCATCGCTCGCTCGGGAGCGCTCCCGGACGGTGGCTCCGACATGGCGACCGCGGCCATGGACCGGCTGATCGACGCCGCAGCCCAGGCCCATGGGATTGGAACCATCCGCTGCTTCGCCGATTACTTCCGGACCCCGGCGAAGGCCGCCGCAGCCTCGGTCGACAGGCTCGTTGCCGCCGGGCGCCTGGAGCCGGTCACGGTGCGTGGCTGGGACCGGGCTGTGTACCGGCATGTGGACGCCCGGCTTCCCCGGACCGCCATGGGCCGCGCGCTGCTCAGCCCCTTTGATTCACTGATCTTTGAGCGTAGAAGGCTTGAGGAGTTGTTCGGCTTCCACTACCGGATCGAAATCTACACACCAGCGCAGAAGCGAAAGTTCGGCTATTACGTGCTGCCGTTCCTCCTCCGGGACGCCGTGGTCGCGCGCGTGGACCTTAAGGCCGACCGTTCGGCCAAGCAGCTTCTGGTGCGTGCCGCCCATGCCGAGCCGGACGCCCCTGCGGACACCGCCGTCGAGCTTTCCGCAGAGCTGCGGCTCATGGCAGAGTGGCTGGGGCTCGACGACGTCGTCGTGTCACCGATGGGCGATCTCTCGCCGGCGCTTGCCTCGGCAGTGGCCCGCGGCTGAGATCCGGAAGTCTCCTGTGGCGGCATGCGGGCGCCTGCGCTCCGCTCTTAGGGAAACGAGGCCGCGCAGCGTTGGTCTCTCCCGTAGACTGAAACCGCCAGAATTCGGCAGCTTGAGACTGGGAGCAACTTTACGTGGCATCACTTATCGAAAAACTTCTCCGCACGGGTGACAAAAAAACCCTGAGGCAACTGCGGACCTATGCCGATTCCATCAACGCCCTCGAAGACTCCTTCAAGACCTTCTCCGACGCCGAATTGCGCGAGGAGACGGACAGGCTGCGCGCCCGTCACGAGGACGGCGAGAAGCTGGACGATCTTTTGCCCGAGGCTTTCGCAGCCGTGCGTGAAGCCTCCTCCCGCACCCTGGGGATGCGCCACTTCGATGTCCAGCTCATGGGCGGGGCCGCTCTTCACCTCGGCAATATCGCCGAAATGAAGACCGGTGAAGGAAAGACCCTGGTGGCCACCGCTCCGGCCTTCCTCAATGCCCTGACCGGCAAGGGCGTGCACGTCGTTACAGTCAACGACTACCTCGCCGAATACCAGTCCGAACTGATGGGCCGTGTCTACCGCTTCCTTGGCCTCAGCAGCGGTTGCATCCTGTCCAACCAGGATCCCGAAGTGCGCCGCCAGATGTACGCGGCAGACATCACCTATGGCACCAACAACGAATTCGGCTTCGACTACTTGCGCGACAACATGGCGTGGGACAAATCCGAGCTTGTGCAGCGCGGCCACAATTACGCCATCGTCGACGAAGTGGACTCCATCCTCATCGACGAAGCCCGTACCCCGCTCATTATTTCCGGTCCGGCCCAGGGCGACACCAACCGCTGGTACAGCGAATTCGCCAAGGTGGTGCAGCGTCTCCAGCCTGAAATCGACTACGAGGTCGACGAAAAGAAGCGCACTGTCGGTGTTCTCGAAGCCGGTATCGAGAAGGTCGAGGACTACCTCGGCATCCAGAACCTCTACGAATCCGCCAACACCCCGCTCATCGGCTTCCTGAACAACGCCATCAAGGCCAAAGAGCTCTTCAAGCGGGACAAGGATTACGTCATCCTGGACGGCGAAGTCCTCATTGTTGACGAACACACCGGCCGTATCCTGGCCGGACGGCGTTACAACGAAGGCATGCACCAGGCGATCGAGGCCAAGGAAAACGTCGAGATCAAGGCTGAGAACCAGACCCTCGCCACCGTGACCCTGCAGAACTACTTCCGCATGTACTCCAAGCTCTCGGGCATGACAGGTACCGCTGAAACGGAAGCCGCAGAGTTCATGAGCACGTACAAGCTTGGCGTGGTGCCCATTCCCACCAACCGGGACATGCAGCGCATCGACCAGCCGGACCTCGTGTACAAGAACGAAATCGTGAAGTTCGAAGCCGTCGTGAAGGACATCGCGGAACGGCACGAAAAGGGCCAGCCCGTGCTCGTGGGCACCACCAGCGTGGAGAAGAGCGAATATCTTGCCAAGCTGCTGGCCAAGGAAGGCATCCGGCACGAGGTCCTGAACGCGAAGAACCACGCGCGCGAAGCAGCCATTGTCGCGCAGGCGGGACGCAAGGGCGCCGTCACGGTCGCTACCAACATGGCCGGCCGTGGTACTGACATCATGCTGGGCGGCAACGCCGAATTCACGGCCATCGCCGAATTGGCAAAGCGGGGCCTGGACCCTGAAGAAAACTCCGAGGAGTACGAGGCCGCGTGGCCGGAAGCACTCGAAGCAGCCAAGCAGGCGGTCAAGGACGAGCATGAGGAAGTGCTCGAACTTGGCGGGCTGTATGTCCTCGGCACCGAACGCCACGAATCCCGTCGCATCGACAACCAGCTCCGTGGCCGCTCGGGCCGCCAGGGTGACCCGGGGGAGTCCCGCTTCTACCTCTCCCTGACCGATGACCTCATGAGGCTCTTCAACTCCGGTGCCGCCGAGCGCCTTATGAACAGCTCGGTGCCGGACGACGTTGCCCTCGAGTCCAAGCTCGTGTCCCGCGCAATTGCTTCGGCCCAGGGCCAGGTTGAAGGGCGGAACGCTGAGCAGCGCAAGAACGTCCTCAAGTACGACGACGTCCTGAACCGCCAACGTGAAGCCATCTACGGTGACCGTCGCAGGATCCTGGAAGGCGACGATCTGCACGAAAAGGTCCAGTTCTTCCTCGAAGACACCATCAACGCCCTGATCGATGCCGCGACAGCGGACGGAACCGGCGATGATTGGGACTTCCACCAGCTGTGGACCAACCTCAAGACGCTGTACCCGGTAACTGTTACGGCCCAAGAGATCATTGACGAAGCCGGCGGCAAGGCGCGCGTGTCCGTTGAATTCCTCAAACGCGAGATCCTTTCTGACGCGCAGCTCGTTTACAAGGAGCGGGAAGAAGCCATTGGCGCCGAGAACATGCGCGAGCTTGAGCGCCGGGTTGTGCTCTCGGTTCTTGGACGCAAGTGGCAGGAACACCTCTATGAGATGGACTACCTCAAGGAGGGCATCGGCCTGCGTGCCATGGCCCAAAGGGATCCCCTGGTCGAGTACCAGCGTGAAGGATTCACGATGTTCCAGAGCATGATGGAGGCCATCCGCGAGGAGAGCGTTGGTTTCCTCTACAACCTGGAAGTGGAAGTAACGCCCGCTGAAGACGTGGTGGTGGTGGATGGCAGCCCTGAAGGCGGTCACGTGGAACATCACGATCCACAGATCCGCGCGGCCGGCCTCGAAGCCCCGGAAAAGCCTGTTCAGCTGCAGTACACGGCACCTGGTGAAGACGGCGCGAGCCAGACCCGGGTCGAAGGGCGGGCATCGGGACGCTCAGGCAATCCCGCCAAGGCTGCCGCCGACAACAAGCAGCGTGGATCCAACAAGAAGAAGCGCCGCTGACACTGCGATTGATGAACTCCGCAGTCAGCCGATTTCGAGGGCGGTAACCTTCCACGCACCGTTGCTCCCTTCAAGCCTCATGGCTACCGCGCGGGAGCGCAGTTCTTCCGAGACAACCAAGCTTGCCTCGTACACTCCGTCGTTCACCGCGCAGACACGCACGGAGCGGACCATCGGACTTCGGTGAAGGCGGGACTGCCCGCCCTGGGCATTTGCAGCATGGGCCCGCGTCAGTGCGGCCCGGTGTTGCAGCGCGTTGAGGCATCCGGGGTCCAGCGTCCGTGAGAGCTGTTGCGCGGGCCGGGTCCCGGCAAGGACTTCGATCGCGGCTTGGGCGATGCTTCGGGCCAATGCGCGGATTTCCCGGTCGAGGCTGAGGATTTGGGCCGCTTTGCGGGGAGAAGACGGCCCCGTGCCTGACGGGCCGTCCATTCCCGCTTTGGCGCGAGGCACAGCCGCGATTGAGCGGGAGGCAAAAGGTGGCGAAGTCGCCTGGAGGACTGCATTGGGCAAGCTGTGGCCGGCTGGTGATGCGCTCATGGAGTTCCTCCGTTACGGATCTGCGGTTGGCGGCGGGTGGTGGTTCGGTTGGTGGCGGTCCGGCTGGGGGAAGCTACCTAGGCGGTGGTTGCAGGATCTGACCCGGGACAAGGAAACCCGGGTCGTCTCCGATGACATGCCGGTTTGCGGTGTACCACTTCGGCCAGTGAAGGGCAATGTCGACGTCGCTGGCCATGGGGCCGAGCTGCCGGGCGGCAATCGACCACAGTGAATCGCCTCGCCTCACCACCACTTCGCCCTGATTCGGCGAGGCAGACTGTTCCGGGACCCGCTGTGGCCCGGCTCCCAGAAGCCCCGGCTCGGCGACAGGTGCGCGGGGTTGCCACTGGGGGTCGATCTCTGATGGGCCGGACTCAAGCGAGGGCACAACGGGGAGATGGGGAGAAGGACCCGAGGCGGGTGTCCATTGGGCGGAGATGCCGCTGGACGGTGCTGAGCCGTTTGCCGGGCTCCACGCTGGTTCAAGCTGTGTCTGTGAGGCATTCGCCAGGGGAATTCCCGCCAGATTCACGCCCAGAATTACAACCGCCAGTCTGCGCATGAAGGCAGGGCTGAGCTTGCCGGTGGCGCTCGCGCAGCGCTCCTTTCCCGATTGCTCGAGGAGCGCGGCGGCGATTGCCAGAAGGAACGTGGCGATCCACCAGACCCCGATCCCCAAGCCGGCGCCAGTTGCGACAAATCCCAGGAGGTCTTCAAACGTAGGTGCCTGGAGTCGTCCTGCTGCGGAGTGCCATCGGTCAACCAGGATCAGTCCGGTGACGGCGAGCAAAAGAGCGAGCACCAGGATGGTCGCCGCCATCGCAACATCGTTCCGAATGAGCCTGTTCGTCTGTTCCACGGGTTCCTCCTACCCAGTTGATGGCATTTAATGCTATTTGATGATTTTTGATGTTGTTTATTGACGATTGACTAATTTTGGTCACAACGAAGGTTATTTGTCTAGAGTTGGTTGTCGATGCAGAAAGATTGACCATCGAGGAGTACCCGTTTACGCTGACGCAATGCGTTGGGATGCCCTGTTTGGTGACATGGAGGCACAACTGGCCTCCGAACGATTGCTGGGCCTTGAGTCCGAAATTTCAGAGCGGGCCCGCGTGGAGATGGCCGGAATCGACGTCTCCGACAGGCTGCGTGGAGCAATCGGCCACAAGATCGACCTGACGCTGCGGTCAGGGACGCAGTTGTCCGGGACGCTTAGTCATGTCGGTAGCGAATCGTTGGTCTTGGACGAAGGTCGCCACCAATGGCTGGTGCCCGTCATGTCGGCATTGAGCTATCAAGGTCTTGGCCGGCAGGCGCAGGCAGGCCAATCGACTGCCTCACAGCGGCTGGGCCTGGCCAGCGCACTCCGAATGCTCGCCCGCGACCGGGCGGAACTGGCTGTTCACCTGCTTGAGTCGGCGCGGGAGGAGCGGATGATGCGGGGCGTCATTGATCGCGTGGGCAAGGACCACTTTGATCTCGCTGTCATGTTGCCAGGTGAAGTCCGCCGGTCCGGAAACATCGTGTCTGTCGCGACTATTCCGTTCCGGGCTCTGGCCGCGTTGCGTTCATTGCGCGGCGAAGACTTGTAGCCCGGGCCGGCATCCCCGCCCGGGTTGGGGCTGGAGGGACATCAGGAGGACTTGGATTTGGCCTCTTGGATCATCCTGCTCGCCTCGGCATAGCGTTCCTCGATGTACTGCTCCAGCATCTTCTCTTCGACGCGCCACTGGCCCCTGCCACCGACTTGGATGGCCTTGAGCTCTCCGCTTCGCACCAAGGCGTATGCCTGCGGCGAATTGATCTGAAGCTGTTCGGCGACATCGGCGAGGGTGAGGAATCGGGGCATGCATCCATTTTGCCACTGTTCGACCCCGGTGCCGGAGTTATCCACAGGTTGACGTAATTTGAGGCATTCGGCTTCCGGAAGGGACCCACTTGCGGTCAGAATAAAGGCCACTGAAGGTCGACGCCGACAACCAATGCAAACGGGGGAGCATGATGGGTGTAACTACCGCGGCCGCTGCGGCGCGGCTCAGGAAACCCTCATGGAGGGATCCGCGACTTTTGGTGGGGATTCTTCTGGTCCTGTCATCGCTGGCCGGAGTCATCGCCATCGTTGGATCCGCGGACCGCACCATTCAGGTGTATGCCGCGCGCGAGTCGATTGCCGTGGGCCAGAAAATCAGCAAGGACGATCTTGCGATCGTCAAAGTCAGGCTCGACGACGTTGAGTCCAGTTATGTGACTCTGGCTGACGGTCTGCCCGAAGGAAGAGTTGCCGTTCAGAGAATTGCCAAGAACCACCTCGTCCCGCAGGAGAGCCTCGGGGCCGCAGACACCCTGGACCGCAAGCCGGTGGCCATCACGATCCAGGAACCACTGCCTTCCCAGGCTGTGGCGGGATCCCGCGTTGACGTCTGGGTAGCCCTCCCCGACGCGCGCAACGGTTTCGGCACGCCGCAGCTGCTTTTGCCTGGTGCGGAGATCGCCCAGGTCACGGAGGGGACCTCCACCCTCGGAACCTCCAGGGAGAAAGTGGTTCTCGTCCTTGTGACCGATGAGCAGATGCCTAAACTTCTTGGAGCGCAGGCGAACAAAGCAAAGATTGCCGTGGTTTGGAATCCGGGCGGTGCCGGGAAGTGACTATCCCCGTTGTCACGGTCGGGCAGTCCCGGGAAGATCTGGTCGGGGGACTTGAGCGGCTCCATGGGCCGGTGACGGTGGTGCGTCGGTGCGGCGAACTCGCGGAACTTATGGCCGCTTGCCAAAGCGGTCTCGCGCGCGCAGCGGTCATCGCCGAGGGGGCCGAGGAATTGACCGCCTCGCTGGTCGACCGGCTGGCGGCTGTCGGCGTCTCCATCGTTGCCCTGAGCGATGACTCGGAGGAGGAGGCCCGCCTGCGCAGCATCGGCGTCGTGACAGCGCCCCTGGACGTAGATTCGGCAACGCTGGCTTCCAGGATCTCCGATGCCGTGGGCCAGCTGCCCGGACCAGGTAAGCGACGCGCGGAGCCGCGGGTTTCCGGGTTCGCGGACACCGCCGCAGAACTCCGTCCCACCGATGCGCAGGACGAACCGGAGCGCGTGCCGGCAGAAGCTGGCCGGATCATCGCCGTCTGGGGGCCCACCGGGGCGCCTGGCAGGACTCTTGTGGCTGTCAACATTGCCGCAGAGCTGGCGGCTGAAGGCAATTCAGTGATCCTCCTCGATGCAGACAGCTACGGGGCCAGTGTTGCGGCGTCGCTGGGCTTGCTGGACGAGTCCGCCGGCCTGGCGCAGTCTTGTCGACTGGCGGATCAAGGGCTGTTGGATGCCGAATCCCTCAGGCGGATCGCCGCCCCGGTCTTCGCCAAGGCCTCCAGTTTCCGGGTACTTACCGGCATTACCCGCGCGGACCGGTGGACGGAGCTCCGGGCCGCCGCGCTCTCCTCAGTACTTGGACTCTGCAAGGAGATCGCGGACGTCGTCGTCGTCGATGCAGGTTTTTGCCTCGAAGCGGACGAGGAACTCAGCTTCGACACCATGGCACCTCGTCGCAATGCGGCAACGCTGCGCAGTATCGAACTGGCGGACACCGTTTACGCCGTCGGCGCTGCCGATGCCGTCGGGGTTCCGCGACTCGTGCGTGGCCTCGCGGAACTTGAACGGGCAGTCCCGCACGCAGCTCCCCGGGTGGTCTTGAACAAGGTCCGGGCCACATCAGCCGGCCGCTCACCCGAACGTGAACTCCGCGAGGCATGGGAGCGGTACGGCCCCGGTCATGGCATCGAGGTATTCCTTCCCTCCGATCCTGAAGCTTGCGACGCAGCCTTGTTGTCCGGTGCCGTGCTCTTCGAAGCTGCGCCCGAATCTCCTTTGCGGCTCGCAATCGCCAAAATGGTCTGTGCACCTGTCCAGCAAAATGGAAAATCCTCTGTCATTTATTCCAGAGCAAGGCGTCGTGTAAAGCGTTAGGCTCGCCATGTGGGCTGCAAGGACGCAGCAATTGAGATGTGATGGAGGCGTTTGTCGATGTCGTCAGGATCCAGCGTGGAGGATCGTTCGAAACCTGCAGTAATCCGGGAAGGGTTCTTCGGGGACTACTACGAGCATCTCGCAGAGGAGGACGCCCGCGGATACGCTGCCGAGCAATTGACCTCCAGGGCGGCTGCACACCGGGAAACGGGGCAGACCCGCAAGCCGGGCACTGCCAACGTCAGGATTGCCAACGAGGGTGATCGCAGCATTCTGTACATCGTCACGGACGACATGCCGTTCCTCGTCGACTCGGTGAACGCCGAACTCGTTCGCCAGAACTGCGCTATCCGGCTTGTCATGCACCCGCTCTTCGTGGTCTCGCGTGATCACCTCACTGGCGATCTGTCCGACATCGCCCGGGTGCCGTCGAACATCGGCATCTCAAGCGGTGACACCGCGGCGATGCCGAACATCGCCCATCTGATCTCGCATGGTGACAACGTCTCCCATATGGAGTCGTGGATCGCCGTCGAGGTCGACAGGGTGGCCGACGACTTCCAGAAGGAACTCGTCGAGGGAATCCATCGCGTCCTGAACGATGTACGCGCCGCCGTCGAAGACTGGCCCAAAATGCGCACCAAGGCGCTTGAGCTGGCATCGTCCCTTGACAAGGTGGCCCACCCGGAAGACATCGCGGAGCTCAGGCAAGCGCAGGACCTCCTGCGTTGGTTGGACAACGGCAACTTCACGTTCCTGGGTTACAGGGAATACGACCTCATCACCGAGAACGGTGAAGACGTCCTTGAGTTGCGCGAAGGAAGCGGCTTGGGACTCTTGAGGGCAGGGGACCACCCGCACCAAATCCAGCACCTTACCGACGCCGGACGCCGGAAGGCGCGCGAGAAGCGGGCCTTGGTCATCACCAAAGCCAACTCGCGGTCCACTGTGCACCGCCCCGCGTACCTGGACTACATCGGTGTCAAGAGCTTCGATGTCGCGGGCAACGTCAACGGTGAGCGCCGCTTCATCGGCCTCTTCGCCACGAGTGCGTATACCGGTTCCGTAAGGAACATCCCCATCGTTAGGGAAAAGGTCGACGCCGTGCTCCGCTCGGCCGGTTTCCCGCCGGACTCCCACTCCGGCAAGGACCTCGTCGGTATTCTCGAGACCTACCCTCGTGATGAACTCTTCCAGATCGAGACCGAGGACCTGGCAGCAACGGCTTTGGGCATCCAGCGTCTGCAGGAACGGCGCCGCACGAAGCTTTTCCTGCGCCCGGATATTTACGGACGGTTCATGTCGGCACTGGTCTACCTGCCCCGTGACCGCTACACCACCAATGTCCGGCAACGAATCGAGCAGGAACTCCGCGAAACTTTCGAAGCCGAAAGCATTGACTACGAGGCTCGGATCACGGAGTCCGCACTCTCAAGGGTGTTCTTCCGTATCCGCCTGCCACGGGATGCTGAGCTTCGCGACGTCGACGCCGGTGAACTCGAAAAGCGGCTTGTGCGGGCTTCGAGGTCATGGGCCGAAGGAATTGCGGAGGTGCTCCGTGAGAACACCAGCGGCCTGGACGCCGAACGGCTGTCCGCGCTATGGGCGGATGCGTTTCCTGCCGGCTACCGTGTCGACTACGAAGTCGAGGACGCCCTCAAGGACATTGAGCGTTTCGAGAAGTACGCCGCCACAACCGATCGCGACGGCGGTGCTGTCCAGGCGCCCCCCGGAGTGCACGTCTACTTGCCCAACGGCGCCGGCGAACTCCTCGAAGAGGATGCCCGCGTCAAGCTCTACCTCTTGGAACCCAAGAGCCTGAGCCAGATCCTGCCCTACTTCCACAATCTCGGCCTCGAAGTTCTCGATGAGCGGCCTTTCGAAATCGAGACGGCCGACCACCGGGACTTCTTCCTTTACGATCTGGGCCTGAAATACCCTTCCGGCGTCGATCCCGTGGCTACCGGCCAGCTGCTGGCGGACTCCTTCAGTGCCGCCGTGACCGGTGCCGTGGAATCCGACAGTTTCGACCGGCTGGTGCTCCGGGAAGGCATCCACTGGCGGCAGGTTGTCATGCTCCGCGCCTATGCGAAGTACATGCGCCAAATGGGGAACACCAACTCCTTCGAGTTCATCGCGGACACCCTTCTCGCCAACCCGGAGGTGGCACGCGGCCTGATTGACCTCTTCGGGGCCCGCTTCGATCCTGCTTCACCTGATGCCGTGCGTCCGGGCCGCCAGGAGGGTGCCCGCGCGGCACTGGCCGAAGCAATTGACCAGGTGGCCACCCTCGACGCCGACCGCGTCCTTCGGACTTTCGTCAACCTCATTGAATCGACGCTGCGCACGAACTACTTCCAAGGCAAGCCGTACGTCAGTTTCAAGCTCGATCCGACCACGATCGACGGTCTGCCGTTCCCGCGGCCGAAGTACGAGATCTGGGTGTACTCGCCACGCGTTGAAGGCGTCCACTTGCGCTTCGGCAAAGTGGCCAGGGGCGGCTTGCGGTGGTCGGACCGCCGCGAAGACTTCCGGACCGAGATCCTCGGGCTGGTCAAGGCGCAGACGGTGAAGAACGCTGTGATTGTGCCGACCGGTGCCAAGGGCGGATTCTTCGCGAAGCAACTTCCGGATCCGGCAGTCGACCGTGGTGCCTGGATGGCGGAAGGCATCGAAAGCTACAAGACCTTCATCCGCGGCCTGCTCGATCTCACCGACAACCTCGTGATCACAGCCGACGGCGAGAAGATTGTGCCGCCGTCGGACGTTGTCCGTCAGGACGACGACGATTCCTACCTGGTAGTGGCTGCGGACAAGGGCACGGCAACCTTCTCGGACACTGCGAACAGCCTGGCCGCCGAGTATGGATTCTGGCTGGGTGACGCTTTCGCTTCCGGCGGCTCCGTTGGATACGACCACAAGGCCATGGCCATTACGGCCCGCGGCGCATGGGAGTCGGTCAAGCGCCACTTCAGCGAGCTCGACCTTGACACCCAGACCGAGGAATTCACGGTGGTCGGCGTCGGCGACATGTCCGGCGACGTGTTCGGCAACGGAATGCTCCTCTCCAGGCATATCCGCCTGCTCGCCGCCTTCGACCACCGCCACATCTTCCTGGACCCGACGCCGGATGCGGGTTCGTCCTTCGACGAGCGGAAGCGTCTCTTCGACCTTCCCCGCTCCTCCTGGGATGACTACGACCGCTCGCTCATCAGCGCAGGCGGCGGGGTCTTCCCCCGCCAGGCCAAGGTCATTCCGATCTCGCCGGAGGTCCGCAGGGCCCTCGGCCTGCCTGACGGAACGGTTCAGCTGAGTCCGCCGGAACTTCTGCGTGCAATACTCCTGGCCCCGGCGGATCTCCTCTACAACGGCGGGATCGGAACGTACGTCAAGGCCAGCACCGAGTCCAACGCCGAGGTGGGGGACAAGGCAAACGACGTCATCCGCGTGAACGGGCGCGAGCTCCGCGTCAAGGTTGTCGGCGAAGGCGGCAACCTCGGAATGACGCAGCGCGGACGCATCGAGGCTGCACTGCAAGGTGTCATTCTCAACACCGACGCGATTGACAACTCTGCCGGCGTGGATTGTTCCGACCATGAGGTCAACATCAAGATCTTCGTGGACCGGATGGTTGCCGCTGGGAAACTGGATGCTTCCGAGCGCACAGCCTTCCTCGCCGACATGACCGACGAGGTCGGGCGCCTTGTGCTCGAAGACAACATCGATCAGAACATCCTGTTGCTCAACGACCGCACACGTGTCGCCGAATGGAGCCCGAGCTACGAGCGCCTGATGGACTGGCTCGAGAAGTCTGCCGACCTCAACCGGGACCTCGAAGCGCTGCCGACCACCGATGCCCTTCGCGAGCGGCTGGAACAGGGCCAGGGCCTGACGTCCCCGGAGCTCTCCGTCCTCTCCGCCTACGCCAAGATCGAATTGAGCTCGGCCTTGCGGGACAGTGATCTGGCGGATGATCCCTGGTTCCGCAGGACGATTCGCTCCTACTTCCCGAAGCAGCTCCGCGAACGGTTCGACGCCGAACTGGACACCCATCCCTTGCGCCGCGAGATCATCGCAACCGTGGTGGCCAACGACATGATCAACCTGGGTGGCATCACCTTCGCCTTCCGCACGATGGAGGAGACCTCGGCTACCGAGGTCGCCGTCGCGAAGGCGTTCGTAGCCCTCCGCGAGATCTACGAACTCGACTCGATGGTGCGGGAACTCAATGCCCTGCCGGCTTCGTTCCCCACGGAACACTGGAGCACGGTCCACCTCGACATCCGGAGGCTTCTGGACCGGGCTGTTCGCTGGTTGCTCAGCCAGGGTAACGCCTCGAAGCCGATCTCGGAGATCGTCGCTGAATTCAAGCCGATGATGGATCCGATGCGGGCCAGGGTGCTCGACTACCTGCGCGGCAGCGACAAAGAGCGGGTCACCGGTTGGCTCGAAAAGGCTCGCTCCTGGGGCCTTCCCGACACTCTCGCCCATCGCTGGGCCGAGTTGTTCGAGAGTTTCGTTCTCTTGGACATCGCCAAGATCACGAAAAGCCGCGGGGCCCGCGTGGAAGAGGTCAGCCATGTCTATTACACGGTGTTCGACCGCTTCCACGTCGATTCGTTGCTGGAGCGGATTACGGCACTCCCGCGCGATGACCGCTGGCAGGCGCTTGCCCGCGCAGCCCTGCGCGACGACCTCTACTCGACCGTTGCGGACATGACGACGTCGGTACTCGAATCGAGCGACGCCGGCCTCGACGCCGAGGCTCGTTTGCGGGTTTGGGAGGACCTCAACGCGGAGCAGTTGGGGCGAGCGAAGAGCATGTTTGACGAGGTCAACGCGCTGGAGGCCGACGACATGGCTTCTCTGTCGGTAGCATTGAGGCTCTTGAGGTCAATCGTTCGACGCTAGGGACAAGCCCCGGCGTTATATGGAGGTGCAGTGGCAATCTTTACAGACCCCATCAGGGAGCACGCTGATTTCGGGCCTGGAGATGCCGAATGGCTGCACCTCCTGGTCGGCGACTGGCAGATGGTCGCCGACCTGGCGTTCGCGGACTTGGCCCTGTGGTTTCCGCATCCCGAATTCGGTTACATCGCGCTTGCACACGTCCGGCCGTCGACAAGCCACACGGTGTTCCATGCGGACTTCGTCGGGGAAGGCATCCGCTCGGATCTGCGACCGATAGTCGACAAGGCGTGGTCCAGCCGTTCCATCGAACGCTCCAGTGAAACGAGCTGGAGCAGCGAGATGGCCCTGCGGGTTGAGGCAGTGCCGATGGTCAGGAACGGACGGACCCTTGCTGTCGTCACGTCCCATATGGACCTTTCCAGTTCCCGGATGCCTTCACGCCTGGAGCTCACGTACAGGCAATGTGCCTATGATCTGCTCCGGATGGGAACGCTGGGCCTCTGGCCGGACTTCGCGTCACCGACCGGTTCCCGCCGTGGCGCTCCCCGCGTGGGTGACGGCCTGATCAGGCTCGACGCCGACGGCATAGTCCAGTACGCGAGTCCGAACGGCGTCTCCGCATTCCGCCGTCTTGGCGAGGTGGAAACCTTGGAAGGACGGTCCCTCGCGGAAGTAACCGCAGGACTCCTCAAGGACCGGCGGATGGTGGACGAGACGTTGCCCCTGGTCGTTACCGGTCGGATGCCGTGGCGGAGCGAAATCGAATCCCGCGGTGTCAGTTTGTCGTTGCGCGCGATTCCGTTGCGGGACGAAAAGCATCGCTTCGGTGCCTTGGTACTGTGCCGCGACGTGTCCGAACTGCGACGCCGCGAACTCGAACTGGTGACCAAGGACGCGACGATTCGCGAGATCCACCACCGCGTCAAAAACAACCTGCAGACGGTGGCGGCATTGCTTCGCATGCAGTCGCGACGGATGGTCAGCGATGAGGCGAAGCAAGGCCTGGAACAGGCAATGCGGCGGGTGGCGACCATTGCGTTGGTTCACGAGACCCTTTCGCAGGGGCTCACTCAGAGCGTTGATTTCGATGAACTCATCGGACGTCAGTTCCGGCTCTCGGCAGAGGTAGCATCCCCTTCGCAGCACGTCCGGACCGAGCGCGCCGGCCTGTTCGGCGAATTACCGAGCGACTTCGCCACGCCCCTTGCGCTGGTCATCAATGAGCTCGTGACAAATGCCGTGGAACACGGCCTTGAAGGTCGGGCCGGAACGGTATGGCTGATGGCCGATCGTTCCACGGGGGAGCGCGGCGATGAAATCCTGACCGTGACTATCGCCGATGATGGCGTCGGGCTGCCGGAGGGCTCGTACACGGAGGGCCTGGGCCTTCAGATTGTGCGGACACTTGTCACGAGCGAATTGGGTGGCAGCATCAAGTGGAGGCCGCGCGACGGCGGTGGGACCGCCGTCGAGATCGTCCTGAACCTGGTGCGAAACTGACGGCTGCCGCCGACGGCGCGCCCCGAGGGTAATACGAAGATGGCCCGGACCTTTCGGTCCGGGCCATCTTCGTATGCTCTCTTTGCTTCAGGCGTCGTGCTTCGTGCCCCCGGACGCTTAGGAAGCGCGGCGGGCGCGGGCGGCGCGGCGCTTGAGGGCGCGTCGCTCGTCTTCGCTCATGCCGCCCCAGACGCCAGCGTCCTGACCCGATTCGAGGGCCCACTGAAGGCACGTGTCCACGACGGGACAGCGACGGCAGACACTCTTCGCTTCCTCGATCTGGAGAAGCGCAGGGCCCGTGTTGCCTACTGGGAAGAAAAGCTCCGGGTCCTTGTCAAGGCAGGCTGCGCGGTTACGCCAATCCATGCTGATCAGTCACTCCATTCGTGAGTACTAGTTAAGCCTTTTGTGAAAATATTCACGAGAGGCTTCATAGGAAAGGGGACCCATTGGGCCCCCTTGGTCGTCTGAGTCAAGCGTGTCATGTTAACGCCATGTAAACAAGGGGTTCAAGCGTTTGAAACCGTGAGCGATGCATCACATTGGCTACCGGTCTGCTCACAGGTATTCGACTATGTCCGGTAGTGTGCCAGTGTGTCAAGACCCCCTCTGAACCCTAACCATGACCCAGCAGCGCCCGGCGACGACGGCCAGGGGACGGGCAGCGACGACTCTGGCTGGGCCCCCGGTGGAGGACCGCGTCCTGCAGGAATCGTTGTTATTTCGGTTGTGGTTGTGCTGGAAGCCCTCGCACTATTGGCCGCCGGGGTCCTGTACATCTACGAACTCGTGACCGGGGCTCCGGTTGCCTCGTTCTGGGGAGCCGTATTTACGCTGGGCCTTCTGCTGGCCTTTTCTGCCTTGTTGTTCGCTGTGGGGCACTTCCTGTTCCGTGGCTACCGTTGGACCCGGGCACCTGCGTTGGTTGCCCAGCTGTTCGCCCTGACGATCGGGTTTCCCACCATGACCGGAGGGCTGGTTCTCGCCGGTCTTGCCATGGTGGTGCCGGCCCTGGCCGGGATTGTCTTTTTGTTCGACAAACGGGTCATCGCGTTTGCCTCCAGAGCGGGCGGATCCCGCGCCGCCCTCTGACCTTTTCACGTGGGTGGGCCTTGCTAGTCCGGAGCGGCGATCTGGACGGAGCGTGTTCGCCCATTCTCGATGAGGACGGCACGACCCGGCGGTGGCGCCTGTTCGGCGCCTACGCGCACCCCGAAGAATTCTCCGGCCGCTGGCGGCCCGTTCCCGAGGAGAATCCCGCTTCCGTGGTTTCGGGCCAGGGAAGCAAGGGGCGTCCGCTGGAGAAGGGCGGAGCTCCCCGCAGTTGCCACCACTGAGAAACCCATACCGGGAAGTTCGGCCAGCAGGAGGGCGGTTTCGCTTCTGAGGCGTTCGGCGTCGTCCACGAGGGCGATGTCTTCTGCTCCCACGATCCTGCGGCTTGCGTCCCGGCGGAATTCGGCCCAAAAGGCATCAGGATCGGCCCCTTCAGGCGGCGTCCACCAATGATGGCCTGGATTGAGGATGGACAATGCGGAGAGCAACGACGATTTGCCGGAACCGGGGGTGCCGAGCGCGAGGAGGACGGCTGAGCGCGGCAGCGTGATCCAAACTGGTTCTTGTTCATCCCCTCCAACCCCCAGGAGCACCGCCCCCTGCGCACGAGCGCGGGAAACGGCAGCTGTTCCGGTTCGGCCGTGCGCTGCGAGGTCCGAAGCCCGGATGAATTGCGGCAAGGGATCCACCCGGAACGGGCGCCGTGCCGGCTCCGGGGGCACGCAGTACGGCCAGGGCTCGTTTATCGGGGTTCCCACAAGCTGCGCGACTGCTGGGTCGGCATCAAGCAGGTTCCCACTCACCACTGCCCGGCCCTTCAGGGGCTTCATTGCAGGGAACCGGGGCCACGCCAACCGCCCTTCTTCTGTGGTGCCGGCGGGAAAGTACGCGCGGTTGGGGATTGAAGCGAACATGCGCGACGCGGTCAGTTCGCGGTCGCCCGTGACAAGAACTGCCAGTCCTGCCTTCGGCCCATCGCGGACGATCGCGTGGACAACGTCTTCGGCCCAGGCCAGCGGCCCGGAGCGCAACTCGGAGACCCACGAACCCCAGCTTGAAATGACCAGCAGAAGAGGGACGTGGCCGGCGACGGGTCCTGGGGATTGCCGCGCCGTCATCTCAGCGGCGAGCCTCTCCAGGATGCGGACTCCCCTTCTGATGTCGTTGAGGGAGGCAACGGCCCCGACGCGTCCCTGGGCCGCCACGTCGGTGAACGAACCGTCACCGTCAAGGACATAGAGGTGGACTTCAAGGGCATTTCCAACAAGCTGCGCCGCTGCTGCCCGACAGGTATCTTCAACTCCGCTTCCAGGAGGGCCAACGAGTCCAAGATTCCCATGGACGAGCGGAGCCCAGCACATACCGGCAACCCGTTGTTGTGCGGGCAAATCCGCCAATCCAAGGTTGGCTGTCGGGCCAGCCGGCGATCCGCTTGCCGCGTGCTTGCCCGCCATCGCAGCCGTGCCGAGGGATTCGTGAAACGAGATGGACTCGGGAAGCGGATGAGCAACTGGCCTCCGCGGCGGTGTACCCCCGTGGATGGCCCAAACCCGGGTGATCGCTTTGATCATGGGGCGGGCGGCCTCGGCTGGCGTCGCAACCGCACCCGGAGTCCCTGCGTCTGCGGTTGCCGACCAACCGTTGAAGCGGAGCGACGCCGCCGCCGTCCGGGCAATGGCCTCTGTGCGTGACGCCGGCGCTTTCCCGCCGCCTGAGAGGGTCGCTGACTGAAAAGGCTCGGGGTCTTCCACTCCGCGGGCCATATAGGCGCGGCCGGGCAGGGACACCGGAATCGATGCCGCCGCCGGCGAGTTGATGACGTCCAGGGATTCCACCTCCGATTGGACGCGAAGAGCAATGCTGGTGGTGACGTTGGCGCGGATGTCCGCACTCAAGGCACCTTGCGGACGTTGTGTTGCCATGATCAGGTGAATACCCAGAGACCGGCCCAGGGTGGCGATCCGCATCAATTCGGCCAAGGCATCCGGGGCGTCTTCAATCAGCATCCTGAATTCGTCGATCACAAGTACCAGACGGGGCACCACTGGAAATCGGCTTCTTCGTCCCGGCGCGGTCCCGCCCCTGGTTCCCCGGGCTGTGGCCCAATATGCGGGCAAATCAGGGATGCCGGCCTTCGCAAGGATCGCTTCCCGCCTCCGGACCTCGGCACGGAGGGAAAAGAGGGTACGCTCGAGCTCGTGTTCACTGAGGTCCGTCAGCATTCCGACGCATTGCGGGAGGCCGAGCAATGGCCCGAGGCCCGAACCTCCCTTGAAATCAACAAACAGGAAGTTGACCCTGTCCGGGCCGTGGGCCAGGCAGATCGCGGAGACTATCGTGCGCAGAAGCTCCGACTTTCCCGATCCCGTCGTTCCGGCAACCAGGAGATGCGGGCCGTCCGAAACCAGGTCCAAGGACCGGGGACCGCCGGCGGCTTGCCCGATGACCGTGGATAGCCCTTCGCGCGCTGAGGAAGCGCTCCAGCGGGCAGCGATGCTTGAGGGCTCAAGGGGAAGCAGTTCGGCAAGCTGGCAGGTAGAGGGGACAAGCGGCGCCCTTTCCATCGACAGGCCAGGCACTCTTGCCAGGGACCGGCAGTAGCGGTCGAAGACCGGGTGCGGCACCAAGTCAGGATCAAACTCCGTTTCCGAAATAGACGAGCGGAGGACTGCGCGTTTGTTCCAGAGCTCGACTGTGGAACCGCTTTCATCTCTTCCTGCGGTGCATTGGAAGATTCTCCAGCCAGATTCGATCGCCGTCAGCCGGAGTGAGTCGACGGCCGGACCGTGGTCGGGGCCGACCAGAAACAGTGCGCCCGGTCTATCCCCGAGCCTGGAAAGAACCGCCTTGGCTGAAGAGGCGTCCGTGGTCAAGGTGACGCGGGGGAGGAACCGGGCGCATGACGGCAAGAGGGGCATCGGTCCGTGTATAAGGACAGCGACGTTGCGTGCGCCGGGAAAGGCCGCCAACTGCATGAGCAGGAATCTGAACATTCCCTGCACCCTGGCTTCGGGTCCCGTGAGGGAAACAGCTTGGATCGAGGGATCCAGAACCACCGGAACCGGGCCCAACGGCGGTGGCTGAAAGCCCGGGTCCGCGGGATCGAGTGCAACCCGGGCATTCTGGGGACTGGTGCCGAGCCGGAGCCAGACATCACCGCAGCCCGCCGCACCTTGGGCTGGGGCCGTGCCTGGCGTTGTGCCTGCGCCTTGCTCGGTGCCGGGTTTCTGCGTTGTGCCGGTTCCTTGCATTGTGTTGGCTCCTGGCAGCCTCAACTGCATTGCCCCTTCCCTTGAAGGGAAAGCTACTGAGTTGACGGCGTAGGCGAGCTCAGCAGCGGACGGTGAACATCGCCGTCGTCGGTCCCGGTCTTGTTCGACGGCCGCCGCAATCGCGGCAGCCAGGAGGCGTCGCCCACGTCTTCCCGAAATTGCCGGGGCAAGGATCGCGATGGCCGAAATTGCGGTGAATCCGAGGAACATCCATGTGCCAGTGGCCAGAGCCATTCCAACTCCCATCAGGAACGGGAGCCCGGCCGTGAGGAAAAGTTGCGTGCGCCCGCCCGGATCGTGGCGCCGGGGGACCAGGATCGGCTCGGCGACGCCCAGGCCTGCTGCCCCCAGCGACTCCGATCCGTATTCCTCGTCGCCGAAAACCACTGACATGACAGAGCTGCCACACCGGATCCTGGAGGCGGTTGAGAGAGGGGCGGAGCGGACTTTTCGTCCATCCACCACCGTTCCGTTCGCGCTCCCGTTGTCGCTGATGGTGACCGCTGTCTCGGAGATCGTCAGGACGGCGTGATCCCGGGAGACATCAGGATCCGGGAGGCAGATATCGGCGCTGCTACGGCCGATCCTGTAATTGCCCCGTTCCAGCGGTATGACCAGTCCGGCGGCTGGCCCGGCGTGAACCAGCAAGGACAACACTGCGGGATTGCGCTCGCCACCACGGATGTGGTGCGGCTCCGAATCGGGCCCGTCCACCAACACGGCTCCCGACATGAGCGGCGCCGAGCCAACCGTGAGTCCGCTGAGTTGCAGTCCATCGACCGCAAGGTTTCCAGTTCCGAACTCGGCGGCGACTGCAGCCTCGACGACGGCGCCCGGTGTGCCGTTGTCCGCGGCCATGGCCAGTTCGATCGGTTCACCTTGCCGTAACGCCCGTGGGGCCCGGACGAGGGTGCAATGGAATGTCACTGTAACCGTTCCTTCGGTTCGCGCGCCTGCTGTTCTTCCACGATATTTGTGAGGAGGACCGGGTGTTCCGGGGCAGTTGGCCTATGTGGAAAACGTTGTGCTGATTCGCGTGGGAAGGGACCGGACTGAAAACCGGGCGCACCATCTCAGGTAGGCTTGACCTGCAGCCAATGCACATCATTAGGCTGCCCGCATTCGAACCAGGAGTATTTGTGACCGCTGACCTCGTCATCGTCGGGTCGGGCTTTTTTGGCCTGACAATCGCAGAACAGGCCGCCACTGAGCTGGGCTTGAAGGTTGTTGTCATCGACCGCCGGCACCACATCGGTGGCAACGCCTACAGCGAAACGGAGGAGCAGACAGGAATCGAGGTGCATCGCTATGGTGCACACCTCTTCCACACCTCGAACGAGCGAGTGTGGGAGTATGTCAACCGGTTTACGACCTTCACCAACTACGTGCACAAGGTGTACGGCGTGCACAAAGGAGAGGTCTACTCCCTCCCCATCAACCTGGCAACAATCAACCAGTTCTTCCGCGCCAACCTGACTCCCGGCCAGGCACGAGACCTGATCAAAGAGCAAGCCGGTGAACTCGCGGGAACCGATCCACAGAATCTCAATGACAAGGGTATCCAGCTGATCGGCCGCCCCCTGTACGAAGCATTCATCAAGCACTACACGGGCAAGCAGTGGCAGACCGACCCCAAGGACCTCCCTGCGGGGATCATTTCGCGCCTTCCCGTCAGGTACAACTACGACAACCGTTACTTCAATGACAAGTACGAAGGCCTGCCGACCAACGGGTACACGGCATGGATCGAGAAGATGGCGGAGCATCCGAACATCGAGGTACGCCTGAACACGGACTTCTTTGATGAGTCGCATGAGTACTCAAAAAACAAGGTTGTCGGCAAGATACCCGTCGTGTACACGGGACCCGTGGACCGCTACTTCGACTTCGTCGCCGGAGATCTATCCTGGCGCACCATCGATTTCGAAGAAGAAGTCCTGGACATGGGCGACTTCCAGGGAACCTCCGTTGTCAACTACAACGACGACGACGTCCCGTTCACCAGGATTATCGAACCGCGCCATTTCCACCCGGAGCGTGGCTATCAGACGGAGAAAACCGTCATCATGCGCGAATATTCCCGGTTCGCTGAAAGCGGCGATGAGCCGTACTACCCGATCAACACCCCGGATGACCGCGAAAAGCTGCTGAAGTACCGTGATCTCGCGGCCGCAGAAAAAGACGTGCTGTTCGGCGGGCGCCTCGGCACCTACAAGTACCTCGATATGCACATGGCCATCGGTTCTGCCCTGTCCATGTTTGACAACAAGATCCGTCCGCACTTCGAAAGCGGCGCAGAAATCGAAAGTGGAGGAGTGGACGCATGAGCGTTTCAACGGAACCCATGAACCACGGCGCTGTGCCCG
This sequence comes from Arthrobacter sp. NPDC080073, assembly GCF_040686575.1. NCBI lineage: Bacteria > Bacillati > Actinomycetota > Actinomycetes > Micrococcales > Micrococcaceae > Arthrobacter > Arthrobacter sp. NPDC080073. The sequence goes on from NZ_JBFBKR010000002.1 coordinate 243,891, forward strand.
GACTGGGCGAAGAATGGCAAACCGTCCATCGCGTTGTCTTCCCGACGGATGGCGATTCTGACACACTTCCCTTGTACTTGGACTTCAACGCGGCTCAGCGGGTCGTGTCGGCGGAATCGCAGACTTCCAAGTCGGGGTCGGGCGTCACGGCTGTCACTTCCACTGGCGCTAAGATTCGTTCGGACTTCATTGAGAACCGTCGCCAGCTACACTTGCCGGCGTACCGACGCATTTCCTTTGGCACGTACTTCAACGCATTCCCTGCGAGCTATTGGCGAGCTCACACCGATGTCACGAGTGTGCGGCTTACGGTTGCCGTCGATGCCCCGGCAACCGTCGTGATTCTCCGGTCCACCGCGCGCGGTACCTCGAACAGGGTCGAAAGCATCAGCGTCGACGCTGGACGGCCGGTAGATGTTGTTCTGCCGCTGGCCAACTTCGGCGATGGCGGCTGGTACTGGTTTGACCTGGTGGCTTCCTCTGAACAGGTCAAACTCCTCGGCGCCGAATGGTCCGTACGGAAGCCCGAAGGATTCGAGGCGGGCACCGCCACGGTCGCGGTAACTACCTTTAACCGCCCGGATTTCTGCGTTAAGCACCTCTCGACATTTGCCGATTCTCCTGAACTCCTGAATGTCATGGACCGGCTCCTGATTACCGATCAGGGTACCCAGAAGGTACGCGACCAGGACGGTTTTGACGAGGCTGCGGCGCGACTCGGGGATAAGTTCGCACTGATTGAGCAGGGCAACCTCGGTGGTTCGGGTGGTTTTGCCCGCGGCATGCACGAGACAGTTGAAGATGGCCGGAGCAAATACGTGCTGCTGTTGGACGATGACGTGATCATCGAAACAGAAGGCGTGTTGCGGGCCATCAACTTCGCCGACTTCACGCGGAAGCCGTCGATCGTCGGCGGTCACATGTTTAACCTGTATGAACGCTCGGTGATGCACAGCTTCGGCGAAGAAGTCAACGAGTACAAGTTCCAATGGGGCGCGGTCGAAAGCACCAAAGAAGCCCACGATTTTTCGGCGAGCAACCTTCGCACGACGCCGTGGATGCATCGCCGGATTGATGTGGACTTCAACGGCTGGTGGATGTGTTTGATTCCGACCAGTGTTCTGCGCGACATCGGACTCTCTCTTCCCGTATTCATCAAGTGGGACGACGCCGAATACGGCATTCGGGCCCGCCGCCACGGCTACCCGACAGTCACCCTCCCGGGCGCCGCTGTCTGGCACATGCCGTGGACGGAAAAGGATGACACCATCGACTGGCAGGCCTACTTCCACCAGCGAAACCGCTGGCTTGCAGCCTTGGTCTACTCGCCCTACAAAAAGGGCGGATTCCTGCCGCGCCAGAGCTTCATGGTTGATGTCAAGCACCTGTTGTCGATGCAGTACTCTGCAGTCGAGCTTCGCTTGGATGCTCTCGAGGACCTGCTCAAGGGACCTTCTCACTTGCACCAGACGATTCGAACCAAGCTCCCCGAAATTCGTGCGCGACGTGCAGACTTCGATGACGCCCGCATCACCAAGGAAGTAGCAGCCTTCCCGCAAGTGAAGCGCGTGAAGCCGCCAAAGCGCGGAAAGAAGCCTTCTTCGCCGAAGTCCATCTTCGCTGCCCTTGCGACTGCTGCCTCGGCAGGGGTTCGTCAGGTACAGAGCGTAAGGCCGGGAGCCCTGGAGCACCCCGAAGCCCTCGTTCCGGCAATGGATGCCCGTTGGTGGCGACTGTCGCAGCTGGACTCGGCGATCGTCTCGTCCGCTGACGGAACCGGCGCCTCCTGGTACAAGCGCCATCCTGAGCATTTCCGCAATATGATGGCCCGCAGCATCAAGCTCCACAAGCAACTTATCCAAGACTGGGAAAAGCTTTCCGAGGAATATTCCCGGAGCCTGCCCGAGTTCACGTCGCAGCAGGCGTGGCGCGAGACTTTCGACGCGGTGACCACCACGACTCCGCAGGAAAAGGCCAAAGGGTGACAACTGCGAGTGACTTCAGCGAGACCGCCCCGCTCGTCCGTCCGGGCGTTGGGGGCGGACTCGCCGACGTGTTCAGACAGCGATTCCTGCTCAAACTCCTTGTTCGGAAGGAATTGCAGATCCGCTACAAGGGGTCGGTTCTTGGGCTGCTTTGGTCCTACGTAAAGCCGGGCGTTCAATTCCTGGTCTTCTACATTGCCCTGGGCGTCTTCCTGGGACTTGAGAAGAGCGCTCGAAATCCGGATGGACTGGCCAACTACGCTGTGTACTTGTTCTCCGGAATCGTTCTGATCAACTTTTTCACCGAGGCGCTCAGCAATGCGGCACGTTCCATTGTCGGCAACGGAGGTCTCATCAAGAAGATCTACCTGCCGCGTGAGCTTTTCCCCGTCGCCTCGGTCTGGGTTTCCGCCGTACATTTCATTCCGCAGTTGATTGTCCTGGTCGTCGCCTGCGTCTTCGCCGGGTGGCACCCGAGCCTGCTGCAGCTTGTCGCGGCTATCGCGGGTTTCGTGATCGTAGCCATGTTGGCCACCGGGTTAGGACTACTCTTTGGCTCTGCGAATGTCTATTTCAGGGACTCCGAGAACATTGTCGACATGCTGCTGATGGTTGCGACCTGGACTTCCCCCATCATGTACTCGTGGACCATGGTGCAGAGCAAGCTCGGCGCAAGCTGGTACGCCGTCTACCAGGTCAATCCCATTACTATCGGCGTCGAAGCGTTTCATTACGCCTTCTGGCTTCCAACCACCGATGAAACCGCCCCCATGCCGCCGAATCTTTTACCCCTCTGGGTTCCCGTGGGAATCGTGGTTTCCCTTGCAGTTCTCGTTTTCGGCCAGTGGGTATTCCGCCGGCTTGAGGGCCGATTTGCGCAGGAGTTGTGACGATGTCTGTTGCGATCGAAGTTCAGAAGCTAAATAAGCAGTTCGTACTGAGGCATACGCGCTCTCTCAAGGAGGCAATTGTCTGGCTTGTCACCGGCCGCAAAGGTGACATCTCCAAGAAGTTCCATGCGCTTCACAATGTCGACCTTGAAATCCAACAAGGCGAGACCGTGGCGTTGCTGGGCTTGAATGGGTCCGGCAAGTCCACTCTGCTCAAGCACATTTCAGGTGTCATGTTGCCTGATAGTGGTTCGGTGCGGACGCGGGGCAGAGTCGCAGGCCTTATTGAGGTAGGCGCGGGGTTCCATCATGACTTGTCGGGCAGGGAAAACGTCTACCTGAACGGCGCGATCCTGGGCATGACGGAAGCCCAGATCGACGAACAATTCGACTCCATCGTGGAATTTTCCGAGATCGGTGAGTTCATCGACACGGAGGTCAGGTTCTATTCTTCAGGCATGTACCTCCGTCTGGCATTCTCAGTCGCCGTTCATACGGATCCGGAAGTCTTCCTCGTGGACGAGATCCTGGCCGTCGGAGACGAGCCGTTTCAGCGCAAGTGCCTCGCCAGGATCAAGGAGCTTTCCGCGGCAGGCAAAACCCTCGTCGTCGTCAGTCACGACCTTGAACTCGTTTCCCGCATTTGCGATCGAGGAGTGGTTCTCAAGCACGGAAACGTCGTGTTTGACGGAGCCATCGATGACGCTGTGGCCCAGCTCCGCAGCCAAGTTTGAGCAGCGCGTAGGTGAGTCAGGAGGCGCCCCGCCCGTAGCGGGGCGTCGTGACGCCTTTGAGGGGCGCTGGAACGTCACACCGAGATCCAATGCCCCGTTGCGGAACCGCCCGCCCCTCGAATGGTCAAACTAACCGCATGCGGTCACTTTGAAGAGCTTCGCCTCACCGACTTGCGCCAGAAGCTGGAAGCCCGGAGTCGTATTTTCGATCAAGAGCCCCTTGAATCCGTGATCGCCTCCATGGACTTCCTTGGTCCCAAAATTCAAGGCATAGCCGACCCCGGTCGCGTGGACTGCTTTGCACACCTCGGGGTCGCTGGCAGCGTCCTTGAGCTTGTCGTTCAGCGTGAGGACTGCGGGCGTGTAGGTTGTGAGCGTGTGTTTGGATGTCGTGTTGCGGTCCGCCAGAGCAAATGCCATGGCGGCACCTGTCCAGGGATTTGTTGCGATTGTTGCGTTTTGCGGAACGAAATTATCTAGCTCGTCGATGAGAGTCATTTCGTCTTTGCTCACCAAGGGGGCATCCGGGCTCGTCGAGTAGATATTGTGAGCGGAGGCTATTTCGCTACCAAGCGGAAGCGTTTGAAGTGGAAGGACCACCGCCAGCAGAACCAAGGGCACCACAACGACCCCGGCTGTTCGAGCCTGGATCCGAGCTAAGAACCACCTGCGTCGGGTGTTCCGTCCAGAGCTCCACCAAAGTCGGATCCGCCCCATTAGCCAGTCCAGACCGGTCGCCGCAAGGGGTACGGCGACGATCGGCAGCAAGGCAGCCAGTCGATAGCTGTCGTTGTACCAGACACCGGTCAAGGCATTACGGAACCACGGGTCCGGCCCGGCCGAAACTACGACAAAAAGCACGGCGCTGACGAGAAACGACCCCAGGAACCACGACTTCTGCGGTCTCCTTGCCAAGACTCCAATTCCCAAAACCATCAATGCACTCACGGCCCACGCTGGACTGTGATGCATTGGAGAGTTCGTAATGACCTCCCCTACTGCCTGGCCCACAGTTTGTACAGGTGGCCAGCCTGACGCCTCCGCAGGCGGCCTGATCAGCTTCCACATGACGGCCATGATGGCGAATGTGAGCAGCAACGAAATTCCGAAAAAGACGATGCCCCTGTAGCCCTGACCATGCTCATGTTTGCGGACCCAATACCGAATGTAGCTGAAGAGGAGAACTGGTGCGGACAGTGCCACGAGGGACATAAGCCCATTCGGATGGGCGATCGCGAGTCCTGCAGCGAGGCTCGGCGCGAGGGCGAAGCGGGCGAGGATAGGTATCCCGGTGGCTCCACCGGCCGCAAAGAATACGGCGACTCCCGCCAAAGCCGTTGGAAGCATGCATAGGGCGAGGAAGTTTGGGTACAGGACGCCAAAATCCAACAACAGCAGGGGGAACGCGCTGAACCCCGCGGCGAGGAGGCCGGCGGCACCAACGACGTAACCATTCCCCTTTGTAACCACCCGCGTGAGAAACATGCAACCGAGCGGCCAGACAATTGCCGCGACGCAGAGGTTTAGCACGTTCGCTGTGACGCTGATCGGAGCGCCGGTGATCTGCACGACGAGGGACGCGAGGTCGTGCCAGGCCGCTGGGTAGAAGTACGGTGGATTTCCGCCATTGGTCATGCTCGTGAGGGTCAGCGAAGAGCCATTGGCGGTGTCGAGGATGTAGCGGACCGCGTTGAGATGGAATACGTTGTCAAACGTCTGGGAAATGTTGTCTGGCCGGTCGAAGGCCTGACGAAGTTGGAACGCGATGGAGATGCTGCCGACTAAAAAACCGATGGCCGCCGCGTACGCAGCGGGTGTGGGCCGCTTGAGCTTCAGCCGAAATCGCAAGGACAGCTTCTCGGGTGTTAGCTGGCTCGCCGCGAACAACCCCGCTGCCAAGGCGATAGCCACGACCACGACGGGCATCAGCGACCATGAGATTCCCAAATAGGGAAGGACGATGGCCGTGCCGGCGACAGCGAGAACACTGAGCACGGGAGCCACCGCAAGGAAGGTCAGGCCTCGGAGGCCCAATGAAGCTGCGATCAAGCTCCCGGGTATAAAGAGCACTGCCAAACTGGCAAGAAAAACTGGAAGCGTTGAATACCAACTCAATTGGACTCCACCTATGGCTTAAGGATGTTCGACGACCCGGGAATTTGGAGTCCTAGCCGTCGAGGAGCCCTAGCAAGTACTGGCCATACCCACTCTTGACCAATGGCTCCGCCCGCTGGCGGAGTTCGTCGTCAGTTAGGAAGCCTTGACGCCAGGCGATTTCCTCCGGTGCGCCAATCTTGAGACCCTGACGGTTCTCGACCGTGCGGATGAAATTAGAGGCGTCATTGAGGTCGTTGAATGTCCCGGTATCAAGCCAGGCCGTGCCGCGGGGGAGAATTTCGACGTGAAGTTTTTCTCTCTCGAGGTAAGTGCGGTTCACGTCCGTTATTTCCAGCTCACCTCGTGCGGACGGCTGCAGGTTCTTGGCGATGTCGACGACGTCGTTGTCATAGAAGTAGAGGCCTGGAACAGCGTAGTGGGATTTCGGCTTTTCAGGCTTCTCCTCAAGGGATATGGCCTTCCCAGCCTCATCGAATTCCACAACGCCATAGGCTTTGGGATCCTTGACCCAGTAACCGAAGACTGCGCCGCCGTCGATATTGGCGTGCCGACGCAACTGCGTGCCCATTCCTTGGCCGTAGAAGATATTGTCACCCAGGACCAAAGCCACGGTGTCGTTTCCGATGTGGTCAGCGCCAAGGATGAAGGCCTGGGCAAGGCCATCGGGGGAGGGCTGCTGAACATAGCTGAGGTTGATGCCAAACTGCGAGCCATCGCCGAGTAGACGCTGGAACTGCTCGGCGTCGTGGGGCGTGGTGATGATGAGGATGTCGCGGATCCCGGCCAGAATGAGCGTCGACAGGGGGTAGTAAATCATCGGCTTGTCGTAGACCGGTACCAGTTGCTTGCTGATGCCGTGTGTGATCGGGTGCAGACGAGATCCGGTGCCACCGGCAAGAATGATTCCACGCATGGTCTACATCTTTCCCTACCCGTCAGTCCTCAGCAAAACGGGGCCAGTTGATACCGGATCGCCGCGAGGTCCGGCCTACTGGTGTTTTCGTCCGCAGTCGCCCCGCACGCCGTCAACAATGCCGCTGATGGCCGATGCTAGCCGGGCAGTTCGGCCGGGTGCGAGGACGGTGACAAAAGCCAGATGCCGAAGGTCTGTCAAAACGCCTACGACGACCCAGACCGGGTGGCGACGTACGTAGCGCGCGCCCACTAGGATCCTGTTTCTGAAAATGTAGTAGTAGCGCCAAGTGGCCGCGATTCGGACTTGAAGGTTTCGTCCTCCCACGCGGACCGTGCGCCCGAACACCTTGGCGTCCACCATGGTTCCGAGTGAATGATCGAATTCTGTGTCGGCCAAGACTGTTGGCAGGCCAGCGTCCAGCGCCCGGAAGTAATATTCCGTGTCCACGAGATCGATAAACAGACCGTCCCAGAAATTCCCGATGATGTCCAGAGTTGAGGTTGGAATCAACAGCCCCGACTGTATGGGCTCCCTGCCTAATACCACGCCACGCCGCGTGCCGGCTCGTTTTACAGGATTTCCGTGAATCCGGGCCGGCGAAACCAGCCCGGGCTGGACACCCGCAGACCTAGCAGATGCGGATGCACTGAGCAGCTTCTGAACATAATCGTCCGGAAGAAGTGAGTCTTGGTCCACCGTGACAATGTGTTCGATGCCCGCACTGCTCCGTGCCCTGGCTATTCCGGCGTTCAACGCAGCGGCGATCCCTGAGTTTGACTCCAGCGTGAGAACCACTGCACCGGCTTCGGCAACCGCCCCAAAAATATGGTCGAACCCTTCGCCACTACCGTCATCAACCACGACGACGGTGGATAACTGCTTCAAGAGTGAGGCCACGTTCTCCACCAAGTGCGGTGTCGGGTGGAAAGCGGTGACCACTCCGGCGACGCTGGCCAGCCTTGTGGACACGTCCAGCTCAGGAGTCATATCCGATTTCTCACTTTCCAAATGCATGGCGAAGCAGGGATGCAACGGGCCTCATGCCGCCATGCGAAGCGGCCTGGGGCAAAAGCAACAGGGCGTGGGCGCGCGATGTCAACCGGAAAGCTGCGGCACGGGCAGCAGTGCGCCAGCCTCTTTCCCTGCAAAGTCGACCTGCGAGCCCGAAGTAGGTGCGCTCACCATGAAACCGAGTACCGTCCACGAGTTTGGCCGAGGATGCGCTGTGGATGTGCCGGCGATAGGCGAAACAGACCTCCGGCTCGATAAGCAATTCGGCGCCAGCCAACACCATATCCATGACGAGCGCGAGATCCTGAATAACCGGCAACCCGTTCCGGAAATCGAAGTCCTGGAGCCTGTCCCGGCGAAACGCCAGTGAAGGCCAGTAGAGCCAGTCGCCGTGCAGGAGACTGACAGCCAATGGCTCGCCCCGGACAAGACGTTGGCCCGTGCCCTTCGGTTTGACCAGGCGCTGCTTGACAACGTCGACGAGCGGTTCGGCGGTATGCCCGTTCTCATCGATTACAGTCACACCGGGCTGGATGATCCAAGCTTCCGGGAACGCCTTGTGGGCGCTAAGGACAACATCCACGAAATTCGGAAGAAGTTCGTCATCGCATCCCATGACCACTACGACGTCCTGCGTCGCGAGCGACACGCAAGTCCGGAAGTTCTCGGTGATGCCCTCATTGACGTCCTTGCGGATGTACTTGATCCGCGCGTCCCCAAGGCCTTCGACGTAGCGTCGCACCTCGTCATCCGGATACGCGTCATCCACGACAGTAAGGAACCAGTCGCCCGAGTTTTGCGCCAGCACGCTGTCGACAGCTTGTTTCATGAATGCTGCATCGCCCCAGTAAGGGATGAAGATGTCCAATGCCATGGGGAGCGGTCCGCGTCCTTAAGTCGAAGTGGATTTATTTGAAGTGTCGCCATTCGCCTGGGTAGCGGCGGCCTGCTGCTCGATGAGGGCTCGAAGTATAGCGACTTCTTCGGCCAGTGTGCGGGTCTCGTCTTCGACGACCGAAATTTCCCACGACAGGTGAAGGCAGACACCCAGTAGAAGCAGGATGCTGATGATGAACAGGAGGTTGGATGGCAATTGCACCCCGACGAGCTGGGTCACAATTGTCAGCAGGCTTGGGAAAGCGGCAAGTATGAGGGTGCCGGTGCCCACGACCAGCCACAACGCAGCGTACTTCTCACGAAGTTTTTTGCGCCGGAGCATCTCCACGACGACGCCCATAATGGCCAGGGACAGGATGAATGCGGCTAGGTTGCCCATTTACAAGGTCCCTTCAACGGCGATGCGACTGGATGTGATGTGCGACCTTTTACGGGTCAATGCGAACAAGAGGGCAAACACGGAGCGTCCGAGGTAGATTGCGGCCTTGAGCGGATTGTGGCTGGGAGTTCCACCCTGGCGGGGACGCATGGCCACGGGGATCTGCGTCACAGTGCAGCCTGAGCGAATCGCGACGACGAGGGAGTCAATGGTGTCGCCAAGGTATTCGGCCGGATAGTGGTCGAGATATTGGTTGATGGCACGTTCATTCGCTGCACGGAAACCCGATGTCACATCCGTCAGCCTTGTCTTGGCGAGACCTGAAATAACCTTCGCGAGGAACTGCATTGCCCATTTGCGCGGACCACTGACTTTGTACGCGCCCTTGTCCGCGAACCGTGCTCCGATAGAGATATCGGCATGGTTAAGCCCTGCCAGTACCTCTTCGATGTGCTCCGGATCGTGCTGACCGTCAGCGTCGACTTGGATGACCCGGCCGTAACCGGTGCGTTGGGCGTACTTGAAGCCTGCCCGCATTGCCCCGCCGACGCCGAGATTGAAGGGTAGGTTAAGGACCGTTGCGCCTGCGGTTGCTGCGAGCTCCGCTGTGGCGTCCGTGGAGCCGTCGTTGACAACGAGGACGTCGTACGCGCGTCCCATTCCCAGCACTTCTCGAACGGTGTCGCCCACGGACTCGGCTTCGTTCCAAGCGGGCATGATGACGAGGACCCGCGTCGAGTCATGAGTTTCCATAGGTCTCCAATATATCAACGGCCTGCGAATCACTTCGCGGGATCCTGGCCGGTCCGCGCCAGTGGCCTTAGTCGATGATCCTATCTTTCATTCCGTGGTCGTGACGTCTCTCGCCGATCAGGGGGAGGGAGCCCCATCGGAAGAGGTGCGACAAGTAGCAGGATCCTGTTGAACAAGTGAGTCCCATAGAGTGTTGTGCATGAACGATGCGACGATGGCGGACGGGCGCGAAATCCGTGCAAGTATCTGCATGGCCACCTATAAGGGAACAGACTTTGTTGGGGAGCAGATCGCCTCTATTCTCAGGGAGCTCGGGCCCGACGACGAGGTCGTCGTGGTCGATGACGCGTCGCCCGATGACACAGCCGTCGTTATCGAAGCGATCAAGGATCCGCGAGTACGCCTAGTGAGGGCGTCCTCAAACAAGGGCTACGTTCGGACGTTTGAAGAAGCCGTAGGCCTGAGCGCCGGAAAATTCGTCTTCCTTTCGGATCAGGACGACGTCTGGATTCCCGGTCGTCTCGACAAGATGTTGCGGGCACTTGACACACACAAGGTCGTGGCCAGTAACTTCGACGTTCTCGGCGGTGGCCCGCGGCCCTGGATTCCGCGGTTGCGCTCCAGTGACTCTGGACGGCATCTGGCGAACTTGTTCGCGGTACTTATCGGTTACCGCGCGTATTACGGCTGCGCAATGGGATTCCGTCGGGACGCCGTCGGACTCTTCACGCCCATTCCCAGCTACGTTCGTGAGTCGCACGATCTATGGCTGGCTATATGTGGCAACGTCGCAGGCTCCATAATTCATCTGGACGATTCTACGGTTTACCGACGGCTTCACGGTGAAAACCAGACCCCTGCGGGCTGGCGATCGTTGTCCAAGATTGTCAAGTCGCGGTTCATGTTGGCGAGGCTGATACTTGAAGCTTTCCGAAGGACGCGTCGACGGTTCTAGGCACGATCCCCGCGTTGGGTAGGCTGGTTCCATGCAGAAACTCCTTGTCACCGGCGGCGCCGGCTTCATCGGTTCAAACTTTGTTCACTACGTGATCGCCAACACGGATCACGACGTCACAGTGCTGGACAAGCTCACCTATGCCGGGAACCTGGAGTCGATCAAGCACCTACCGAGCGAGCGGCTCACGTTCGTCCAGGGGGACATTGCGGATCCTTCCGTCGTCGAACCCCTTGTGGCAGCGGCCGACGTCGTGGTCCACTACGCCGCAGAGTCTCACAATGACAACTCGCTGCATGACCCGCGTCCCTTCCTAGACACCAATATCATCGGAACGTTCACGCTGATCGAAGCCGCCCGGAAGCACGACAAGCGCTTCCACCACATCTCCACCGACGAGGTCTACGGCGATCTTGAGCTCGATGACCCGGAACGGTTCACCGAGAACACCCCCTACAATCCCTCCAGCCCCTACTCCTCGACGAAGGCCGGTTCAGACCTGCTGGTCCGGGCCTGGGTGCGCTCCTTCGGGTTGCAGGCCACCATCAGCAACTGCTCAAACAACTACGGACCGTACCAACACGTGGAAAAGTTCATCCCGCGCCAGATCACCAATGTGATCGACGGTATCCGTCCGAAGCTGTATGGCAAAGGCGAGAACGTCCGCGACTGGATCCACGCAAACGACCACTCTTCCGCGGTTCTGGCAATCATCGAGAAGGGCAGGATCGGGGAAACCTATCTCATCGGCGCGGACGGCGAGAAGAACAACAAGGACGTCGTGGAGCTCATCCTGGCGCACATGGGCCAAGACAAGGACGCCTACGACCACGTGGTGGACCGCCCGGGCCACGACCTCCGTTACGCGATCGACTCCACCAAACTGCGCACCGAGCTCGACTGGAAGCCCGAGTTCTCCAACTTCGACGCCGGCATCGAAGACACCATCAAGTGGTACCGCGACAACGAAGCATGGTGGCGTCCCCAGAAGGCCGAGACAGAGGCCAAGTACAAGGAACAGGGCCAGTAGACGATGTCCATTGAGTTTTCCAAACAGCTAAGTGCCCGCGAAACGCCGATTCCCGGCGTCGTTCTGTACGAACTTCCCGTCCACGGCGACAACCGCGGTTGGTTCAAGGAGAACTGGCAGCGCGAGAAGATGGTGGCCCTCGGGCTTCCGGACTTCAAGCCGGTACAGAACAACATCTCTTTCAACGAAAAAGCCGGCACCACCCGCGGCATCCACGCCGAACCTTGGGACAAATTCATCTCCGTGGCTACCGGCAAAATATTCGGCGCCTGGGTGGACCTGCGCGAAGGTCCGTCGTTCGGTGCGGTGTTCACTGCCGAGTTGGATCCGAGCCAGGCAATTTTCATCCCTCGGGGTGTGGGCAACGCTTTCCAGACCCTGGAGGACAACACTGCTTACACCTACTTGGTCAACGATCACTGGAGCGCTGACGCGCAGGGCCAGTACACCTTCCTTAATCTGGCTGACGAGACAGCGGCCATCGACTGGCCCATCCCGCTGGAGCGGGCCGAGCTCTCGGACAAAGACAAAGCCCATCCGCGCTTGGCGGAGGTACGGCCGATGGGCCCTAAGAAGACGCTGGTTCTAGGTGCCAACGGGCAGCTCGGGAAAGCCCTTCGGGAGCTGTACGACGGCGATGCCTCCGTTGAGTTTGCCGGCCGCGCTGAGTTCGACCTGAGTTCCCCGGATGCGGTTGCGCAAAAGAACTGGAAGAACTACTCGGCCGTCATCAACGCGGCCGCTTACACCGCCGTCGACGCAGCCGAAACCCCGGAAGGCCGCGAGGCCGCCTGGGAGACCAACGTCGCTGCCGTCGCTCGCCTGGCACGGGCCGCAGTCGAGCACGACCTGACGCTCGTCCATGTCTCCTCCGACTATGTGTTCGACGGCGCAGCTGATACCCATGGAGAAGACGAGCCGGTCTCGCCCTTGGGCGTGTACGGTCAGACGAAGGCCGCCGGCGACGCCGTGGTCAGCGTCGTTCCCAGGCACTACATCGTGCGCACCAGCTGGGTCATTGGTGAGGGCAACAATTTCGTCCGCACCTTGGCCTCCCTCGCCGCACGCGGAATTGAACCTTCGGTTGTCAACGACCAGATCGGCCGCTTGACTTTCACGGAGGATATCGCCGCGGGAATCAAGCACTTGCTGGACTCCAAAGCCAGCTACGGCACGTACAACCTTAGCAACGCCGGTGAGCCGCAGTCCTGGGCGGACATCGCCGCCGACGTCTACGAGCTCAGCGGTGCCGCACGGGATTCCGTTACGGGCGTCACCACCGAAGAGTACTTCCGGGGCAAAGCGGCCGCTCCCCGTCCGCTCAAAAGTGTCCTTGACCTGAGCAAGATCCGGGCAGCGGGATTCGAGCCGCGGTCCGCCCGGGAAGCTCTTGACGCCTACCTCGCCACCAGTCCCGCGATCGGCTAGTGGCTGACCGAGATGGCCTATGACTCTTCTTCGTTCGGTGTGGTGGCCCTCGCCGCATACCGTCCTGACTGGGACCTTTTCCGGACCCAGCTCCGGTCTATCCAGGATCAAAGCCACACCGATTTTGTCTGCCTGATCTCCGCCGATGGCGGGGACCAGGAGATCGCGGAATTTGTCAAAGCGGAGCTCAACGACGATAGCCGGTTTCGGGTTCTCGGATTCCCGGAAAGGCTGGGGTTTTACGGGAACTTCGAGAGGGTCCTCCAAGCCGTTCCTCTTGAAGCACAATGGGTGGCATTGGCCGACCAGGATGATCTGTGGTACCCCTCCAAGCTCGAGACGCTAATTCCGCAGCTGAATGATGTAGCGCTAGTTTCGGGGCAGGCCAGGGTGGTTCGAAATCCCGGGCATGAGGTCGTGGCTGATTCCACGGCTCGAAAGAACGTTCCCTTTGGCGCGTTGGTTGCCCAAAACCAAGTGACTGGAAGCCTTTGCCTCTTCCGCAGGGAACTTCTCGATCTGGCACTTCCCTTTCCGCGGCTGGAAACCATCACACAGGTCCACGACCATTGGCTCGCAGTGTGCGCCGCTGCCACCGGTGGTGCCGTGGTGGTAGAGGAAGTACTGCAGGACTACGTCCAACACGGCGGCAATGTCCTTGGCGAAGTGGAAGGCCACCAAGGCATCTTGTCATCATGGCGGCACCTTGCGTCGATGTCGAAAAAATACCACGGCAGCCAGAGCCTGCTGGCGATGCTGCGCACATCAAACGACCTGAGCTTTGGGTGGCGCAGGGCGATGGTGGACTGTCTGAAAGCCCGCGTTGCCATCAACTCGGCGGACTTGGAGACCGGCCTTTCGGCCTTCTCCAGCGGTCATGCGTGGAGGCCGACGCTGAGGGTGTTGTGGTCAGGCTTGCGCAGTGGGGACATCGCAGCGCCATGCTTCCTGGAATTCGTTGCGGGCGCTCCGGCTGAGCTTTTCGTCAACGGATTTGGCTCCCGAAGGCGCTGACTAAGGGACGGTCGGGCCGGTGCCTGGATCCTCCATGGCGGCAGGGACCGGCCTCAGCGACTGCACCCTGAAGTGTCGCCTTACGGCCAGCACTTGATATGTGGCCACGACAACCTCAGACACGCCGACCGCCCAGGCCACGCCCGAGCCCCCGTACAGCGCGCCCATGGCGAACATCAGGGGAACGTTTAGGATTGCGCCCAGCGCCGTCGACTTTGCCAGGATGGCACCTTCACCGAGCGGTATAAGACATGCGAGGCCAACGACTTGGGCCACCAACACCGCCGCGAAGATCAGACCGAAGGGAATGCTTAACGTGTATCCGACGGTGACCTCGCCGCGGGAGAAGATCGGGCTTGCCCAGGGGATTAGGACCGCCAGAAGCACGCCCCCCAGGGCCCCGGCCGCAGGGACGAACTTGGCGACCAGTTGTATGCGTTCCAAGCTGCGCGATCGCCCGGCTTCTGGGATCCAGCCCTGAACAACTTGCAGCACCGGCCCGAACCCGGCGACAGCGAACCTGAACAGCTTGTCCGTGAGGGCGTAGAGGGGGACCGCGGCAGGGACTACGAGCGAGACTGCGATCATCGGCAGATTGCTGTTGATGGTTCCGGTACCTGCAGCGATGACGCCGAATTTTTGGTTCCGAAGCCGTTGCATGGCGGGAACAAAGCCCAAGTTCACCGTTAGCGGTGTTTCATGTCTACCCTTCATGGCCGCCAGGGCTCCGACCGCGACGGCGATGACGTTAAACGCAAGCAGGCTGCCAGCAAACACGATGGCTTGAGGGAAGAATTGCAGCAGTATCACGCCGGTGATGACGCCTAGTCCTTGGGGGAATACATCGAAGACCAGCAGGGACCACGGCTTGGCCTGGCCGATGAAGTACCAGGAGGCACCGAGAAAAGGCATCAAATAGGCCAGCGAGGCAACCGCGGCAGATACGGGATCGACCCGGGTCAACAGAAGGAGCAGGAAGAACATCAATGGCGCTGAGAAGAGGAACAGGTAGAGCCGGCTGACCACCGAATTCAAGAACATTTGGGGCCGCCGTGCTGCAGACGTAGAGGCGACCATGGCTGCCCCGACGGTGCCCCAACCGAAAGCGACGACGACGCCGAATATTGCCGCCGTCGCTTGCGCCACTGCCAGTTCACCCCATATCCCTGGACCCAGAGTCGATATCACAAAAGGGATGGCGAGGAGATTTACGGCAGTTGAAAACAAGAGCGACGTTGCAAAGCCTCCGAATCGGCGCAGCAGAGCAGAAGCGGGCTTCGAAGCCACGGATGTTCCCCGTTCGTGTCGGTATTTGCGCTTGGCCGATCGGCGCGGCCCATTGGCCGAACAGAATCTTACCTTGGGTATGCCGGCCTCACCGACAGCATCCGTGGTCGAAGCTTGGCGGCGGCCCCACGGCGAGGCCGCCGCCACACTAGAATGTGATGTTCGTGCAACCCAGGAGCGTGTTTCCCAAGGAGAAGGGAGATGTAGCTATTCCATGCGCGCACACCCTGTAGGTGCCTCGTTGGAGGATGTTTGTCGACAGCGAGAAACCATGGTCTCCCGTGGTCTTCATTGCAGCGTTCACATCGGGCCTTGGCAGGTTGGCGATGATCGGGAAATACTTTTGCACGGTGTCTGGCTGTGTGACGTAGACGTGCACCTCAATTGATGCGCCGGTGGTCGGGTCCATGGCCCAGCCGGACGCGGTCAGGGAGGTGACGCCGTTAGTTGTCGAGAGCTTGACCGTGTCCAGGAATCCGACGGGTTTGGCACTGACTCCGACCGTGACGGACTTGCAACCGAGCAAGGCGTTTCCTGGGGCAACGGGGCTAAGGGCGATGGCCCACGAACAGACCCTGTACGTGCCCGGTGCGCTAAGCGGTATGTCCGTCTGGTAGCCATGGTCCCCGGGGACCTGGAGAACCTTGTTGACGTCCGGTCGCGGTTGGGAACCCGTGATCTTGTAGAGCTGGGTGGTTCCGTCCGGTGATTGAACGTAGATGTGCACCGCAATTTGCCTAGTGGTGTCCCCGTAATCCAGGGCCCAGCCGCGCGTGCTCAGCGAGGCCGTGGTGCTGGTCGTCTTAAGATCCACGGAGTCAAGGGACCCGACCGGCAGGGCTGCCGCAGCGATGCTGAAAGACTTACACCCCATGTCCGAGTGCAGGTACTGGCCCACCGCGTAGAGGCAAATGCGGTAGGTGCCGGCTTTCGTGATGTTGATGTCCTGCAGGAAGCCGTGGTTGCCTCCAATACCCAAGACCTGATTCACGTCAGGTCGAGATGCGTTGGCGGGCACGACGTAACCCGTGGTCGTTCCGTCAGGTGCGGTCACATAGGCGTGGGCGGCCGCCGTCGAGGATGTGTTGTTCATGTCCACTACCCAGCCGCGAATCCTGAAGCTCACCTTGTCAGGCGTACGGACTTCATAGGCATCATCAAGGTTGCCGATTGGCGGTTCCGCGCCTACGACGGAGACCGTCTTGCATCCCAGGCCAACGTTGGTGAACTTTCCGATGGCGTAGACGCAGACTTGGTAGTTCCCGGACACGGTAACGGGAACTTGTTGGTCAAAGCCGTGATTATCACCAAGGCCCAGAGCTTGATTCACATCCGGTCGATAACCTGTCGCCGGGATTTTGTAGAGCTGCTGGGAGCCATTCGGGGCCGTGACATATGCGTGTGCTTCCGTCGTGTTTTGGGGAAGTGCCGTGTCCGCAGCCCAGCCCCGGACCCTTATCGAAGCCGCCGTATCGGTCCGCCCCGCCGTGAGGCTGTCAAATGAACCCTGCGGCGTCGTGCCCGCAAAGACCGCAAGCGAGGCGTATGAGCCGTTCCACACGTTCGAATCCCCTTGGAACGGGCCGGTGCTGCTGTATTGCCACATGCTGAATTGGTTCCAGCTGGCCGGCAAAACACCGGGCGAGTTGCCTGGGGAAGAGGGGTAGGAAGCAATCCACAGCGGATATGCACTGAAGGAAGCCGAGTTTCCTGTGCATCGAGCCCACCAATCGGTAGTGCTGTAAATAACGGGGTAGCGGCCGGTCAGGGCTTGTACGGTGTTCCCGAAATCCGCTATCCAGCTGGTCATCTGGGCACCCGACATGCCGTAGCAAACATCGCCGAAGTAGAAGCCGCCGATTGTTTGGCCCTCATAGGGGTTGTATTCGATGTCCAGGACCGGCGGGAGTGTGTAGCCGTCCGGGCTCCATGCTCCACCGTTTGCGACGAAGTACCTGGCCTGGTCGGCGCCCGAGGACCAGTTCGGAACTGCGAAGTGATACGCGCCGCGGATCATGCCGACATTGCGTGAACCGTCGTATTGCTGGGAGAAGTTCCCATTGACGTAGTAGTTGCCCTCCGAGGCCTTGACGTAGGCGAAACGTGAACCTTGGTTCCACTGGGCCGCCCAGTCGACGTTCCCTTGATAGGCACTGACATCCTGCCCGGCTACGCCTATCGAAGGTGACCAATGCCCGGTGTCAAGTGCCATGGCGAGCGTTCCTGCTACTGAGCGCGATCCGGTGGGAGCCGCGCTCAACGGAAGGTTTTTGTTGGCCAGGACTCGCGGTGACCGCTGGCCCATTTCGGCTCCGCCGCTCGGAATCGCCTGGAGCATGGCGCGTTTCATCGCGTCGCCGACAATGGGAGCGCTGCCGGGCATCGCTGGCATGGGGACCGGCGCGGGCGTGGTGACTGGCGCCGTGGTCTCTGCGGCGGGAACGGTCAAAGGACCTAGCGCAGTTGCTGGTGCAGGCTGTACAGAAGCCGGGGAGCCGGCAGGAACCGTCGGATATGGGCTCGGTTTCGTGCCCGTAGGTATTCCTGCTTTCGCGGCCTGCACCTGTGCTGAAGCCGCGGGTATCGCACTTTCCGACGGGGTGGCCCCGGCCACGTTGAGAGTCAAGCCGAGCGCGATGCCCAGCGCGACGCCAGCACGCGCTACAGGGAATCGGGATGCTTTTATAGCGGTGGTTCGTTTCATTTTCAATTCCGGCAAGGTACCGCTCTGTGAGGGCACATGGTGAAAGCTTCGCCTGCAGCTCCAATAACGAAACACCTCTGCAGTGCACCATAAGGCCAGCTCCTAACCGGGACACCATAGCATTCGGTGGCAGGAGTGGCCAGAGTTTTATGTGTTGCTGGTGTGACTTGTGGTTGAACAGTTATCCAACGGCTACGCCAACCTGGGTGCCCCATTCAGCTGCAGCTGGATACAGTCCTCAACGTCCGATTTTGGCGTTGTAGCGGTACATAAACGCAGCCATGGCGTCGCGGTTGACCGGGTTCAGCGGCCGATAGGTGCCGTCGGCATATCCGGTGGTGATGCCGGTGGAGGCCAGCCAGGTGATTTCGAGGTAGAAGGGGCTTGTTGGCGTGAGATCGGTGAACGGTGAGGCGCCGGGCGGGGTATATGCGGGTCTCCCGGAAAGCCGGTAGAGGAATGCAGCCATGGCGTCGCGATTAACAGGTTCCGAGGGACGGTATGTGCCGTCAGGGTATCCGGTGGTGATGCCGGTGGAGGCCAGCCAAGCGATCTCTTTGTAAAACGGTGAAAGGGGGCCAACGTCCCTGAACGGAGAGGTGGCCGGGGGAATGTAGGTGGGGCTTCCCTTGAGCCGATAGAGGAAAGCAGCCATTGCCTCGCGTGTGACGGGTTGGACGGGGCGGAACGTACCGTCGGGATAGCCCGTGGTGATGCCGTTGTAGGCCATCCACGTCACTTCTACGTAGAAGGGGTAGCTGCCGGGGATGTCGGTGAACGAAGGAGGGCTCGAAGGAGTGAAAGCTGTCAGGGCCTGCGCTGTGCCGAGTCCGGTCGGCCCGTCGTATCCGTAGCCGGCGGCGCACAGATAAGGAAGGCTGCAGGTGCCGTTCGCACCGTTGGCAACGTCATTCAGCGCCCACGGAGAGCTGTAGGCAAGTTGAGCAGGAGAGACTCCCGCAGGCGCAGGGCCGGCGAGTGCGTACGTGGCCGCAATCACGGGGGCGGCAGCGCTCGTTCCGCCAAATACCATCCACCCGCTCATCCCGTTGCTTGGCGTGCTGTCGTAGACGGCGACGCCGGTGCTCGGGTCGGCAACTGAGGCCAGGTCGGCGACCGCGCGGTTGGGACAGCCCGTGTCGTGCTGCCAGGCGGGCTTGGGCTCGTAGGCGGAGCAGCCGCTGCCCGGCCCCGCTGCGCCGGATCCGGTGGCCCCCCAAGCACGTTCGGTCCAGCCCCGGACTTTGCTTGTGTCGAGTGTCAGGGAGGTGCCTCCAACCGCGACGACGTTGGGGGAGGACGCAGGATAGTTCACCGTAGGCGGGGCGGTGGCGTTCGTGTAGCCGTTGTCGCCGGAGCTGGCCACGAGAGGGATCCCTGGGTGATTGAAGTAAGCGCCGTCGAACCGTGTGATCCCGCCCACCTCGGGGCCGCCGAAGCTCATCGACACAGCATTGGCACCTAAATTGACCGCGGTATTGACCGCGCTGCCCAGATCGGTGAGGGAATTTGACCTGGCCTCGACGAGCAGGATGCTGCAGTTGGGGCAGGCCGCCGAGACCATTTGGACATCGAGCGACGTTTCCTGTGCCCAGGCCGCGTTGGCGGGCGGCAGGGAGCTTCCGCCGTCCTGGTCCACCTTTCGGAAGCACCCTGAGGCCGAGGAACAGGGCGTCTGCCCGTACCTCGTCCGGTAGACAGCCAAATCTGCCTCGACAGTCGGAGCATCGTAAGGGTCGACTACCGCTACGGTTCTGCCGATGCCGGCGGTGAGTGAGGGCAGCCTATAGGCGGACTGCAGGTCCGCGGGCCCGTACCCGGCAGGGACAAGCTGCCCGGCGGCCAAGGGACCTTCGACTTCATCGTCGATTTCCGCATGGCACGATGCATAGCCTGGGGGTGCGCCCCCGCATACCTTCGAATGGCGGTGACCCTTCAACCGTGCCATGGCCTGGGCAGCCGGTGTGGGCTGAGGGGGCGAGACGGATGCCGGCGATGTCCCGGGAAGGGGATCGGTTGAACCTTCTTTTGCTTGCGCATGCGTGACAATCCCGGGCAGTAGCATCAGCACCGTGGCACCGGCCACCAAGCCAGGCCTGCTGAACCAGCGTCCGCCGGGGTATCCACGCGTTGTCTTCGGCATGAGATCCTTCTTTGCACGGATATTTGGGGTCTGGAGTGGCCAGAGATTCACGTGTTTCTGGTGTTACTTGCGCTTAAGACAATTATCCACAGGTACGTCGATTTGACTTGGTCTCGTGTTGCAACCTCCCCTAGCCTTAACCTTGTTGAAGGTTCCGCAGCGCCTGGGCGCATGCTGCATTGGGGGGAACATGGAGGCTTTGCGCATCGTCGAAGACGAAGTCCGCGAGCTGATTCGTCGGCGTGGACTGGATCCTTTGAGTCAGGTAGTCGAAGTTCACCGGCTCGTCGAGGCCGCCGTGAATGACTACGACGAGCGGGCGCTTCTGGGCCCCTTGCCTCCGTTGGGCCATGTGGACGCAGCGCGCAAGTACGTGTTCGACGCCGTCGCTGGCTTCGGGCAGCTCCAGCCCCTCCTGGATGACCCCACCATCGAAGAAGTCTGGCTCAACGGGCCGAATGAGGTTTACGTTGCCCGGAATGGCGAATCCGAACTTACCTCGATCAGCCTCACCGAGCAGCAGGTTCGCGACCTCGTCGAGCGGATGCTTAAGAGTTCCGGGCGCAGGCTGGACCTCTCTTCACCCTTTGTGGACGCGGCCCTCCCCGATGGCTCTCGCCTCCACGTCGTCATTCCCGACGTCACCCGCCGCCATTGGGCCGTGAATATCCGCAAATTCGTGGTCAAGGCGACCCGGCTCGAGCATCTGGTGGAGCTGGGGACGTTGACGCCCGGGTCAGCCAGATTCCTGGGGGCTGCGGTGGCCAGCGGACTGAACATTCTCGTCTCAGGAGCCACCCAGGCAGGAAAGACCACAATGCTCAACTGCCTGGCGGCCAACATCGGCTCCCGGGAGCGGGTCATCACGGTCGAAGAGATCTTTGAACTCCATTTCCCGCTGCGTGACGTCGTTGGCCTCCAGTGCCGCCAGCCGAACCTCGAGGGTCAAGGCGAGATTCCCTTACGCCGACTCGTCAAAGAGGCTCTTCGCATGCGGCCGGATCGTCTGGTGGTCGGCGAAGTCCGGGAAGCCGAAAGCCTGGACATGCTTATTGCGTTGAATTCGGGTCTTCCCGGTATGTGTACTGTCCACGCGAACTCTGCCCAGGACGCCGTGACCAAGATCTGCACCCTGCCGCTGCTGGCCGGCGGGAACATCTCAAGCGCATTCGTCGTCCCCACCGTGGCATCCTGCATCGACCTCGTGGTCCATTGCAGCCGCCACGCGGACGGACGCCGGCAAGTCACCGAGATCCTTTCTCTGGGGCGACGCGTGGAGAACGGCATCATTGAGTCGTCCAAGGTCTTCACCATGCAGGACGGCAAACTCCAGGCCACTTCGAGTTCCATGCCGGCCGCCGAGAAATTCGCCCGGGCAGGTTTTGACGTCGCCGCGCTCCTGGAGCACTCCTGATGGCGCCGCTTCTGGGCGTTCTCTGCGGGCTAGGAGTTTTTCTCATCTGGTGGTCGGCATGGGAACATCACCCGCTTGCCGCCGAGGAGCCTAAACCGAAACGCCTTGAGTCTTTGTTGCTCACGGCCGGGATCGAAAACGTGAGCGGCGCGGGATTCATCGCATCGTGCCTCGGGTTGGGCTTTTTCGCCACACTGATGATCTACATCCTGACAGCGTCCTTTTCGATCGCGGCGTGCTTCGGCCTGTTCGGTGCGTGGCTTCCCCTGGCCGTTGTCAGCTGGCGGGCGCGCAAGAGGACCGCCATGCTCCGGGAGCTCTGGCCTGACGTGGTCGACCACTTGCGTTCGGCAATCCGCGCGGGACTTTCGTTGCCCGAGGCGCTTGTCCAACTCGGGGACAAAGGCCCCGAGGAGCTGCGGTCTCTCTTCCGGGAGTTTGGTGCGGATTACCGTTCGGGCGCCCATTTCGATTCGGCGTTGAACAAGCTGAAGGAGCGTTTGGCCGATCCCGTTGCCGACCGGATCATTGAGGCGCTCAGGCTGACCCGGGACGTGGGCGGAACCGACCTCGGCCGCCTTTTGGGAACTCTTGCCGAGTTCCTTCGAGAGAGCGCGAGGACCCGAAGTGAACTCGAGGCACGACAATCATGGACTATCAACGGGGCGCGCCTGGCCGTTGCCGCCCCCTGGATCGTCCTGATGCTGCTGGCCAGCAGGCCGGAAGCCGTTTCCGCGTACAACTCGGCCGCCGGGGTCACCGTTCTTGGAGGTGGATTGTTGGTCTCGGGCTTCTGTTACTGGGTCATGCTGCGCATTGCTGCCCTTCCCGAAGATGAAAGGGTGCTTCGATGACTGCGATGACTGTGTTTTGCGGACTTCCTTTGGGAGCGGGATTGTGGCTCATCTTTGTTCGCTTGCCATTCATGCGGGCCACACCCTTCGTGGAGCGCATCGAGCCGCAACTCAGGTCCCAGAACCTCGAATCGCGCCTGCTGACCACAACCCCCGACATCGCTCCGTTCGGCCCCTTGGAACGCATTCTGCGGCCGGTGTTCCGGGACGCCCTCCGGTTTCTGGCGAAGTTCAACCTCGGTACCACGTCCCTCAACAAGAGGTTGGCCAAGGCCGGTTCCGGAAAGTCCGCGCTGGACTTCCGCGCGGAGCAGTTGCTCTGGGCGGCGGCGGGCTTTGCCACATCGGTTGTCGTGGTGATCGTGAGCGCGGCCGGGGGACGGTTCAGTCCGGGGCTAGCGGTTGCCTCGGTCCTGGTTTGTGCACTGGGAGGGTTTCTTTTCCGCGACTACATGCTGGGGGTGCGGATCAAACGAAGGGAAAGGCGGATGCTGGCGGAATTCCCCAGCCTTGCGGAATTGATGGCCCTCGCTGTGGGTGCGGGGGAGAGCGCGAGCGGCGCCCTCGATCGGGTCTGTCGCACAGCCCGCGGCGAGTTGGCGAAGGAGTTTGCCCTGGTACTGGCCGCCACCCGGGCCGGCACGCCCTTGGTCGAGGCACTGCACGAGTTTTCGGGACGGACCGAGCTCGGCCCGCTTGTTCGGTTCGTGGATGGAATCGTCGTTGCCGTCGAACGGGGTACTCCTTTGGCCGACGTCTTGCGCGCCCAAGCGGCGGATGTGCGCGATTCAGCCAAACGGGAGCTGATGGAAGCGGCGGGCCGCAAGGAAATCGCGATGATGGCGCCACTGGTTTTCGGCGTCCTGCCCCTCACCGTGATCTTCGCCGTCTATCCGGGCTTGGCCGCGCTGGAGCTTGGCTTCTGATGGCGATCTCCGTCAAACCTTTTCACATCCATCAGATGTGCATCCGCCTGAATGTCGAACAAAACTGCACGGATCACAACGGATTCCTGCACACCGAAATGGTTGAAAAGTGAAATGGGGAAAGATGAAGAAGCTCGGACGCCGAAGCCTGCCCGCTTCAGGACTTTTGCTGTGGCAGTTGTGGACACTCCCGCCGTCCAGACCGTCGCTGGGAACAACACCGAATAAGAGTGTGGTCCTCGGCGACGATCATCCCGAACGAGGCGACGTACCCGGTTGGGTCATGATCACACTGATGTCCGCCGCCCTCGTCGCGGGCCTTCTGGCGCTGGCCGGCCCGGCTCTGGAGGGACTCTTCAATCAGGCTATGAGCAAGGTCGGAAAGTAAGTCCATGCCGTTCCGCAGCAGGGGAGCGGAAGACGGCGGCGGCAGTGCCGGCGATGAAGGCTCCGCCGTGGTGGATTTTGTGCTGGTCGGCGGTCTGTTGACGGTGTTCTTCCTCGCCGTCATTCAACTGACCCTGGTGTTGCATGTGCGCAACACCCTCATTGATGCGGCCTCGTCCGGAGCACGTTACGGCACTCTCGCCGACCGGACACCGACGGATGCACGTGAGCGCACGGCGGACCTGATCGGAACGGCGCTGAACGCGGACTTTGCGCGGGATATCTCGACGTCGGAGGCTAGCTTCCACGGAATCCGCACCTTGGAGGTGACAGTCCGGGCACCGTTGAGCGTCATCGGGCTGATAGGACCCGGAGCGGTGCTGGAGGTGAGGGGGCATGCTGCGACTCCCGGCTGATCTTGCCCGTGAAGCGCTTTCGTGCTTCCGGGAGGCGGTCTGTCTGCCGCCCGCGGAGGGCCGGGAATCCACCGGCCCTCTGCGAGCCTCTGAGCGGGGAAGCGCGGTGGTCGAGTTCATCCTTCTATCCCTCCTGCTCATGGTTCCAGTGGTCTATTTCATCGTCACTATCGGACAGATCCAGGGAGGTTCCTTCGCCGTCGTGGGGGCAGCGGATCAAGCCGCCAAGGTCTACGTCATGCAGAAGGACAGTGCCGAGGGGCGCGTCGCCGCTGAACAGGCTGCCCTTCTGACACTTGCCGACTATGGCCATTCCGCGGAGCGGGCATTTGTCGACATCGCGTGCAACCGCGGTGATTGCCTGTCGGCGGGTGCTGCGGTCACCGTAACCGTCAAGCTCACGGTGCCGTTGCCCATGCTGCCCTTTGGAGACACCCTGAATCTGGACGCCGCGAATCTGAGTGCGTCGGCCACGCAAATCGTCGGGCGGTTCAGGTGAGCGACCTTCCCTCGGGGGACATGCAGGGGTCGCGCAAATCGGAGGGGGAAGACGGCCATTTGATGGTCCTGACCATTGGTTATGTCGTGATCGCGTTGTTGCTGGCAACGGTCGTTGCTGCGGCCTCCGCCATCTACATTGACCACAAGAAGCTCCTCTCCGTGGCGGACGGAGCTTCGGTGGCAGCCGCGGACAGCTATACCCTCGGCCAAGTCGACAGTGGCGCCGAAACGCCGTCGGCCGTCCTCAACAGTGATCGGGTACGGAGCGTTGCCGAGTCATACCTCAGCCAATACGGCGCCCATTCACGGTTCGATCAACTAGCCGTGGCAGGGGGTACTGGAAGTCCGGACAGCGCCACGGCCGAAGTGGTGCTCAGCGCGGTTGCCCATCCGCCTGTGGTCAGCCTTCTGCTGCCCGACGGCGTTCCGATCGAGGCCCGTTCCACTGCGCGTTCCCGGCTGACCCGCTGAGTTCCGGGCGTCACACGTCCGGACCCCGTGCCGAGGCCGCCAACGGATGGCGTACTCTGGAACAACCATGGCTCAGATTGACTTTCCCGCAGAAATCCGCGCGCTTCGCTCCACCTTCCGCTCCATCGAACAGGTTTCCGATGTCGAGAAGCTCAAGGAAGAGATCGCAGAACTGAGCGAGCGAGCTGGCGAACCGAACCTCTGGGACGATCCAGCTTCCGCGCAGGTAATTACGTCCAAGTTGTCCCACCGGCAATCGGAACTTGAACGGTTGAACAGGCTGACGGGACGCATCGACGATCTTGAGGTTCTTGTCGAGCTCGGCCAGGACGAGGACGACGACGCCTCCATGGTCGAAGCCGCCACGGAACTCGAGTCCATCCGCAAGGCCCTCAAGGAACTTGAAGTGGTAACCCTGCTTTCGGGCGAGTATGACGAACGCGAAGCCGTCGTCACGATCCGTGCGGGCGCCGGCGGTGTTGATGCGGCGGACTTCGCCGAGATGCTCATGCGCATGTACCTGCGCTGGGCGGAACGCCATGGCTACCCGACTACCGTCATGGACACTTCGTACGCCGAAGAGGCCGGCCTCAAATCAGCCACTTTCGAGGTCAAAGCGCCGTACGCGTTCGGCACCCTCAGCGTCGAAGCCGGGACGCACCGGCTTGTCCGCATCAGCCCGTTCGACAATCAGGGCCGCCGGCAAACTTCCTTTGCCGCCGTCGAAGTCATCCCGCTGATTGAGCAGACCGACTCTATCGACATTCCGGACAATGAGATCCGCGTCGATGTCTTCCGCTCTTCGGGCCCTGGCGGCCAGTCCGTCAACACGACGGACTCGGCAGTACGTTTGACCCATATCCCTTCAGGGATTGTCGTCTCCATGCAGAACGAGAAGTCCCAGCTGCAGAACCGCGCAGCAGCAATGCGCGTCCTCCAATCGCGGCTACTCCTCCTGAAAAAGGAGCAGGAAGATGCTGAGAAGAAGGCCTTCGCAGGTGATGTGAAGGCATCATGGGGAGACCAGATGCGCTCATACGTGCTCAATCCGTACCAGATGGTCAAGGACTTGCGGACTGACCACGAAGTGGGCAATACGTCAGCGGTGTTCGACGGCGACATCGACGACTTCATCGACGCCGGCATTCGCTGGCGCACGGGCAACCGTAACGCCGAGGGATAACGGCCACCGCAGTGATTGCCTGATTGGGCGACACACCGCTCCAAGCCCCCGACTCCATCGCGGAGCGTGCGTATAGTCGAAGAGCCGGCGCTCAACTTCCCCCAACGAAAGCCCGTGCGCTGGCGGTTGGACTGGCCGAACGTGGCATGTCCGGCGGGGTTCTGAAGAGTCATGATCCGATTTGAGAATGTCACCAAGGTCTACGACCCCAATGCCCGTCCGGCGCTGGATGCTGTCAACCTTGAGATTGACCGTGGAGAATTCACCTTCCTCGTCGGGGCCTCGGGCTCCGGCAAGTCGACGTTTCTACGACTCATTCTGAAGGAAGACCGGGCAACGTCCGGTTCTGTCTACGTCGCAGGCCAGAACGTAGCCAACATTTCAAGCTGGCGGGTCCCCAAGCTTCGCCGCGGAATCGGCGTCGTTTTCCAGGACTTCCGCTTGCTGCCGCAGAAGAGTGTCTTCGCCAACGTGGCCTTCGCCATGCAGGTCATCGGCAAGAGCCGCAGCATCATCCGCGAGACAGTTCCGGAAGTTCTGAAGACGGTGGGGCTTGAAGGCAAGGAACGCCGCATGCCCCACGAGCTGTCCGGTGGTGAACAGCAGCGCGTGGCCATCGCCCGCGCCGTCGTCAACCGCCCCGGCATCCTGCTGGCGGACGAACCCACCGGAAACCTGGACCCCATTACCTCGATGGGAATCATGGGCGTGCTCGACAAGATCAACCAGAACGGCACCACTGTGGTCATGGCAACGCACGACGACGACATTGTGAACGAGATGCGCAAACGCGTGGTGGAGCTTCGGAACGGAGTGGTGGTCCGAGATGAGGCAAGGGCCCTCTACACCTCGATGATTCCTGTGGTGGGAGAGTCCCGGCGAATGAAAGACGCGAGCGACGCGGAAATCGACCGCGCACAGGGGGGCCAGCAGTGAGGCTCGCTTTTATCCTGGGCGAGATCGGCAGCGGCCTGCGCCGGAACCTGTCCATGGTGATTTCCGTGGTCCTGGTGACCTTTGTCTCCCTCACCTTTGTTGGCGCAGCCGGCATGCTGCAGATGCAGATCAACCAGATGAAGGGTTATTGGTACGACAAAGTCCAGGTCGCCATCTTCCTCTGCAACGATTCCTCGACGTCGACGGGATGTGCTTCGGGCGCGGTGACCAAAGAGCAGCAGGACAACCTGGCCAAAATGCTTGATTCGCCCGCAGTCAAGCAATACATCACCGATTACCAGTTCGAATCGCAGGCGGATGCGTTCAAGCACTTCAAGGAACAGTTCTCCAACTCTCCGATCGTTGATTCAGTAACCCAGGACCAGCTTCCTTCGTCCTTCCGGATCAACATGAAGGACCCCCAGAAGTACCAGATCATCAGCGAGACATTCTCGTCCCAGGCCGGGGTGGAGACCGTAAGCGACCAACGCCAGGTCCTTGAACGGATCTTTGAGTGGATGAACGGCGCCTCGGTGGCGGCAATGGTGGTCGCGGGAGTCATGATCTTCTGCGCGGTCCTGCTCATCACCACGACCATCAGGTTGTCCGCGTTCAGCAGGCGGCGCGAGACAGGCATCATGCGCCTCGTCGGAGCGTCGAAGACCGTCATTCAACTGCCGTTCATCCTCGAAGGCGTCATCGCCGCCGTCGTGGGCGCAGTCCTGGCCTCCGGCACACTATGGCTGGTGGCACAGTTCTGGCTTAATGGAGACTTGTCGAAGCAGTTCCTGAACACTCCGTTTATTTCCTCGGCCCAGGTACTGGTGATCGCTCCGGTCCTGATAGCGTTGGGCGGCGGCCTGGCAGGGATCTCTTCGCTCCTGACCCTCCGTCGATATCTCAAGGTGTAGCCATGAAAAGCACTGAACCCCAGCGAACAAGACAGCCGATGCCCCGGAAGCATCAGGCCATCCTGCAGCTTCGCATGGTTAGTGGCCGGGCGAAGGTTACCGGCTCCGTGCTGGCCATTGCACTCGCCGCGAGCCTTGGCACCGCGCCCGTGGCACACGCTGACAACCTCGATGACCAGCAGGCCGCCCTCAACGCGGAATCGGCGCGGGTCCAGCAGTCGTTGGAATTCGTTGACGCCAACATCGCCAAGGCGGCCGGCGACCTGGTGGTCTACCAAGGACAGCTTCCGGGAGCGCAACAGGCACTTCTCGAAGCCCAGGGCAAGGTTGCCACAGCGGTAAAGGAAGCGGATGCCCTGGCAGCCCGGGTGGATCTGGCCCAGCAAAGCAAAGCCCAGATCACCCAGCAGCTGGAAAACGACAAGCAAAAGATCACCGACACCAAGAAGCTCATCGGCCAGATCGCGGCTCAGGCATATAAATCCGGTGGCGTTCCCACGAATGTTGCCTTGTTGTTCGGAGCGAACGACGGCGGCAACCTCACGGAAACCATGGACCTCGCCAACCAGGCGATGCGGAGCCAGAACGCCACGATGACCAAGTTGACGCAGCAGAGCGCCACGAACGTGAACTCCCAAGCCCGGCTCACCGCCGTCGAACAGGAAATCCGCGATCTCAAGGCGAAAGCGGACGCGGCACTTGAGCGTGAGAAGGCGGCCCGCGATGACGCCGCTGCCAAGAAGGCTGAGGTGGACAAGCTCATCTCCGACACCACCCGTCTCAACAGCCAGCTTCAAGCAGCCAAGCCCGGGATCCAAGCCCAGCTCCAACAAGTGAAGGCGAATCAGGACGCCGTTGCTGCGGAAATCTCAGAGCGCGACCGCAAACTGCGCGAAGCATGGTTGGCCGAACAGCAGCGGCTCGCCGCAGCAGCTGCGGCCGCCGCCCAGGCGCAAAACCAGGCAGCACCGCAGCCTTTTGTCCCGCCGGCGAGCAATCCGCGCTCCAACTTCGGCCTGATCCACCCCGTACCTGCGAACATCCCGATCACCTCGGGCTTCGGTTGGCGTGCGACGCCGCCTGGAACCATCGATTTCTACGGCCAGGGCGGCTACATGCACACGGGCATCGATTTCGGTGCCCCCTGTGGAACGCCCGTATACGCAGCTGCTGCCGGCACCGTCTTTTCAGCGGGCTGGGGCAACGATGGCGGTGGCAACCGTGTCAAGATATCGCACGGAGTCATCAACGGCGATTCCCTGACCACGGTTTACTACCACAACACCAGCGTGGTGGTTTCTTCCGGACAGCAGGTGAGCCAAGGCCAGCTCATCGCATATTCGGGTACCACGGGTAACTCGACCGGTTGCCACGTGCATTTTGAAACCTGGGTGAATGGGCAGGCTGTTGACCCGATGAACCTTTTGTAGCCCACACGGCAGGGTTCTGCTGGCGTAGACTAGTGTGATTCTTCGACAACCAAGGAGTTCTACCGTGCCCAAGGAAAGTGGCCGTAAGGTAGTGGCCACCAATCGCAAGGCCCGGCATAACTACCACATATTGGATACCTATGAGGCTGGCATTGCCCTCATGGGAACCGAAGTAAAGTCCCTGCGGGAAGGCCACGCCTCCATGGTGGATGGCTTCTGTACTTTCTACAATGACGAGTTGTGGATGGAGGGCATCCATATCCCTGAGTACAACCAGGGGAGCTGGACCAACCATGCCGCGCGCCGGCGTCGGAAGCTGTTGCTTCACCGCGAGGAACTGAACAAAATCTCCGGCAAGATCCGCGAGACCGGACTGACCGTCGTCCCGCTCCAGCTGTACTTCCTGGACGGACGGGCCAAGGTCGAGATTGCTCTGGCCCGAGGCAAGAAGGACTACGACAAGAGGCAGACCTTGCGCGAGCAGCAGGACAAGCGCGAATCACTGCGTGAACTGCGCGAGCGCAACCGTCGCTGACTTGCGCGGAAGGCGCCGCCAAGTGGGTCGGCAGCCAAGGCGTGTCCCGGAATGTTCGGGTGCCGCGATGCGTTATGATGATTAACCCGGCAGGTTTTTTGGACGGTCGCTATCGGGCGGTCGTGCCGGGATTGATAACAAAATACGGGGATGATCGGTTTCGACGATGTTAGTCGCGACAGGTGAAGCGGGCCGAGGATGCAGAATTATCTCGTAAACGCTGTCTGCAAACCAATAAGTGCCAATTCTAAGCGCACTGACTTCGCTCTTGCTGCCTAAGCAGTAAGACAGTCCGTCAGCCCGAGGTTGCTATTGCCCCGGATCCTGGCGTCATTTAGATAGCCACTGCTGCTTGCCTTCGTCATCGAGGCAAGCGGGACTCTTAGATGACTGGGCCCGGATCAGCTACTTGTTCGCAGGATAGCTGGGGCCGAGAAAATCCGACGCGAACTGCGCCCGGAGAAGCCCTGACAACACGACATCGGACGGGGGTTCAATTCCCCCCATCTCCACTTAAGATGGCCCCTAGATCCTTGTGATCTAGGGGTTTTCTTTTTGCCTGTTGGCGCGAACCCCGATTTTGTTGGCGAGAAAATGATCGGGGTTAGATATGGAAGCGAACGCGCGGAGGCCTCGCGCTTCGAACCGAATCACCGCCCCGCTCGTACGGCCTGTAGGTTACTGCCTTCCGTAGAATATCCGGGTTGAACTTACCTGCACCATCGAAGCGCCGGATGGCTCTTTCAGCTTTGTCACCGAGACGGACGGACACTTGACCCGGATGCTCGCTTCCGGGCCGCCGCAAACGTTGAGACCGCGCTGACAGGCGCCATCGGGTCTTAGCCGTCAGCCCCAACATCGCCCCATCCACATGACGCTCCTACCGTGGTTTCTCGTTTGTCCACGCTCTTGCCGCGAGAGTGCGGGGCCTTTCCCCAGCAAGCCCCGGCCACCATGTCATCGCCACCTGCACCCGGTGAGCCCGGCACAGCGCCTTGAGGGCGAGGGGCGGCCGAATTTCGGCAGAAGGCCGGGTGCGTCCAGGCAGGGAGGCCGTCAACACCGTTGGATCTGGCCGTTGTCTACTTCTGGGTAGCTCGTGCGGTCTGGGTCAGGCCGAGACGAGGGTAGAGGACACGGAAGCCTTCATGCAGACCCCCATTCAAGGCGCCGATCACGTGGCCGGCATTGGGAATTTCAATGTAGGTCACGGCCATCCCGGCCGAGGTGGCGGCATCATCGACTTTCCTTGCCGCGTCAACATAGACAGGGTCATCGTTGGAGACGGTCAAAATTGCCGTCGTGTCCGGGTAGTGGTGTCCATGCAAGATGTTGACGGGCTTTTGCCGGTCGTAGGCGATCTGGTTCCCTCCGAAAATCTCCCTGAGGGTAGTGTCTGGGTGTTCAGCGCCGGGGTATTCCTCCCCTGAGATGTCCAAGACGTTGCCCCAGAGCTGGGGGTATTTGGCCGCGAAGGAAATCGCGCATTGGCCACCGTTGGAGTACCCGGCGATGGTCCGGTAGCGGGGGTCATTGATCACGTTGAGGTGGGTGGTGGCCCAGACCAGAACGTCCTTGTTGATGAAGGTCTCCACATTCCCGTACACCGGGGTGTCGAGGCAGAGGCTGTCGACCAGGGGGTTACCGAGCTGGTCCGCGACAATGACGATGGGAGCCAGCCCCCGGTGCTCAGCGGCGTACTTGTCCAGCACGGCAGCCACGAACTGCGGGTCCGGGTTTCCCGGCTGCCCCATCATGAGAACAACCAGCGGCAGTGAGGGTGGATCTGGGACCAGAGCGGCCGGCGGAAGGTAGATCCCGGCCGGCCGGGAGGAGAATCCCGATGCAGGGCTCGGGATCACCTGGGTTCCGGTGGTCCCGGTCTCCGGCATCCCGGGCGGCGGCGCCCAGTGGGCTCCCACATCGTCGGCACCGGCGCCGCGTGGCCGCTGGAGTGCCGGAGCGGTGGGCTGGGGTTGGAGATTGATTGGCTTGACCAGGGAAATCCCTGCCAGGGAGGCCACAGTGGAGTGGAAGCCGTAATGGGCGTTGACACCCAGTCCGGCCGCTAGCAGGAAAACCAGGGATGCACCGGCGGCCGCGATTTTTCGCCGGGGCGCGGATTTCCACCAATTCGCGCCAGCCAGCCCCACCGCCGTCGACAGGGCCAGGATCCAGACCCTCGTCTGCCATCCCAGAGAGGTGCCGAAAACATTGAACACCCCTTCTATCAGCCACAACCCCATGGCGCCACCCAGGACCCC
Organism: Arthrobacter sp. NPDC080073; assembly: GCF_040686575.1. Taxonomy (NCBI): domain Bacteria; kingdom Bacillati; phylum Actinomycetota; class Actinomycetes; order Micrococcales; family Micrococcaceae; genus Arthrobacter; species Arthrobacter sp. NPDC080073. Next base: position 276,363 of record NZ_JBFBKR010000002.1, read on the forward strand.
GACCGAGGCCGCCCCGGCCGCGACGACGGCCCAGCGGTGCACGCGGCGGAAGCATAGAAACCCCAGCCCGGCGCACGCGAGCACGAAAACTATCACGACGACCGGACCGTCGACGATCCTCACCGCCAACAGAAAATCCAAATCCGGCTCCCGACATTCATTCATCAAAGGCAGACGCGCGAGCCCCGGCCCGGCGCTGCGCGGATACATCCATCACGGTCTTCACCGGACCGGGTCTGAGCTTGCGTTTCCGCGCTTCCGGGCCTTCGCACCGCCACATCAGGCAACTTCCGCGGGCCGGTGCCACACCGGCTGCTCTCAACATTAGCCGGACCTGGCCAGCGGCAATGCGGCCATCTGGTCTAGATCCAAAGGCTTGTTGGATCGTCTGAAGCTTCCCGCACCCGGATGCCTCCCAAGAGTCTGAGCAACAACATTTCATCCGCCATGCATTCATCAAGTGTGCTCCCCAGGATGGGGTAGACACAGTGGTTCGCCAGGGCCAGGTTCTTAACCTCATCTGCGACGCTGAGGTGATATTTTGCAGCGTTTTCAAGTGGCTGCGGCCGGCCGCATAACACTCTACTCGCGCCCCAATCCAAGACATTCCGTTGAGTTTGAGAGTCAACTCGCCGTCGATCGTCGTGGGTGGAATCGAGATCTTCCAACCACCGTTCTGCCAAGCGAGTTGCTTCTCGTAGCGAGCACCGCCTCCTACAACCACGGCAGAATCGCGGCGCAAACTCGTCTGCAGAGTTCAGCTCGCGGTCAGTTCCGCGTAATCCTCGATGCTACATAGGCAACAAGGTTGATCCATTGGTCGGCGTTCTTCCAAGCGCCTTCTTCGTGTAGGAGCGCGGTGACGGAATCATTGTTCAACGGTTCAAATTTTGCAAAGTAACCGTCCTGCGGTCTCTTCGGTGCCCTGATTCCGTTGTGGAGAAGAATCCAATGCTATTTTCAGAGACTGCCGCGACCTATGAGGAAGCCCAGGCAGCGGCCCGAGCGAAGGCACCCGAGGGTAGCCGCATGATCGCGATCCGCAAGGCCGACTGACCCGGGCCTGACAGGACCAACCGGCTGCGGCATGATGAGCTCATGTGCGGACGCTACGTAGTCTCAAAATCAACGGCCGATCTGATGGCCGCCTTCGACGTCCATGAGTCCTACGTCGACGACCTGCAGCCTTCTTACAATGTGGCACCGACTGACGCGGTCCCATTGATCCTGGACCGTAGCTCCGGGGAAGGCGAGCCGGTGACGAGGAAGCTGGTCACGGCGCGCTGGGGGCTCGTGCCGTCGTGGGCGAAGGATCCAAAGGGCGGTGCGCGACTGATCAACGCCAGGATGGAAACCGTCACTGAAAAGCCCTCTTTCCGGAAGGCGGCTTCAGCCCGGCGCGGGTTGCTCGCTGGTGACGGCTATTACGAGTGGGAGAAGAAGCCCGGCGGCGGGAAGATTCCGACCTACCTGCACGACCCAGACGATCAGATCCTGGCATTCGCGGCGCTGTTTGAGAATTGGCCGGATCCGGACCTTCCGGACGGTCACCCTGAGAAGTGGTTGCGGACGGCCACGATCATCACGACGGTGGCCTCAGACGCGCTCGGCCATATTATCTAGGGGTAAAGGCCTCTGGGACTGAGAAACTATAGCCAGAAGGCCTGAGTCACATAAGGTACGTGCTCGTGGTCTGGAGTCGGCTATGGGCTTACGCGACAGTCCGGGTGTCCCGTAAGGGGATCCCTCAGCGGACGCTGCGGCATCTAGCGCGTTAGGTGTTGGCGTCACAAGACCGGGGGCAGTCCCGAAAGGTCCCGAACCTAACTAGTCTTCGTGTCCTCCGCGGCGTGCGATTACCTCCTGTATTTCTTTGACAGAGGGCGAATAGCTTCGGCGGCTTTGGATCCTGAAGTCGTCCAGGCGGGGCAGTTGCGCGATCGGGCGTAGGTCGCCGTCGATAATCTTGGTCGTCCCGTACAAATACAGTTGCTCCAAGCGGTTGAGGCCAGCGAGCGGAGCCACGGTTGAAACGTCACCGCAATCGCTGAACTCGAAGAATCGAAGCGACGGGCACGAGGCGACGGGGACGAGGTCCACGACCTTCCGGCAGGAAGAGAGCTGCAATGTCTCCAGAATCGGCGATGAGGAACGCGAAAGCGCGGTGATGTCCTCCAGGTTCTTGGCGACGTGGACGCCGAGCTCCGCCAGCCAGGGCATGTCCTCCATCCCGTCAAGGGAGCGCACCCGCGGGTAGTCGTTCATGACCACGCAGGCCAGGGACGCCAATGACGCCAACGGCCCGAGGTCTGATTCCGAGTAGTGGCCGAGATACAGCCGTTCGAGACGTGGAGCAAACCGGATCGAGCCTTGGACTTGGTGCCAATCCGCCGCCAAGCCCCGTAGCAGGGGCAGTCGTTCGAGGTCGATTGTGGCACTGGGATGGGAGTCGATGCTCAATGACACAAGGTGATCGGCTAGCGCATACACCGGCGACAAGTCGGTCAGTGTCCGTGCAAGGATATTGAGGCGCCGCACGGGAAGCCCGCGCACGAACGCGATGTCCCTCTCTCGGAAGCCCCTAGCGTAGTTGAGCACGAGCCCATCGGCGTGTCCGTCCATCAAGCAGGCCTGGGCGTCCTGCGACCAATCGCCGGTCACCACCAGGTCGACGCCCTCCCGGGTATGTTCGAGTGTAAAAGTCATCTTGCATATCCCTCAGGCCAGGTCCGGGTGATCACGTACGCCCAACGTATATGGACCTCCGTGCTGCTCCCGCGATCACCGCGCCCATGTCGTGGGCGGAAGAGGCGCGCGGCAGGGACGGGAGTCCCATCAGGAGCTCCCAAATCCAACCGGGATTACACCACAAAGTCCCATAGGTTCGCGTGCAGGGAACTTCTGACATTCAGTGCAGGCGACTCCTGAAAATGACAACAACACCGGCGAGAAATCTGAGGAAAGCCATCATTCGGCCATTATCCGGTCTCTTGCAATCCGGCGCCGTTCCGGCTCGCCGCTCGGTTACCAAGAACAGGCGCCCGTAAGCCGGTCCCTAAATGCGACAACCCTGCTTTGACGTGCAGCTTTGCGGGGGCGGAGTTTGAGGTGTCCCGTATACCCCGCCCGCAAAAATGCCCGGTGAAGGTGCGCTAAACGCTACACGCCAGATGGTCTCAAGATTTTGGGGTTTCGAGGCAATCGGCAGACGCAGAAACGCGGCGGAACGCCTTATTGCCACTCTTCACGGTCTGCTGGGGTCAAACGCTATCCGAGGGTGTCAGTGTTTCGCTCTCGGATCATGCGCCGGAGGCCGGTTCGGGCCGCGGTGAGGTCGTCCTGTAGGGCCGCGACCTGAAGGTTTAGTTCAATATTTGATGCGCGGGTCTCCGCCAGCTCGCCGGCGAGGCGGTTGAGACGGTCGACCAGAGGGGCAGTGCTGAGGTTGTTTAGTTGTCGGCCGAGAGCCTGCCTGAGCTTTCCCCGCAGGTCCTCGCGTTCACGGCGAAGGACGGTGATCTCCTGACGAGCCAGTGCCAGGTCGGTTCGGAGAGACTCGATTCCTGCCGGATGGCTGGTGACCGTTTCGGGCTTACGTTGCTTGGTGATGGCCTCTTGGACCTGTTCTCGTGTGCCGGACGAGTAGACGAGCCACGTGGAGACGTTGGCTCTGCGTGCGACTTTGACGAAGGTGATGGGATCGCCGTCTTCGAGCATTGCGTCGAGTTCCCGTGTAACAGCGGCCCGTTTTTCGCGGCTTTCTTTCTGCCGGGATTCCAGGAGCACTTGGGCGGGTGTTCTGGGCGCAGGTTTCCCCGTCGTGTCCGTAGTCATGGGGTCTGGGCCCGGGTTTTGACGGTGAGGGGTAGCTGTGTGCGGCCGCCGCTTCCGGCGCGTAGGCGGCGGAGCAGAATGCCGGCCTGCTCGACCTCCTGTTGCTCCTCGTCTGGAAGGGCGTTCAGGTGATCCTTCATGGCGCTCAGGACCAGCCGGTAGCTGTCGATCTGGTCATCGAGGTTGCGCAGCACGTAGGTGTCGACGTCCATGGCGGCTGCTGTCTCACGGTCAGCCTTGAGCGAGCGGATGTGGTCCTCGATTACGGGCAGGTAGGACGGGTCCGGGCGGTAAAAGCCGCAGCCTGAGCATTGGAACCGGATGGGGCAGCTTCCTCCGCCGGCTTTGACGTTGGACGGCTCGATGCAGTTGCCGAACGGGGCTGCCACCGAGCGCATTTCATAAGCTGTGCTCGATGCGGTCGGCGCGGGGTGACCGTGGCGGTCTGTGACGTGCATGCTCAGGGTCCGAATGGCTTCGCGCTTCCGTCTTTGGTTCACCCGGTAGTAGCCCTGGGTAGTCGAGATGCTCTGGTGGTCCATCAGCTCGCACAAGACATCGACTGGTACCCCGGCGTCGGCGTGACGCTGGGCGTACGAGTGGCGGAACGCATAGGGATAGACCTTCAACCGGTCGAAGGGGATGCGGTTACCGCGGGCATCGGTGGCGTCGCTGAGCAGATCCGGTATCGCATCCACCCAGATTTTCAGCGACCGGGCAAGGCTTGCCGGCCGGAAGTAAGGGTCGATTCGGTCGGGAGTTCCGGAGGGGAAGAGGTAGCCGTCGCGGGGATCGCCGGTGACTAGTGTGTCTCTGACGGCACGCCACACGGCGATGGATTCGGCGGTCTCTGAAGGGATTGGCAGGTGGCGTCGGCTCCGGCCGGCCTTGGTGTTGTCCCAGATCAGTACGGGTCCGTCGGCGTCGAACTCAACACAGTCGGTGCGGAGTGCGCAGACTTCTCGTGGCCGGCGTCCGGTGTCACGCAAGACGATATACAGGGTGCGGATCATAAGGCGCTGATGGTCCTCGGCCATATCGGGGTATTTGGCATAGCATTCCAACTGGGCCAGGTTCCGATCGAGCTGGGTGATGACAGCCTCTGGAATGGCTTTGCCGACTTCCTCCCGTGCCGGTGGGTCCAGTTGGAGGCGAGGGCCTCGGGGTCCCGCAAGAAGGCGTCGGTGACACCTTCCAACTTGCGGGAGCGGCGGCCGAAGTCCACTAGGGCGAACACTGCTTCGAGTCCGACATAGCGGCGGGTGGTGCTGCGCGATTTCCCGTCAGGGTGGGTCCAGTTCCGGAAGGCCTGGGTGATGGCATCCAGGTGCTGTGGGCCGAGGTCCTTGATGTGGTGGCGCCGTCTGCGGTGGCTTCAAGTGCCCGTGATGCCACCTCCACGGCGGTGAGGAGTTCGAGGATTTTGGTGCTAGTCGTGAAGGTGCGGCATTTTTCCATGGCGAGGTCCCTCAGCCAGGCTTGGCTGATTACAGTGAAATCGGCCCTGCCGCCATGGGTTCGGCGGTGCGTGGACCGGGTGCTCCCGCGCAGGTCGAGGGCGCGGAAGTCCCAGACCAGGCGACGGGTGGGGTCGGCGCCGGTCATCTCCTCGTAGCCGACCTGCAGCCAGTGGATGATGTCGCGTCGGTGGCTGTCCAGGTCTTTGCTGCTACCGCTGCTAGGGCAGAGCTGGGCGGGTCCCAGACCAACCAGGTGCTCATGACGCTTAATCTCCCTGATCAGCCTCCGCAGCATTTTCGGCACGATTCGGCCGCCTGATGCGTCGCGGCGTTGGAGCGCGTATAGCAACTCCGCGCGGACGAGAGGCTGTAGCGGGAGCATCGAGAACTGACCAGCGGTTAGGTGTGGGTGGGCCGTGGCAGCCCACTCCGGGGCGGATGTTTCGTGTCCTTCTCGCCGGTAGAGCCCGTGGTGATAGCGGCACAGCCCATCGCCCAGATCCGGCTGCTGATCGCACAGGGGCACCGAGCACCTGCGCTGATCGGCAGGATATGGTTCCTGCCCCGCGGAAAGCCAGGCCTCGAGGCTAAGAGAACTGTCCCGGGCCTGGTGGAGGCGCAACAGGCTGTAGTGGCTGCGGCAAAGACCTCGACAGATCGCCCGCCGGGCACATGAAACTGCACCGCGTCTGACCAGGCATCCGTCGGCTTCTGTCCCGGGGCGGATCTTCTTACGCGCTGGCGAATACTCTGTCGTGAAGACTTCCATCGTCAGACCCGAGCCCAGCCAGGCCTTCCAACACACCGTGCAAAGAGTCTCGTCTTCGAGCTTCGTTCCGCATTGTTGGACGGCACACAGGGTGACCGTGCTGCCTTCGCGTTCCGGGTCACCTTCGAAGAACCAGTTTTCCGCGTCCCATTCTCCAAGCCGCCAGTTGGGGTCTATTCGCTCTTCCAGCCATCGCAGCCACGTTTCGTGGTCAATGACCAGTGGAAGCCGGGTTGGGAAGGGCTCGTTGATTGCAGACCTGGTGATGGTTGATTCGCTCACCGCGGAGTGTCCCTCCTAGCGCTGGCAGTAGTCTCGACCGCTTCCCGCATCCGTTTTTCGACGCATGGATATAGCGCTCCGTTGACGTGAAGGAAACGTGGCCCAGCAGTGCCTGCACGATGTCGGGGTCGACTCCGGCCTCGATCCATCTCGTCGCCGCAGTGTGCCGCAACATATGTGGTCGAACAGTGAAGCCGCAGTCACGCGCCAAGCGGTCGACCATCTCCTTCGCGTTCGAGTAGCTCATAGACCTTCCGCGCGGTTCACGGAACAAGTTCACGAAGACCGCATCATTGTCGACCCCGTGACCGAAGCGGTCCCGCTCAAACCAGTAGTCGGAATACGCCTGCACAAGCCGTTCGGTGACTGGGATCGTTCGCGGATAGCGTGACTTAGCGAATGCACCATTCTCATTGAGCCGCCTGATCACGTGCAGATGCGGCCCCGGGATCCCGCAGCCCAGCGCCTCCGAGCGTGCCAGGAAATGCACATCTGAACGCCTCAGCCCGAGCGCCTCGCCGATCCGCATACCTGTGGCCAACAGGGCGATGATCAGGAAACGGTCGCGAGCGTTCGACGCAGCCGCCACCACGGCCGCCATCTCGTCCTCCGTGAGTAACTGCGGCTCGGCCGTGCCCTCGCGAAACTTTAGGGTTCGTTCCTGAACCGCGGAACTGATCCCGCTCTCCGGTATCGAACCCGGGAGGGACGAAGTGCAGGTACTTCGGTTGTGACAGCAGGCCCGGCACACGGCCTGCAACCCACCCGAGCCTCGCGCCGAATTTAAGGAACTCACTGGTCGTGGTCACGATCGCGTTCGCTGTGCCCTTTGACCTCAACCGCCCTGGACCTGCAGCGCCCGGCCGTTGAACAGGCTCGGTGACCAGCCAGCGAAGAAACGCGTGCAGCTGTGCGAATTCCGGGTCATGCCAGTCGACGCCGGCCAGCTCGCAGTAGTTGAGGAAGAGCGCTACCCGGCCTGCATAAACTCGTTCCGTGTTGGGCGAGCGGTCCGCAGCCCGTAGCGAAGCCAGATACGCGCAGGCCTCTACGTGCAAGTTCCAGTCCTCGTCGATAACGATCCATGCCGTTCCCTCAGGGGACGCCAAGGCCCGCTCGGCTCGGAACCGGCCAATCACAGAAGCTTGAGCAACGTCGCTCACACCCCGAGGATAAAACGAAGGCACGGCCCTTTTTGGGCGCCACGCCCATGTGACTCACCGTTGGGCTACCCCCAGATAAGCCATATCCATGACCGAACCCCGCTGATCGTGCCCCCTGAAGTGTTCTCGGACTGGCTAGACCCCGAGACGACCTCTGAGGCTGACGTCCGGGCCCTGCTCGACTCGATGCCCGAGCCGCATCTCGTGCCGCGTGTGGTGAGCGACAAGGTCAACTACGTGCGGAACAACGGCCCCGAACTTATCCAGCCGGCCGCCTGACCGTGCTACCTGTGCCCACTGTCTCAAGTGTCGGATTTTTCTTCGTTGGCGCGCACGGGAGGGCCCTCAACGTTCGATGGTGTTCAATAGTTCCGACACGCCGTACCGAAATTTCATCTGCAGTACAACTCGATGGATGGCTTGGACCCCTACGATGAAGCGTCATCGCTCGTCTATTTTAGGAGTTCCATTTGTCGCACCAGCAGCAAGAGACCACCCAGTTTGGCAGTGCCGTCCCCTTTTGGGCCCCGTACTACGGCGCACCCATCGGCGAGGCCGCACGCCGGTTCTTCAAGAAGTACGCCACCTTCACCGGCAGGGCCAGCCGCAGCGAATACTGGTGGTGGACCCTCATCTCCGTCGTCGTGGGCATCGTCCTGAACATCATCATGTCGGTCGCCGGCTCCGCGGGCGCGACCGTCAGTGACTCCGGGGCCATGGTTCCGGGTCCGGGCATGATCGTCGGCGTCATCCTCCTGGTCATCTGGGGCCTGGCCGTCATCGTCCCGTCCCTGGCCCTCACTGTCCGCCGCCTCCACGATGCAAACTTCAGCGGCTGGATGATCCTCATCGGCCTCGTCCCGTTCCTCGGTGGACTGGCCCTGCTCATCTTCACGATCCTGCCGTCCAAGCCCGAAGGCCAGCGGTTCGACGTCCCCGCCTAAGTCCAAGCTTTATAACAACCTGAAGGGCTACCAGCGTGATGCTGGTGGCCCTTCAGCGTTTCCCGGTTTGCCCGAACCACCCATTTCTCGTCCCCGTGCTCATTGTCTGCCCGCGCTGCCGGACTGTGGTTGTGGTGGAAAAGAAGTTCTGGCAGCCGCCGCGTGCGCACAGGCCAATGCCAGTGGTGACCCCGGTGGATCGTGCAGTCGTGGAAGGCGCGACCAGGGCCAAGGAGCTCGTGTCGTCCTCGTTGAGTGTGACGACCGCGACCACCTGTAGGTGTGGGTGGCGTACCTCGGGGCGGTCCTAGTGGTACGGACTCCGGGCTGCAGGCTCGTCATCCGGGTTGTCGACGTTGTCAGCGGGACTTCCGGCTTCACCGTCCCGATGTTTGGCGGCGCGTTTGGGATCAACCAGCCTCCTGCGTTGGTGTCCAAAGACCATGACAACGGCTACCAATGCGGCCCCGACAAGGACCATTACGACCCATATCCATTGTTGCCCGTCCACGTTCTCCCCAATCTCAGCCCGTCGGCTGGGTTCGGCACTGTGTTGCGAAAGGCCCTCGCCCCGTCTGCCGGGGTTGGGAAGGCGGGCCCGGTAAGGTGTCAGTCTTTCTCCTGATGTCTTGCGCAGGCGATGCACCGACCCTGGTGGTTGAACTGTGGGTAGTCCATTCAGCAAGCCCCCTTGCTTTTTGGCTGCGGCCCCTTGCAGGTCCGGGCCCAATCGTTGCAATCCGCCCAGCTGTTGTCGCATGGACGCTGTCCGAAACGCTAGAACTGCGGGCGGTTGCTGTCTTGAGTAGTCTCTACTTGTTTCCGGGGCCGCCTACGCGACCGCCCTTCCGTCCGTCGGTTGCGGTTGTTAACCAGTTCAAAGAACCCACCAACGGGTCCCTCAGGAAACGGTGCTCCGGCGAAGCTCGCTTTTGCGGATCTTTCCGCTGGCCGTCCTCGGCATGTCGTCCACGAACACCACGGTCTTCGGGATTTTATAGCGGGCGAGCCTGCCGGCCAGGTGCGCCTTGAGTTCGTCCTCGGTCAAAACGGCGCCCTCGCGGAGCACCACCACGGCGCGTGGCACCTCTCCCCACTTCTCATCCGGCACGCCGATGACTGCCACGCTGCCTACGGCGTCGAGTTCACTGATCGCTTGTTCCACCTCGGCTGGATAGATGTTCTCGCCTCCCGAAATGATCATGTCCTTGAGCCTGTCCGAGACGAAGAGGAAGCCGTCAGCGTCCTTGTAACCCATGTCTCCGGACTTGAACCAGCCACCGTCTTCATACGATTCGGCAGTGGCATCGGGCCGGTTCCAGTATTCGTGGATGACGTTGGGACCCTTGATCTGGATTTCGCCCACCGTGCCCTGCCCGGCAAGGCCGCCTGCGACGTCGGCGATCCGGACGTCGCTGAAGAAGTGCGGGAGCCCGGAAGAGCCCGCTTTCTCCCGGGACATGGCGGCGGGCAGCGTGGTGGCGCCCGGCGCAGTCTCGGTCATTCCGTAGCCGTTGGAGAAGTGCAGTCCGCGCGCCTCGTACGCTTCGAGGACGCGCAGGGGAACTGCCGATCCGCCGCAAGTCAGCTTGTTGAGGGAGCCAAGGTCCGACGTCGGCCAGGCCGGGTGCTCGCACAGCATCTGGTAGGTGGTGGGCACACCGCTGATGGTGGTGGCCCGGTGCTGCTCGATGAGTTCGAGGGTGCGTTGGGGATCGAACCTCGACTCCAGGACCACGGTGCCGCCCTTGAGCAGGGTAGGCAACACTCCCATGTCGAGCGAGGCGACGTGGAACATCGGCGAGATCATGAGCGCTACATCGCTGGATGAGAAATCGAAGTCGACAATCACGTTGATGCAGTTCCAGGTGATGTTCCCGTGGGTCAGCAATGCGCCTTTGGGGCGCCCCGTGGTTCCGGACGTGTAAAGGATCATGGCGCCGTCATCGAGTCCGACTTCCTCGTCCAGATGCCGGGCCGCTCCGGAGGCGACGACGTCCTCATAGTCTTCCGCCGCCGTCGGGGTTTCGCTTCCGGAAGCCGCGCTACTGTCGCCCATAAGGGAATCGCCGACGACGACGCGCCGGCCCACGCGGGTGCCTTCCGCGCCGCTGGCCGCAAGGCCGTTGAAGCTCGCTGAGTGGATCAGCGCAACGGCGCCGCAGTCCTCAAGCTGGAAATTGATCTCAGGGGGCGCCAGCCTGGTGTTGAGGGGCACGAAGATCGCGCCGAGTTGCCCACAAGCAAAAAGCGTTTCCAGGAAAGCGGGATGGTTTTCCCCGAGATAGGCCACCCTGTCGCCCTTGGCCACGCCCCCTGATTTGAGGGCGTTGGCGAGCTTGTCCGATCGTTCCGCAAATTCTTCGTAGCTGAGTCGGCGGTCTCCGGAGATCAGCGCAACCTTGCTTCCGGACTTCGGGCGGCGGCGCTGCAGCCACGAACCGATGCCAAAATTCTCCATGACGGTCCTTTCTGATTCCCAAGCTAGACCCTTTCCGGCCTCAAGGCCGGACGGTCTGCAAATCGTTGTTCTTCGGTTCCCGGGTCAACAGGATGAAGATGATGGAGACGACGGACATCGCAGCCAGGTAGAAGACCACCGAGCCGGTGTTCTGGCCCGAATCCTTGAAGATCTGGGCCACGATCCCCGGAGTGAAGCCCGCGCCGAGGAGCGTCGCGAGCTGGTAGCCGAGCGAGGCTCCCGTATAGCGGGAAGTGGTGCCGAACTGCTCGGAGACGAAGGCGGCCAGTGGCCCGAAGAGCGTTGAGTGGATCATCAGGCCGACGGTGAAGGCGACGAAGACCAGGAAGATGTTGTTCGAGGACAACAGCTGGAACATCGGGATCAGGTAGGCGATGAAGAGTACGAGCCCGCCGATCATCACGGGCCTGCGGCCCAGCTTGTCGGAGAGCCTGCCGCCCAGGACCACGAAAGCGATGGAAATGAAAGAAGCAGCTGCGAAGGCGTACAGCACGCCCTGGCGGTCGGCACCCTTGGAGACGGCATAGGTGACCGCGAACGTTGCCAGCACCACTTGGAGGGCGAAACCGGCGGCCCCCGCGAGCATCGTGAAGATCAAGGTCTTGGGCCGGCGCAGCACCTGGAGGAGCGGGATGACGGGCTTCGCGCCTGGACGGTTGTCAGCGGCTGCGCGGGCGTCAGCGTTCCGGGCTTCTCTTTCCTGCTCAATGGCGGCTTTGAAGATGGGGCTCTCCGAAACCTTGAGCCGGACGAACATGCCCACTGCAAGCAAGACAAACGAGAGCAGGAAGGGAACGCGCCAGCCCCAGGCAAGGAACTGGGAGTTTGGCAGCGCCGAGAAGGCGCCCATGATGAGGGTGCCCAGCACGGCACCCGAGGGCGCGCCGGCATTGACGAACGAGGCCGCGAAGCCGCGCTTCCCGGATTCCGAATGCTCCAACGCCATCAAAGCGGCTCCGCCCCACTCGCCGCCCACCGCGATGCCCTGGAAGACCCGGAGCACCACAAGCATCACGGCGCCCCACGGACCGGCCACGGAGGCGCCGGGGACCAGACCGATCAACGCGGAGGCCAAGCCCATGACCAACATGGAGACAATGAGCATTCCCTTGCGACCCAGCCTGTCGCCGAAGTGCCCGAAGATGACTCCACCCAGCGGGCGCGCCACATATCCTGCGGCGAAAGTTCCGTAGGCGGCCACGACGCCCACCCAGTCGTCCATTCCCGAGAAGAAGACCTTGGGGAAGACCACGGCTGCGGCTGTGGCATAGAGCAGGAAGTCGTAGTACTCGATGGTGCTGCCCAGGTAGCTGGAAGCAATGACGGTGCGTGCTTCCTTGCGTTTGGTGGCCACATCCATGGATTGAAGCTGCGATATTTGGGACATCGTTGTTCCTTAAAGCAGGGGTCGGGGGAGTGCCTTGTAGCGGCTATTTGTAGAAACGGGCGAGGAATTCGGCCACGACGGCGGGGCGTTCCTGGCCTTCGATTTCGATGGTGCTGGACACTTTGATCTGGGCGCCGCCCTTGACCTCGCTGACTTCGGCGATTGTGGCCTGCATGCGGATCCGCGCGCCCACTTTGACCGGGGACGTGAAACGGACCTTGTCGAGGCCGTAGTTCACCTTGGTGGTGACGCCTTCGACGTCGAACAGCTCGCCCCAGAACGGGATGATGAGCGAGAGCGTGAGGAAGCCGTGGGCGATCGGGGCGCCGAACGGGCCGTCCTTGGCGCGTTCCGGATCGACATGGATCCACTGGTCATCCCCGGTGGCGTCCGCGAACTTGTTGATCTGTTCCTGGGTGATTTCGCGGTATTCGGTGACGCCGAGATCGGTTCCGGCGAGGGTGAGCAGTTTGTCGAAGTCGACGACGAGATTGGGCATGATTGCCTCCTGTGATGATGGTGGGTAAAGGGAGCGTGGGCTAGCGTGCGAAGGCGCTTTCGCCCGTAAGTGCGCGCCCGACGATCAGGGCGTTGATTTCGTGCGTTCCTTCGTAGGAATAGACGGCTTCGGCGTCCGCGTGGAACCGGGCAACGTCACTCTCGAGCGTGATTCCGTTGCCGCCTGCCAGCTCGCGCGCCAGGGCGACTGTTTCCCGCATGGCCAGGCAGCTCTGCATCTTGGCGAGCGCGGAGTCCTGGTCGCGGTAGATCCCGCGGGCCTGCTGTTCGGTCAGCCTGACCACGAGTGACAAGCTTGCCGTGAGGTTGCCTAGCATGCGGGCCAGCTTCTCCTGCACCAGTTGGAAGGAACCCAGAGGGCGGCCGAACTGTTGACGCTCGCGGACGTAGCGGAGGGCTGCTTCGAAGGCGCCGGCCTGGATGCCGGTGGCGATCCAGGCGACGTCGGAGCGCATGGCCTTCAGCATCGCCGCCACGTCCTTGAAGGAGTTCACGTTGTGCAGGCGCATGGATTCAGGGACCCGCACGCCTTCGAGCGTGATGTGGGCGTTCTGCATCATCCGCAAGGAGGTTTTCCGGTGGATCTTCTCCAAAGTCACCCCGGCTGCCTCGCGGTCCACGAGGAACGCCTTGACCTGTCCGTCCGCGACATCCCGGGCGAACACGGCCAGCACATCCGCCGTCGAGGCGCCTCCGATCCAGCGCTTGGCACCATTGAGGATCCAGGTTCCACCATCCCGGTCTGCTTCAAAGCGGGCCGTGGTAGAGAGTCCGCCGGCGATGTCCGAGCCGGACTCCGGTTCCGTCAGGGAAAAGACGCCCTTGAGCGAGAAATCGATGATGCGCGGCATCCACTTGCGCTGCTGTTCCTGCGAGGCGCCCACCCGGATGGCGGTGCGGAAGAGGCCTGCTTGCGCCGTGTACCACGTGGCCAGTGAAGCATCCGTGCGGGCGAGTTCGAAGATCCTGAAGCCTTGGTAGATGGCCCGGGCGGGACCGTGAACAGTCAGCTCCGCCGGTTCCATCAGGTCCAGATCAATAAGTGGCCGGGCCAGCTCGGCAGGGAACTCGCCCCGCTCCCAGTAGTCGGCCAACAATGGTTTCGCTTCGCGGTCCAGGAAGTCGCGTAAGCGGTCCAGGACGCTGCGCTCGTCCTCGGTGAGGAGGGACTCGGCGTCGTAATAGTCGCAGACGCCGTAGAGGCGCTCCGCCGCCGCTGTCTCCCCGCGGATGTCCACGCTCATCTCAGCCGTCCAGCCCGAGCAGGCGCACCGCGTTGTCCTTGAGGATCTTGGGGCGGACCTCGTCCTTGAGCGGGAGCTCGGCGAAGGCGCCCAGCCATTTCTGCGGAGTGATGAGCGGGAAGTCCGTACCGAAGAGCACCTTCTCCTGCAGATACGAGTTCGAGGCCCTCACGAGCGACTCCGGGAAGTACTTGGGGGACCAGCCGGAGAGGTCGATGAACACGTTGGATTTATGCGTGGCGATCGAATTCGCTTCGTCCTGCCAAGGCACCGAAGGGTGGGCCATGATGATTTGCAGCCCGGGGAAGTCAGCGGCCACGGCGTCGAGCAGGAGCGGGTTGGAGTACGCCAGCTTGATGCCGTAGCCGCCGGGCAGGCCGGCGCCCATGCCGTTCTGCCCGGTGTGGAAGATGGCCGGAAGGCCCAGTTCCTGCAGCGCCTCCCAGAGCGGATAGAACTGTTCGTTGGAGGGGTCGAAGCCTTGCAGGCTCGGGTGGAACTTGAAGCCGCGGGCGCCCAGGTCAATTGCCTGATGCTTGGCGCCCTGGATGGCCTCGGCGCCGGTGCGGGGATCCACGCTGCCGAACGGGATCAGGACATCGTTGTTCCTGGCGGCTCCCGCGATCAGCTCGGGGATGCTGTTGGGCTCGTGCTTGAGTTGCGTGCGGGCGTCCACGGTGAAGACGACGGCGGCCATGTTCAGTCCGCGGTAGACCTCGGCGATCCGGTCCAGCGAGGGTGTGCGGTCCTCGGCCTTGAAGTACTTCGCTGACGCTTCCGTCAGGGCCGGTGGCAGGGATTCGTGGCCGTGGCCGTCCACTTCGAGGTGGACGTGCATGTCGATCGCGTCAAGTTTTGCGGCGTCGATGCCGAGTTCGTAGCGCTGGGGTGCGGCCATATCAGCGTACCTGTGCAACGGGGGCGGCTTCTGCAACGGGGGCGGCTTCGGGCTGCAGTTCCGCCGGGAGCGGCAGGAATTCCTCGCCCACGCTTTGGAGCTTGTCTCCGAACAACAGGTCAAAGTTGTCCACGAGGTCCTGGTAACCCCAACCGCCCTCACGGTATTCGGTGGCGGCGGCTTCGGGGTGGGTCCAGAGCTGCAGGCGGTCCCCGCCGGCGCCGATGGCCTGGCCGGTGATTCCGGCCGCTTCGTCGGAGGCGAGGAAGGCAATGAGCCCGGAGACGTCGTCGGCCGTTCCAAAGCCGAGCTCGTGGCGGAAGAAGTGCGGCATGGCCTCGCCGCGCTCGTCCGCCTCCACCGCCTTGCGGAAGTACGGGATGGTCTTGGTCATCGCCGTTGCGGCCACGGGGATGACGGCGTTGGCAGTGACGCCCGCCTTCTTCATTTCCAAGGCCCACGTCCGGACCATGCCTACGATCCCCGCCTTCGCGGCGGCGTAGTTTGTTTGCCCGAAGTTGCCGCGCTGCCCGGTCGGGGAGCCGATCGCGATGATGCGGCCGCCGATCCCGTTTTCCTTGAAGTAGCCGAAGGCCTCGCGGGCGCATGTGAAGGTGCCGCGGAGGTGGACGTTGATGACGGCGTCGAAGTCCTCGTCTGTCATCTTCAGCAGGCTCTTGTCCCGCAGGATGCCGGCATTGGTGACAAGGATGTCCAGGCGGCCAAATTCCGTAACGGCCGCTTCCACCAGCTGTTTCGCTGCTTCTGTGCTGCCTACGGGAGCGACGACGGCGGCTGCCCGGCCGCCGTCGGCCTCGATGGTCCGGACCGCTTCGCGGGCCACCTCGGCGTCGACGTCGTTGATGACCACCGCGGCGCCGTGGCGGGCCAGTTCCCGGGCGTATGCCAGACCCAGGCCCCGACCGCTTCCGGTGACAATCGCTACTTTTCCTGACAGGCTCATCGCTGCTCCTTTGCTCGACCCCCGTGCATCCAAGCCTTCGGCGTGGGATGCTGTTCTGTATCCATGAAAATACGCATAGTTGAAAATGTCAACGATTGATTTTGAAGATTATTGGAGTTTGTTATGACGATCGAGACGCAGGACGAGCAACGGGCCGCCACGAAGGACCGCCTGGCCGCCGCCCCGATCAGCCACGACGTGGGTTTCCTTTTGGCCAAGCTCCACGCCGGCGGCTCGGCCGTGAACAACCGGGCCCTTGCTGAGTTCGACCTCAAGGTGAGGTCGTACTCAGTGCTGATCCTGGCCAACAGCGGCCTGGAGCCCACCCAGCGGGAGTTGGCGGACTTCCTCAGCCTGGACCCCAGCCAGATCGTCGCCTTGGTGGATGAACTGGAAAAGCGGAAACTCGTGGTCAGGGCGCCGGGCAATCAGGACCGCCGGGCCAAGACAGTGACTGCAACGCAGAAGGGAAGCGAACTGCTCGCCCAAGCAGCCATTGCGGCCCGCCATGCGGAATCCGAAGTGCTGGCAGCGCTGGACGACGCCGAAGCCGCCCAGCTCAAGGCGCTCCTGCGCAAAGCGTTGTGGGGTTAGTTTCGTGGAGTTGGTTTCCCAATCATCAGCGGCATGACGGAGTTCACCCACGGCGTAGGACGGATCGGACTAACCGAAGCAGCGTATTCGTTGATATAGACACCACCGGTTACAGGAGGTGCATGATGAGTACGTTGCCGGAACAAGCCTTTCCCGAGGACACCCCTGACGCCCCGTCGGAGGACGAGGCATTGGACGCCTACTCGCGGACAGTGATGCACGTCGCGGAGACGGTCACGCCGCATGTTGCAGCATTGGAAATGAGCAGCGCCCGCAGAAACGGCCAGGTCAGGATCGGAAGCGGCTCCGCCGTCGTGTTCACGGGGGATGGCTATATGCTGACCAACGCCCACGTCGTCGCGGGCCTCCGTTCCGGTCGGGCGATCTTCGCTGACGGAACCCATACCGACGTCGAACTCGTCGGTGCGGATCCCCTGTCCGACCTCGCCATTGTCCGCGGGCGCCACACGCCGACGCCGGCTACCTTGGGCAACGCGGAGTCACTGCACGTCGGCCAATTGGTGATCGCCGTGGGTAACCCGCTGGGACTGGCAGGATCGGTGACCGCGGGCGTCGTCAGCGGGCTCGGACGTTCCATCCCGGTCAGGTCAGGCAGGCACAGCAGGGTCATCGAGGACGTCATCCAGACCGACGCCGCGTTGAACCCGGGCAATTCCGGGGGAGCCTTGGCTGACACCAAGGGACGGATTGTGGGAATCAACACCGCCGTGGCTGGCCTGGGCCTTGGACTCGCCGTGCCCATCAACACCACCACCCAACGGATCATCGCCGCCCTGTTGAAGGACGGCCGGGTCCGCCGGGCATACCTTGGCTTGGTGAGCACCCCTATTCCGCTGGATGCGAGTGCGGTGATCCGGACAGGCCAGAAGGAAGCGCTCCGGGTGGTGGAGGTCATCGCCGGATCTCCGGCGGAGCGTGCGGGACTGCTCGCGGGCGACCTGGTCCTCAGTGCGCAATCGCGGGCCGTTTCCAGTGCCGAGAGCCTTCAAAAGCTCTTGTTCTCGCAGGCCATCGGGGAGCCGTTCCTCCTGACGGTCCTGCGGGACGGCAAGATCCACGCAATCGTGGCCGTGCCCAGCGAGATGACCGACGAGGATTCATGAGGAGCCGGGCCTGCGATGGAACCAGCCCGCTAAAAAGCCGGGGCCAAGTCGGCTCCGGCTTTTTGCTACTTCTTCCGCATCCTCAAATGGGCCACCGGATCCGCCGCGGCGTCGGACTCGTGCTTGGCACGCTTCACTGCCCGTTTCTCCTTGATGGACTTCATACTCTTCTTCGTCTCGTGCTGGTGCGGCGCTTTGTCAGGCATGTCTTGCTCCCTAACTCCGGATCTTCCGTGAAGATCCTGCAAAGAGGGTCCTGAAAGGCCCTCTCTCTGTAAGTTACGCCTGTTTCCGGCGAAATCAACGGGGCGGAACGCCCAAGTAATCAGGCCTCGGAGGCCGGGACGTCCACTATGCCCACGAACCGAGAACCGATTCCTTCGTACTCGCTGCGGACCTCTCCGGGCAGGATTCCGGGAACCTCGCTGTTCCGGTGGTGGCCACAGAAAACGTAGGTGAACTCCGGCCACCATTTCTTGGGACGGGCAGCCTCGGTGTAACCGCAGACGACGCAGCTCAGGTGTACCCACACAGGACGTTTGCCTGTGCGGTTGGCGCGGGACTGGACGAGCCACTGCGGTGGATTCTCTTGCAGCGCGCTCAGCTCGGCTTTTGAAAGCCTGGGGGGAATGCCGTGGCGTTGGGCCATTTCCATCGAAATATCAAGGGCCAGTGCGGCGTCACGTCTGCTAATCACCATCCAACGATACGGGACTTCCGTCCTGGCCGGAGCGGGCAGGAATCCGGACGGGAGCGGACAAGCAGGCGTAGGCTGTGCTCATGACCGACGCAGCGGCCCTGCTGCCAAGCACCCCGCTCCAAAAGCGGGTCCTTGTTGTGGCTATTGTGGCTTCCTTCATCGCCATTTTGGATGGCTTCGTGGTGAACCTCGCACTCCCGGCGATCGGCCGCGAACTGGGGGGTGGCCTTGTCATCCAGCAATGGGTGGTGGACGCCTACCTTTTGACCCTCGGCGCGCTGATCCTGGTCGCCGGATCCCTCTCCGACCACTTCGGCCGCGCCCGCATCCTGGAATGGGGACTCGCCGGCTTCACCCTCACCTCCGTCACATGCGGCCTCGCCTGGAACGGGGAAGTGCTGGTGGTATCGCGGGCCCTCCAGGGGATCGCCGGCGCCTTGCTTGTCCCGAGTTCGCTGGCCATGATCGTCACGTTCTTCTCCGGGCCCGCGCAGTCCAAGGCAATCGGCCAATGGTCCGGCTGGACGAGCGCGGCCGCCATCGTCGCCCCGTTGATCGGCGGCGCATCGGTCGACCTGCTGTCCTGGCGCGTCATCTTCTTTATCAATGTGGTTCCGGCCGTCGCCGTCTGGCCGATTCTCGCCGGGCTGCGGAAGTCCGATGCCGCGACGGACACGAGCAAGAAGATCGACTACCTCGGCGCGTTCCTGGCCATGGTAGGACTTGGCGGCCCGGTCTACGCCTTTATCGAACAAGGGCGCATGGGCTGGAGCAACATGGTGGTCTGGATGCCGCTCGCCGTCGGAGCCGTTGGCCTGGTCCTCTTCCTGATCCACGAAGCCAGGACCCCGGAACCAATGCTGCCCCTGCGGCTCTTCGGCATCCGCAATTTCGGTTGGGGAAACATCGCCACACTGGCCATCTACGGCGCCCTGTCCCTCGGCTTCTTCGCCGTAGGCATCTACTTGCAGCAAGTGGGAGGGATGAAAGCCACGACCGCCGGCATCGCGTTGCTCCCCGCGACGGTCCTGCTCATGCTCACGGCCTCATTCTTCGGTGGACTGGCGGGCAAGTACGGGCCGCGATGGTTCATGACGGCCGGGCCGTTCATCTGTGGAATCGGTTTTCTCATGACCTTGGCCGTCCAGGAGCCCCTGAACTACTGGACCCAGGTGCTGCCCGGGCAGATCGTTTTCGGGATCGGCCTCAGCACCTTGGTGGCGCCCCTCACCGCGGCCATCCTCGGCGCAGTACCCACCGAGGAGGCCGGGATCGGTTCCGCAGTGAACAACGCAGTGGCCCGCATCGCCGGCTTGATCTGCATAGCATTTGCCGGGCTCATCATCGGCCCGGTCTTCAGCCGCCAGGGCCTTATGAATGCCGTGGTGGTCACCGCGGTGCTGTTCTTCCTCGGGGCGGCGGCATCCGCCGTCGGGATCCGGAACCCGGTGCTGGGCGCTGCAGTGGTGGATTCTCCGGAAGGTCCAGCACCCGACGACGGCGGGACGGCCGCCCGGCGCGCCTGACGGTTTTCGTCAGCGCTCCGCGAGGACGCAGCCTTCGTGGATGGTGTCCGTGGCTACCCAGAGCGCCGAGGTGACCTCATCGGCGAGATCGTAGTCGCGGCTGCCCGGACCTTTTCCGATCCGGACCACCAGCGCACCGCCGAACGGTTTGCGGCCGATCACCTGAACGCTGGCATCAAGGTCGATTTCCTCGGCGGACAGGTAGCGCAGCAGCTCCGGGTTTTCGTCGCTGATCCGGGTGATCTTCCCGGAGTGGCCGTCGTCGAGCTCGATCATGCGGTGCGCATGCGGCAGGCTCACCGAACCGTCCGCGGCCGGGATGGGGTCACCATGCGGATCGCGTACGGGGTTGCCCAGCTTGGCGGCCATGCGGTCGATGAAAGTGTCCGAGACCGCGTGCTCGAGCATCTCCGCCTCGTCATGGACTTCGTCCCAGCTGTAGCCGAACTCCCTCACGAGGTAGGTCTCGATCAGGCGGTGCCGGCGGACCATGCCCAGGGCAAGCTGCATTCCCCTGGAGGTCAAGGTAATCGCACTGTAGGGCTGGTGGTCCACCAGGCCTTGGTCCTTGAGCTTGCGGACCATCTCCGAGACGGAGGAATTGGCGACACCGAGCCGCTGCGCGAGCTGCGAAGACGTGATGGGTTTGTCCTGCCACTCCGTGAAGGAGTAGATGACCTTGACGTAGTCCTCGATCGAGGAGGAGGGCGCACTGGTCTTCACGGTTCCAAGCCTATCGTGAACCGGTCCATTCAGACTTTTCGCGCCCGCCAGCTCTGCGTGAGATAGGGCAGGGGGATGACCTCGCCCTGGGCATGCCCCAGATGTTCGAAGAGGTACCACTGAAGATTGCCCATGACCTTGGCCCGGGTGGCGTTATTCGCCCTCAGATAGTAGCTGCGGGACTTCACGAGTTCGAGGATGTCGGCCGGAGTCACAGGATCCTCCCAACGCGTCAGGTGACTTTCGAGGTCGGCGAACTCCGGGCCCACCACAGGCCGGAAATCCGGTTTGTGGACGTCGCCGGCATGCATGATGCGGGACAAGCGATGGACCCAGGGCACTGAAGTGTCCAATTGGTTCCAGATCAAGCCGATAACGCCGTGGGGCCGAAGGATCCGGGCGATTTCGGTGCTGGCGGCGAGGGGATCGCACCAGTGCCAGGCTTGGGCAACGCTGACGACGTCGAATGCTGAGTCCGCCAGTCCAGTTGCCTCGGCCGTGCCCTCCAAGGCGATTACTTGGGGGTAGGTTTTGCGCAGCTGAGTGAGCATGTCCGTGGAAGGGTCCACTGCGGACACCGTGAGCCCACGCTCGACGAGGAGCGAGGTGAACTTTCCGGTGCCGGCGCCGATGTCTGCCGCGTCCCGTGCGCCTTCAGGCAGTAGCCAGTCAGCCGAATCCGCGGGGTAGCCGGGCCGGACGCGGTCATAGTGTTCACCGCCGTCCTGGAAACTCCGGCCGAGTTCAAGGCGCCGTTCCTCATAGAGTTTCGGGCCGGCTGACGTGCCTTTGGGGGGTCGCGGGGCCACGCAGGAACTCCTTCGCAGGACAGGAAAAATACCCTACGAATCTACCGCAATCAGTCGGTGCTGCAGGGAGCGGCGCCGGCGGTCCCGGGAGTGTTGGGAGCCCATTCCGGGTAGCTTCGGTGATCGTTCGCCGGCACCCACCGGCCGGCATCCACAACGTAGTCCCAGCCGAGGCCATTGCTCTTGAGCGCCTGGATGCCCGCGATGAGCCGGGTGGCGTCTTCCAGGCGCGACCCCACGCCGAAACTGGCGCGCAGGGATCCGGAGGGAAGGCCGAGGCGCTTGAGCAGCGGGTGGGCGCAAAAGCGTCCGTCGCGCAGGCCAATGCCGTGCTCGGCCGCAAGGTAGGCAGCGACGAGTCCGGCGTCGTAGCCCTGGAGCGAGAAGTTCACGACGCCGATGGTGTCCAGGGGATCGGTGTCGCTGAAGATCTGGTGCACGGTCACGCCGTCGATTTCCTTGAGGCCCTCGACCAGATGCGATCGGATGGCGGCCTCGTGGGCGTGCCATTCATCGTGGTCGAGGCTTGCAATGACCTGCGTGGCGCGGGCGAGGGTTGCCGCGCCGAGGACGTTCGGTGAGCCTCCTTCGTGCCTCGCCGGTCCCGTGGCCCAGCTGACGGAATCGAGGCGTGCCTCGCGGACGGCACCTCCTCCTGCCAGGTGCGGCGTTCCGGCGTCGAGCCAGTCGGGTCGGCCCACCAGGACGCCGGCGCCGAAGGGTGCATAAAGCTTGTGCCCCGAGAAGACCAAGTAGTCAACATCCGCGGCGGCGATGTCGATCCGACGATGCGGGGCGAGTTGCGCCGCGTCCACCACGATCCGCGCCCCGAATTCGTGCGCCAGGGCAGCGAGTTCCTTGATGGGCAGGATCTCGCCGGTCACGTTCGACGCGCCGGTGACTGCCAGGAGGCTGACGCCACCGTGGGAGAGTGCCGTGCGGACGTTGGCCACCGTCTCGGACAACGTTCCCGCGGCCACGATGCTGCGGTGGGGGACGCCCTGCCACGGCAGGAGATTGGCATGGTGCTCGATGTCCAGGTAGAGGACTTCGCCAGTGTGCCGACCGTCCTCAACCGGCAAGCACCCGGCCAGCAGATTGAGGGAATCGGTGGTGTTGCGGGTGAAAATGACCGAATCGTCCGGCCGCCCGCCAACGAACTCACGGACGATGTTGCGGGCGTTTTCGTAGACCGAGGTGCTGATCTGGGAGGCATAGCCTGCGCCGCGGTGGACGCTCGCGTAGTACGGCAAGATCTCGTTGAGGTACGCGGAAACCACGGTCAGGGCAGGCGCAGACGCGCCGTAGTCGAGGTTGGCGTAGCGGATGTGGCCGCCCTGGATCAAGGGTGCCTGCAACTCGGCGCCGGTGACCGCGGCCAGCGGGCGGGCTGCCCGGGGCTGGGATTCAGGGCGCTGCGGTGCAGATTCGTTGTTCAGCGAAAGAGCCGGGGAAGTAAATGTGGCTGTGCTCATGGGACCTCACTCAAGAGGGACCCCTGCGTGCAGGGGGTCCGCGCTTGCCGCATCCGTTCCGGACCGGCCGGGTCGTCACCCGGGGCACCCCGCCGCGATGGAGGGTTGCCGGCCAGCAAACCGGGGTTTCGCGCTGGCACTCGTGACCTGTAAAGAGCGTAGGACACCGGCAACGCTGGTTCCAATGTGACCGGCGATTGTTAAGCGGATTGTTACACGGCCGGAAAATGTGCCTTTCGCCGAAGAAAAAGCAGCGGACGCCCCCAAAGAGGGGCGTCCGCCGTCGTTTATTCGGTCGTCTATTCAGTGAAGGGAACGGATTAGAGGAGGTCGTCGAGTTCGGGGTTGAGCCTCTTGAGGACCTCGGAGTGCAGGATCGAGTTCGTTGCGACGGCGTTTCCGCCGAAGGGACCATCTGCGCCGTCCAAGGACGTGAAGCGTCCCCCGGCCTCGGTCACGATCGGCACCAAGGCGGCCATGTCGTAGACCTGGAGTTCCGGCTCTGCGGCGATGTCCACGGCGCCCTCGGCCACCAGGCAGTAGGACCAGAAATCCCCGTACGCGCGGCTGCGCCAGACATCGTTCTCGAGGCCCAGGAAGTTGTCCAGCGAACCATGCTGCTTCCACTCGGACAGCTCGGAGTAGGAAAGCGACGCATCTTCAAGCCGCGACACGTTGGAAACCTTCAGCCGGGTGGCTGCGGCCAGCGATCGGCCCATGTACGCGCCCGAGCCCTTTGCTGCCCACCAGCGCTTGCCGAGCGCCGGAGCGCTCACGAGCCCGACTACTACCTCGCCCTCGTCCACGAGGGCGATGAGCGTGGCCCAGACGGGTACGCCACGAACGAAGTTCTTGGTCCCGTCGATCGGATCGATGATCCAACGCCTCGAGCCGTGGCCCGTGCTGCCGAATTCTTCCCCAAGGACGGCGTCGCGGGGGCGGGAACGGGAGAGCTGCCCGCGGATTGCTTCCTCGGCGGCTTTGTCGGCATCGGTGACGGGGCTCAGGTCGGGTTTGGTCTCGACCTTGAGGTCCAGTGCCTTGAACCGCTCCATTGTCAGGGAATCGACGGAGTCGGCCAGGACATGTGCCAGCCGCAGGTCGTCGTTGTAGCTCGAATCGGGTTGGGTCATGGTTCCAAACTACCGTCTATTCACGGGTGAGCCGGGGAGGTAGGACGCCAAAGCGCGCGCTGTTAGTCGAGCGTGCTCTTAGTTGACAGTGCCCAGTTCCTTCGCCTCTTGGGCTTCCATGCGCGGGTCCGCGCCGAGAAGCCGGCGCAACGACGCCAAGCGGGCCGGGCCTGCCTCGCCGGCGTGGCCGTCGGCGACCCAGGAATCCAGTCCGCATCGAACCGCGGAGGCATCGTGCTTGCAGCCTCGCTCGCACATTTCCGTTCCGGGTTCCAGATCCGGGAAGGCGTGCAGGATGCGGTCGGGGTCCACGTGGGCGAGGCCGAAGGAGCGGATGCCGGGCGTATCGATGATCCAACTGCCGGCGGGGGCGTCACTGAGTTTCAGGGCGAGGGCAGAGGACGAGGTGTGGCGTCCGCGCCCTGTCACGGCGTTGACCCCGCCCGTGGCGCGTTCGGCGCCGGTCAGGGCATTCACCATGGTGGACTTCCCGACGCCGGAATGGCCCAGGAGTACGGTTACCTTCCCGTCGAGATAGTCCCGCAATTGGCCGACGGCGTCGCCATCGAGGCGGGCGGACAGGCCGTCGTCCGAACGGGCGTCGATGCCGGAGGCCCCTGCGTCGGCCGTGCGGCTGATGATGATGGGGAAACCGAGGCTCACATAGTTGGCGAGCAATTCGGTCGGATCCTTGACGTCGGCTTTGGTGACGAGCAGCAACGGCTCGATTCCGGCGTCGTACGCTGCCACCAACGCGCGGTCGATGAATCCGGTGCGCGGCTCCGGATTGGCGGCCGCGACCACCACCACGAGCTGGTCGGCGTTGGCGACGACGGCCCGTTCGATCGGGTCCGTGTCATCGGCACTTCGCCGCAGGAGGGTCTTGCGCTCCTGGACGCGCACGAGGCGGGCGAGGGTGTCCGGGGCTCCCGACACATCGCCGACGAGGGCCACGAAGTCTCCGGGAACCACGGGGGAGCGCCGGAGTTCGCGGGCGCGGGCCGCGATGACGATGCGCTCGTTGTCCGAGCTTTCGCCCACTATCGCGGTGTAGCGGCCGCGGTCGACTGTGATGATGCGCCCGATCACGGCGTCGTCGTGGCTGGGGCGGTCCTTCGTGCGGGGGCGTGTGCCCTTCTTGTTGGGGCGGATCCGGACATCGGATTCATCCCAGGAGCTTGCGTCGCGAGCCATCGTCAGTTGCTTGTCTCCATAGAACCGGTTGCTGGAGTGCCGGTGTCCGTGGCCGTTTGGCCCGCGCTGAGCATCGATGCCCAGATTTGCGGAAATTCGGGCATGGTCTTGGACGTCGTCGCGATGTCTTCAACCTGGACACCCTCGACGGCGAGCCCCAGGATGGCGCCCGCGGTGGCCATGCGGTGGTCGGCGTAGCTGTGCACGACGCCGGCGTGCAGCGCTGCGGGCCGGATCACCAGGCCGTCGCTGGTTTCTTCGGCGTCGCCGCCAAGCAGGTTGATTTCGGCGACGAGCGCGGCCAGCCTGTCCGTTTCGTGTCCCCGCAAATGCGCGATGCCGGTGAGCCGGGAAGGGCCGGAAGCCAGGGCGCACAATGCCGCCACCGTAGGGGCGAGTTCGCTGGTTTCGTCGAAGTCCGCGCCCAGGATCTCCGGGCCGCCCGTGACTGTCAGCGTGCCCTTGTCCAGTGTGACAGTGGCACCCATGGTGGCGAGGATGTCCCGCCAGAGGTCCCCGACTTGCGTAGTGTTGGCAGGCCAGTTGGGGATCCGGATGGTTCCTTTCGTGGCAAGCGCCGCGGCGAGGAACGGGCCGGCGTTGGAGAGATCCTGCTCGATCCTCTCGTCAAACGCCTGGATGGTGCCCGGGGCAACGCGCCAGTGGTTCGGCACGGAGTCGTCCACCTGCACCCCGACGCCGCGCAGGACCGAGACGGTCATGTTGATGTGGTCCAGGCTGGGCACGGGCTTGCCGACATGCTCCAGGTGAAGGCCCTTTTCGAAGCGTGCACCGACCAGCAGCAAGGCCGAGACAAACTGCGACGAAGCGCTCGCATCGATCACCAAATGGCCACCGCGGACAAAGCCCGTGCCGGAAACCTTGAACGGCAGGGAGCTCGCAGTGTGCCCGTCCACGGCGCTGACTTCCACTCCGAGCGTGCGGAGGGCTTCGATGATGGTGCCCATGGGACGTTTGCGGGCGTGCGGATCGCCGTCGAACACGGAAGCGCCGTTGCGGAGGGCCGCGAGCGGCGGCACGAAGCGCATGACCGTGCCAGCCAGGCCGCAGTCGATGGCGGTCTCCGAGGCGGCAGCCACAGGGTCGATGGGGGTGACTTCAAGATCCGGGCCGTACTGTCCATCGCCGGGAACCTCGGTAATGGTGGCGCCAAGCCGGCGCAGGGCCTCGACCATCAGGGCGGAATCCCGCGAATGCAAGGGTGCCCGCAGCCTGCTTGGGCCGTTGGCCAATGCCGCCAGGACCAGATAACGGTTGGTCAGGGACTTCGAACCAGGAACCGTAACCGTGGCATCCACAGGGTGGCTGGCGAAGGGGGCCGGCCACAGGGGGAGTGCGGAGGCTGTGGTGCTCCCGGAATCGTCGGTCTGCGTGGCGGGGGTTCCTGGCATGCTTCCTTATGCTCCAACTGCGTTGTCTACGGCCTTGCGGACGGCCCGGTCTGTTTTCTTGAGCTGCTTGCCCGTGGCTTTCTTCGCGTCCATGGCAAGGTGTTCGGCACGCCATGCCAGGCTCGGTTTGCCTGCGGTGTCGACGGCGGCAAGAAAAACGCCACCCGTCAGCGAAATGTTCTTGAGCAACTGGGCGCGGCGGGCGAGGCGGCCTTCCTTCGTGCTGATGTCGGCTGAACGCCACTCAACAAACGTATTCAGGACCGAGATGCCGGCAAGCAGGCTTGCCGAGAACCGGGAGCATTTGCCGAGGGCCAGCAAGGCGCCGGCGCCCACTTGCGCGCCGCCGATAACCCGCGCCAGCATCTTCTCGTCGGCCGGGAAGGGCAGTGACTCGGAGGCGCGGCGGAGCAGCGGAGAGAGCTGCTTGGCAGTGTCATCCGCGTTCTTGAGCTTGTCCAGCCCTGCGACGACAAAACTGGAAGCCAACATTGGCCTGGCGAGAAAACGGACGAGGGACATGTTTTGCCTCCTGGATGGCGTGCCACGGTGTTCAGGTGGTGCTGTGTTCAAGTGGTGCGGTGTTCACGGGTGCAGTCGGATCTAGTCTTGCATCTTTGCGGAATATTTGCCCGGAGCTTGCCGTTGTCAAAAGAAGGTGCGGTGGGGGCTGGACCTTCAGTTGTGGCGCGTGCGTTGTGCCGCGCTTAGTCATGTCGTCGTTGAGTGGAGATGGTTTTTTGGCCTTGGTTAAGGACCGAGAGGGACACTTGGCGCTTGGGCGGGAGCTGCCAAGGGACTCCCGGAGCGTGACAGTAGACTTGGATGCAATGAGCACCATGGATCCGGCCGCAGCGGCCATGTACAAAGCAGCGACGGAAGTCACGGACGCAACGTCCGGCGGCGACGAAGCTGTTGAGGCCGACGTCGAGATTGCAGTGGACTTCGCAAGCGAGACGCCCGAGCAACGGAGGGCGCGCTTCGAACGCGACGCCATGCAGTATGTCGATCAGCTCTATTCGGCTGCCATGCGCATGGCCAGGAATCCGTCCGATGCCGAGGACCTGGTCCAGGAGGCGTACACCAAGGCCTTCTCCGCCTTCCACCAGTACAAGCCGGGAACCAACCTCAAGGCGTGGCTGTACCGCATCCTGACGAACACCTACATCAACCTCTACCGGAAGCGGCAGCGGGAACCGTTGCAGTCGAATTCGGACAGCATCGAAGACTGGCAGTTGGCGCGGGCGGAATCCCATACGTCGGCCGGGCTGCGCTCTGCGGAGGCGGAGGCACTGGATCATTTGCCGGACTCGGACGTGAAGAGCGCCCTGCAGTCCATTCCGGAGGAATTCCGGCTCGCGGTGTACTTCGCTGACGTCGAAGGCTTCGCATACAAGGAAATATCAGACATCATGAATACCCCGATCGGGACGGTCATGTCCCGGCTTCATCGCGGCAGGAAAATGTTGCGCGATCTGCTGGCGGACTATGCCGCAGAACGGGGAATCAGCGCCGGCGCGGAAGAAAAGGCCTTGGCCGTGGGCGCGGCCACAAGCAAAAAACAGGAGAAAAGGAAATGAGCTGCCAAGGATTGGGCGACTGCGACGATGCTCGGATGCAGCGTATCTACGAGTACCTCGATGGTGCGTTGACCCGCGAAGACATCGCAGAGATCAAAGTGCATCTGGAGAACTGCCCGGAGTGCACGGAGCAATACGACCTTGAGTGCGTCATCCGCACCGTGGTCAAACGCTCCTGTACGGAAGCGGCTCCTGAGAATCTCAAGAACTCGATCCTGGACAGGATTCACGCTATGAAGCCCGTGGACGTCTAAGAGCCTGGAACGGCAAGGGCCCCGGAAACCTGATGGTTTCCGGGGCCCTCCGCATTAAGTCTTACGCTAAGCCGCTGGCTTAGGTGTTGGGACGCTTGCCGTGGTTTGCGCCGCCGCGCTTACGGTCACGACGCTTACGTGCACGCTTGCTCATAGCTGGCCTCCTTAGATTCTTGATACTCAATAAAGCTGCCCTCCAGTCTCCCACATCACGGGGCTGCCCCGCGAACCGTGCCGGCTGCCCCGCTGGGACCCGCACTCAGCCCCGCAGTGAATTCCGGATGGAGATCCTGGCCTGGTCCAGCACGGTGCGCACGGTTTCAAGGGCGATCGGGGTCAGGGCCTTGGAGCCGGCGTGCTGTCGCAGTTCCACGCGGATGTCGTCGCGGAAGGATTGGACCATCATCTCGGCTTCCTTCAGGATGCGGTGTCCCTCCGGCGAATAGCTTCCAGCCCACGACTGGAACTCCGCGGACTTCGCATTGGCCCGCGCGGCTTCGGCGCTTGCGGCCAGGTCTGCGCGCAGGCCGCGCATGTTGCTGCGGATGTCGTCGCGGAGATTGTCGGCCAAGCGCCGCACCGAGGCGGAGATGTTGTCCTCGACGTCGGCCAGTTCCTGCCGCCGGCTGTTGAGCTCCGCCAGCCCCGCCGCGGTGATGGAGTAGTTGGTGCGGCGCCCGTCGCTGCTGGTGGCGACCAGCCCTTCTTCCTCGAGTTTGCCAAGGCGCGGGTAGATGGTTCCGGCACTGGGGGAGTACGTTCCGCCGAAGCGTTCGCCGAGGGCCTTGATGAGCTCGTACCCGTGCTTGGGGCCCGATTCCAGGAGTGCCAGCAGATAGAGCCTGAGGGCTCCATGGGCAAAGACGGGCGGCATTAGACTTCCTCTTCTCCTGGGACTGAGTGGGTTGTTCCGGGTGTCGGCGCACTGCCATGGATGATGGAGGTCTTTCCGGACACGGAATTGGTACGCGCCACCATGAGCCGCTCGTCGGGGCCGACTATGGTCTGGACCCTGCCGCCCGACTGGGCGTAGAGCTGGTCATCGATCATGACGGTGCCACTGGCCGTCTTCGCGACGATGTCCACGCCAACGTCGTGCGGCAGGCGGATGGTGAGATCGCCGGAAACGGAATTGGCTCCGAAATCCTGGGTGTAGCCGTGAAGGTCGAAGCTGAGGTCGCCGCTGACAGTATTGGCCCGGATATTCTTGAAGCGGCCCGAAGCCGTGACTTCGCCCGAGACGCTCTTGGCGGTCATGACGCCGTCGTGGTTGCGGGCGATGACTTCGCCGCTGACGGTGTTGACGTGAAGCTCGCCGCGTGTGCCATCCGCGAGAACCGACCCGGACACCGTATTGAGGCGGATATGACCGGTGACGCCCGACACCATGCCGTCACCGCCCACGGTTCCTGCTTCGACGTCGACGCCGGCAGGCAGCGCAATGCTGATGACGATCGTGTTGGTGCTGGTGTTGTTGACGGTCCCCATAAGGTTGCGGAACCAGCCCTGCGGGCCGTGCAACTGATGGCGGACTTCGAGCCGGCCATCAACGAGGCTGACGCTCAGTGGATCGCCGGCGATTTCCGAGACTTCGATCCTGGTGATTGCTTCGTCGTGCGTGACAACGTCGAAGCGGCCCTTGACGATCCCCAGCTTGAGTGAGCGGACGCCGTCGACGTCGATGGTCTGCGGGCCGGTAACGGTCCAGTTTTCTTCTGACATGACCCCTCCATTGCTGCGTTACACCTATTGCGATATATCGCGTTTGTGTACTCACGATATATCGCGACAATGACGTTGGCAATGGGTTCAGCACGCCGGACGGGCGTCTCCTGCCGGGCTATTCCGGCTGGGCGATCCTCAGCCACTGGAACCAGCCGCGATGCAACACGAGCCAGGCCATGAGCCCGTAACCCGCCTGGCCGGGGGTGCCGCCATTTGCGGAGAGGTCCGTGCGCCATTGTTCGTGGTTGAGCAACGGGGAGAACGTATCGACGTACTGGTGGTTGCGGCGGGTGGTGACATCCGCAAATGCGGCGTTCAGTTCGGCGATCCGGCGGTTCTTGGCCGGGTCCAAGGTGGGTGGCGGTCCGACGACAAACACTTCGATGTTGCTTTGCGACGCCCCGTCAAGGATATTGGCAAGATTAAGGCGGCTACGCGCTGTGGAGACACCGAATTCGATGTCGCGGCCCGACAAGCCGATCACCAGGCGGTTTTCGTGGACGTTGCTGAAACGTCTCCCGGCTTCGTCGAGCCAGCGCGCTGCAAGGCCTTCAGTGCCCTCCATAGGGCAGGGAAGAGAGTAGCTCTCCACAAGAACGGAGTCCTGGGGAGTCCGCGCAAGAACCCTTCCGAGCCAGCCCAAGGCCCTGGGGTCACCGAGCCCGGCGAGTAGTTCATCACCAACAGCTGCGATGCGCAGCTTCCTGTCTTCCACGGTTACCTCTTCACCAAACGTTGCGGTCCTTGCACTGTGCCCGGCCGGGCGGCTGGATCACCGGACACTTGTCCCATTAAACAGAACTGCCCGGCTGGAAGCGGGTATTGACCTCCAGCCGGGCAGCCGCCGTCTTACTTGCGTTCGAATGCCTGCTTGAGCAACGTGGCCTGCTCGGCGCTGTGGCGCTTCATGGAACCGGCTGCCGTGGAGGCCGATGCCGGACGCGAAACGAGCCGGACCTTGCGGTCCAGTGCCTGCGGCAGGTTCAAGCCGATGAACGGCCACGGACCCTGGTTCGCGGGTTCGTCCTGGGCCCAGACGATGTCGGCGTTCGGGTACTTGGCCAGTTCCGCCTCGATCTGGGCCTGGGGCAGCGGGTACAACTGCTCCAGACGGATGATTGCCGTTGAGGTGTCCCCGGTCTTCTGGCGGTTGGACAGGAGATCGTAGTAGAGGCGCCCGGAAACCAGGATCACACGGTCAACGCTCTGGGCCTCGAGTGGCTCGTGTTCGCCGATAACCGGCTTGAAGCCGCCCGTGGTGAAGTCCTCCACCGCAGAAGCCGCACCCTTGAGGCGCAAAAGCTGCTTCGGGGTGAAGATGATGAGCGGCTTGCGCGGACGGCTGTAGGCCTGCCGGCGGAGCAAGTGGAAGTGCGAGGCAGCCGTGGTGGGATTCGCCACGATCATGTTGTCCTCGGCACAAAGCTGCAGGAAGCGCTCGATGCGTGCGGACGAGTGGTCCGGTCCCTGGCCTTCGTAGCCGTGAGGCAGCATGAGCACGAGGGAGGAACGCTGGCCCCACTTCTGCTCGGCCGAGGAGATGAATTCGTCGATGATGGTCTGCGCACCGTTGACGAAGTCACCGAACTGGGCTTCCCACAACACCAAGGCGTCCGGGCGTTCCACGGAGTAGCCGTACTCGAAGCCCATGGCCGCGTATTCGGACAACAAGGAATCGTAGATCCACAGCTTGGCCTGCCCGTCGCTCAGGTTGCCCAGCGGCATCCATTCGCTGCCGTTCGCGCGGTCGTGGAAGACCGCGTGACGCTGCACGAACGTGCCACGACGGGAGTCCTGGCCGGCGAGGCGGACCGGTACGCCCTCCATTACAAGCGAACCAAAGGCCGCGATCTCGCCGAATCCCCAGTCGATGCCGCCTTCACGGGACATCTGCTCGCGCTTCTCGAGGAGCTGCTTGAGCTTGGAGTGGACCGTGAAGCCTTCCGGAACATCGAGGTGCGCCTGGCCGATCCTCTGCAGCATTTCGGCTGAAATGGCGGTGGTGGCAGGTGCGTTGGTGCCGAAGTCCGCCTGCTGGGCAATGGGACGCTCGATGTCCGACACCGCAGCGGAATCCGCCGTGATGATCGGGATGGGCGAGGTCTGTGCGGCGTGGGTCTCCGCGAAGACGCGCTCGAGGCGTTCCTGGTAGTCGCGCAGCAACTGCTCGGCTTCGTCCTCGGTGATGTCGCCACGGCCGATGAGGGATTCCGTGTAGAGCTTGCGGACGGAGCGCTTGGCCTCGATGAGGTTGTACATGAGCGGCTGCGTCATCGAGGGATCGTCGCCCTCGTTGTGTCCGCGGCGGCGGTAGCACACCATGTCCACAATGACGTCCTTGTGGAAGCGCTGGCGGAACTCGTAGGCCAACTGCGCGATGCGCACCACGGCCTCGGGGTCGTCACCGTTCACATGGAAGATCGGGGCCTGGATCATCTTGGCCACGTCGGTGGAGTACGTCGAGGAGCGCGACGACGACGGTGCGGTGGTGAAGCCGACCTGGTTGTTCACGATGATGTGAATGGTTCCACCGGTACGGTAACCACGCAGCTGGGACAGGTTGAGCGTTTCCGCCACGACGCCCTGGCCGGCAAAGGCGGCGTCGCCGTGGACCATGATGGGCAACACGGGGAATGCCTCGCCCTGGTCCAGCCGGTCCTGCTTGGCCCGGACAATCCCTTCAAGCACGGAGTCAACCGCTTCAAGGTGGGACGGGTTGGCGGCGAGGTAGACCTTGGTCTCATTGCCGTTGTCCGAAGTGAACGTGCCCTCAGTGCCGAGGTGGTACTTGACGTCGCCCGAGCCCTGCACGGAGCGGGGGTCCTGGGTGCCTTCGAACTCGCGGAACACCTGGGCGTACGTCTTGCCCGCGATGTTGGTGAGCACGTTGAGGCGGCCGCGGTGTGCCATGCCGATCGCGACCTCGTCGAGTCCGTCGTCGGCGGCGTCGGAAATAATGGTGTCCAGCAGCGGAATCAGGGATTCCCCGCCTTCGAGGGAGAAGCGCTTCTGGCCCACGAACTTGGTCTGCAGGAACGTTTCGAAGGCCTCTGCTGCGTTGAGCTTGGAAACGATGCGCAGCTGCTCTTCACGGCTCGGCTTGGAGTACGGGTGCTCCACCTGGTCCTGGAACCACTTGCGTTCTTCAGGCTCCTGGATGTGCATGTATTCAATGCCCGTGGTGCGGCAGTAGGCGTCGCGGAGGACGCCCAGGATGTCGCGGAACTTGAGCATCGGCTTGCCGCCGAAGCCGCCGGTGGGCCACTCGCGGTCCAGGTCCCACAAGGTGAGGCCGTACGTCAGCACGTCGAGGTCCGGGTGCTTGCGCTGGACGTATTCGAGGGGGTTCGTGTCTGCCATGAGGTGGCCGCGGACCCGGTAGGAGTGGATCAGCTGCTGGATGCGGGCAACCTTGTTGATCTCGTCAGCGGGGTCGACCTGGAGGTCGGGGCTCCAACGGACGGGCTCGTAGGGAATGCGGAGCGCTTCGAAGATCTCGTCGTAGAAGTTCTGGGCACCGAGGAGGAGTTGGTGGACGAGCTTGAGGAACTCGCCGCTTCCGGCGCCTTGGATAACGCGATGGTCATAGGTGGAGGTCAGCGTGAGGATCTTGCTGATGGCGTTCTGGGCGATGATCTTCTCGCTGGCGCCTTGCCACTCGGCCGGGTAGTCGAGGGCTCCGACGCCGATGATGGCGGCCTGGCCCTTGGAGAGCCGGGGCACGGAGTGCACGGTGCCGATGCCACCTGGGTTTGTCAGGGATACGGTGGTGCCCGCGTGGTCGTCCGCTGTGAGCTTGCCGTTGCGCGCGCGCTTGATGAGGTCTTCGTAGGTGTGCCAGAACTCCGCGAAGTTCATGGTCTCGGCCTTCTTGATGTTGGGAACCATCAGGAGGCGCGTGCCATCGGGCTTGGGCATGTCAATGGCGATGCCGAAGTTCACGTGCGCGGGCTGCACGGCGACGGGCTTGCCGTCTACTTCGTCGTAGTACACGTTCATCGAGGGGAACTGGGACAGGGCGCGGACCACTGCGTAGCCGATGAGGTGGGTGAAGGAGACCTTGCCGCCACGGGCACGGGCAAGGTTGGAATTGATGACAACGCGGTTGTCGATCAGGAGCTTGGCTGGAACGGCCCTGACGCTTGTGGCGGTAGGAACCTCAAGGCTCATGACCATGTTGGACGCAATGGCCTTGGCCGGACCCCGGAGGACGGAGACGACGTCCTCTTCCGGAGGAGTGGGAGCCTTGGTGCTCTTGGGAAGCTGTGCGGGGATCGGCTGGGACTGGCTGCCATCGGAGGGCTTCTGGGCGCCGTCCTTGGCGACAGTGGCCGGAGCCTTCTTGACCGGCGCTGCGGGAGCGGCCGGAACAGGTGCGGGAGGTGCAGGTGCGGCTGCCGGAGCAACTACGGGGGCAACCGGCGTCATTGCCGGTGCTGCAGCCTGTGCCACGACAGGAATTTCGCGAGTGGGAGGGTTTGCAGGGGCTGCGGACGTTCCGTTGGAAGAAGTGCCGTCAGCGGTGTCGAAGGACTCGAAAAGCGGCCACCACTTGGCGTCGACCGAATTCTTGTCCTGCTGGTACCGCTCGTACAGTTCGTCAACGAGCCACTCGTTTCCGCCAAATTCCTCGGGTAGACGGTGGCTTGGCTGCTCTGGCACTTGAAATACGCCTCTTCCATGAGTGTTGATTTCCAGCTGGCCCGGGGAACTGCAGGGGGTGCAAAGGCGAGCCAGGGTCTGGGTCCCGCGAACTCAGACCCTAGCCAGTCTAGTGACGAGCGGCGGCTATCTGCCAATAGTGGTGACCTAAATCATGCCAATCGCGATATGCCTCGGCTTCCGCGCCCCGAGGGGCCGGTCTTTCCCGGGATTTTCCTGCCGTTTGATTCGTCGCAGGCCTTGAGGCCGGCCCGTGAAGTCCCGTGATGCCGCCCCGCAGCCGGACTGTACACTTGAATCCTTATGGACAGTAATTCTAGGTGCCGGCCTGGGAGCTGCGGGGGAAGCCGTTCGGCTGTCTCCGCGCGACGCGCCCGCCGAGCCGGCAATGCCCGTACACATGCCCATCGCACCCCGCAGCTTCAGGTTGGCCGGTCGGCGGATCCTTCATCCGCTGCGTCCGACCAACCCCCGCCGGGTCAATCAGCCTTTAGCCGCCCTGGCGCCCATTTCCAGCCGTTCGCACCGTCCGGCGGCCTTTAATGGAGTGGTTTTTCCTTCTCGCCGGCGTACTCCTGGTTCTGGGTACTGGATTTTTTGTCGCGGTCGAGTTCTCGCTCGTCGCACTCGACCAGTCAACAGTCCAAAGGGCGGTCGACGGTGGCGACCACGCTGCCGCGGCGTTGCTCAAATGCCTGAAATCCCTTTCCACCCAGCTCTCAAGCTGCCAATTGGGGATCACGCTCACCACCTTGCTGACCGGCTTCGTGATGGAGCCGTCCGTCGGCTCTCTCCTGCACGGACCGCTGCTCTGGGCCGGCTTGCCGGAAGCTGCCGCGCAGTCCTTGTCACTCATCCTTGCCATGACGTTCGCCACCGGCTTGTCGATGCTGATCGGCGAACTCGTCCCGAAGAACATGGCGCTGGCGTTGGCATTTCCGCTGGGCCGGGCGTTGGCCCGGTCTCAACTGATGTTCACGGCCGTGTTCAAGCCCGCAATCGTTGTACTCAACGGCTTCTCGAACAAGGTGCTGAACCTTGTGGGGCTCGAGGCCAAGGAAGAGATCTCGGGGGCCCGCTCGCCTTCTGAACTGGCCTCCCTCGTTCGCCGTTCGGCAGAGCTGGGAACCCTCGACGCCGGGACGGCCAACTTTGTTGCCCGCACCCTGAACTTTTCAGCGCGCACGGCGGCCGACGTCATGACCCCGCGCATCCGCATGGAAACGATCGACGCCGATCAGCCGGTGTCGGACATCATCGAGGCGGCCCGGCGGACCGGATATTCGCGTTTTCCGGTCATCGGCGAATCGGCCGATGACATCCGCGGCGTCGTGCATATCAAGAAAGCCGTGTCCGTCCCGTCGGAACGCAGGAGACGGCTCGAGGCCGGAGCCATTATGTCCGAGGTCCTGAGGGTTCCCGAGACCATCCACCTTGACGCCCTGCTGTTGGAACTGCGCGAGGGCAACCTGCAACTCGCCGTCGTGCTTGACGAGTACGGCGGAACCGCAGGCATCGCGACCCTTGAGGACCTCGTGGAGGAAATCGTCGGCGAAGTGGCGGATGAGCACGACAAGGTCCGGCCCGGATTGCTGCAGAGCGCCTCGGGGGACTGGTATTTCCCCGGACTGTTGCGTCCGGATGAGGTCAGCGAACAAATCCCGGGACTGAAGGTTCCCGACGACCCCGCCTACGAAACCGTGGGTGGTTACGTTATGAGCCAGCTTGGACGGATCGCGACGGTCGGCGACGTCGTCGAGACCGATGGTGGCACCCTGGCGGTCACCCGAATGGACGGCCGCCGGATCGACCGCATTTGCTTCCGCCCTGCGGCGCCCGACACCCCCGATGACGACGACGAGGATAAAGGCACCGCGGAAAACGATGCGGGCGGATGGCAAAGCACGAAGCAGGCCCGAAAGAGGTTGAGTAAGGGCTCCGGCGGTTCGGCAAGCAACGCCGTTGGCAACCCCGTAGCCAAAACCAGCCGCAACGGAGGTGCCGCATGAGCGACTGGGTAGGAATCCTGTGGCTCGTGGTGCTGCTGATCGGCAACGCCTTCTTTGTGGGCGCCGAGTTTGCCGTGATGTCTGCGCGCCGCAGCCAGATTGAGCCTTTGGCTCAACGCGGTTCCAAGCGCGCGCAGACCACCCTGTATGCGATGGAGCACGTCTCGCTGATGCTGGCGTGTGCCCAGCTTGGCATCACCGTGTGTTCCTTGCTGATTCTCCTCGTGGCCGAGCCTGCCATCCACCATTTGCTGGGAGCGCCGCTGGAGTCCGTGGGCGTCCCGGTTGAATTGGCAGACATCATCGCTTTTGCGGTTGCCTTGCTGGCGGTCACTTTCCTGCATGTGACATTTGGCGAGATGGTTCCCAAGAACATCTCCGTTTCGGTCGCAGACAAGGCGGCCTTGCTGTTGGCGCCGCCGCTGGTCCACGTTGCGCGATTCGTGAAGCCGGTTATCTGGACCCTGAACTGGCTGGCCAACCGCATCCTTCGCCTTATGAAGATCGAGCCCAAGGATGAGGTGACCTCTTCGTTCACGCTCGAAGAAGTGCAGTCCATCGTGCAGGAATCGACCCGCCACGGGCTCGTGGACGACGACGCCGGCCTGTTGAGCGGCGCATTGGAGTTTTCCGAGCATACTGCGGCGCACATCATGGTGCCGCTCGACAAGCTTGTGATGCTCAAGCCAGGGTCCACGCCGCGCGAACTGGAGAAAGCGGTGAGCCGAACTGGTTTCTCCCGTTTCCCCGTGTTGGACGACGACGGCGAGTTGACGGGTTATCTGCACATCAAGGATGTGCTTTCCATCCCCGAAGAAGGACGCCGCTATCCGATCGCGGAAAGCCGGATCCGGTCCCTCGTGAACCTCGCACCCGAGGACGAGATTGAAGACGCGATGGCCGTCATGCAGCGTACCGGCTCGCACCTCGGCCGGGTTGTCGGGACAGGCGGTGCGACCCTCGGCGTGTTGTTCCTGGAGGACGTCATCGAGCAGCTCGTCGGCGAGATCCGTGACGCCACCCAGGCCAGGGGAATCCGGCGGCTGGGCGGACCGCAGTCAGCGTAAGCTCCTGCCGGCCCAAGGGCCGGCAGGAGCTATCCGGAATCCTAAATAGGAATCATTACCATTTGTGGGTACACTCATTTGAGTCCCCTGTTGTGCTTGATTCGGTAGATCCGAGGTTTCCCGTGCGTCGTACCGCCGCCCGTCCTTCCCTTGCCGCAGTCCCTTCCGCGTGCGCGGCAGTTGCCTTCCTGCTTGCCGCCTGCGGGGCACCCGCGGCGACGGCACCGTCGTCGTCCTCCGGAGTGGTCGACGTTGTCGCCTCCACGAGCGTGTACGGCGACATCGCCAAGTCGGTCGGCGGCGACAAGGTGTCCGTCACGTCCATCATCAGCAAGACCAGCCAGGATCCGCACTCCTACGAGGCAAACACCCAGGACAAGCTGGCCGTCTCCAAGGCCCAACTGGTGATCGACAATGGCGCCGGCTACGATGACTTCTTCAGCAAGCTGGCCGAGGACAGCAAGGTGCCTGGGGACAAGACCATCACCGCCGTCAACGTTTCGGGGCTCCTTCCCGCGGCGACAACCAGCGCATCTCCCGCAGGGGTGCCGGAAGGGTTCAACGAGCACATCTGGTACAACTTCGACGCCATGGCGAAAGTGGCCGATGCCGTCGCCGCGAAGCTCGGAAGCCTGAACCCGGCCGATGCCAAGACCTTTACTGCCAACGCGGACAAGTTCAAGTCCTCGCTGGCCGGACTCAGCACAAAAGTCGCTGACATCAAATCCTCCAAGGGATCCGCTCCGGTGGCCATCACGGAGCCCGTCCCGGGCTACTTGCTTGAAGCTGCAGGCTTGGAGAACAAGACGCCCGAGGAATTCAGCCACGCCATTGAGGTCGGCTCCGACGTCCCGCCGGCAGCTGTCAAGGAAACGGGCGATCTGATTACCTCGAAGTCCGTACGCTTCCTGGCGTACAACGAGCAGACCGCCAGCGCCGAGACGGAAAAGCTGAAGGCCGAGGCGAGCGCTGCCGGCGTTCCGGTGGTCGGCTTCACCGAGACCCTTCCCGAGGGCAAGGACTACGTCGCCTGGATGACGGACAATGTAGGCAACGTCGCTGCTGCCCTGAACAAGTAAGCGGCGCCGGCATCAAGGAACAGATGGGCCCCGCAATCGTCCTAAGATGTACAGGGCGGCTGCGGGGCCCTCTCTGTTCATCCAAGAGCAGGCCACCAGCAGCACAGCTTCGCGAACCCCATGGATCGAGGAAACTTTTTGACACCGGTAGTGAGCCTTCGCGGCGCGGGCCTCCAGTTTGGCCAACGGGCCCTCTGGAAGGACCTCGACGTGGACATCCGGGCGGGTGAGTTCTTCGCTGTGCTCGGCCCCAACGGCAGCGGCAAGACCAGCTTCCTCAAAGTCCTCCTCGGTTTGCAGCAGCTTCACTCGGGGACGGTGACTGTGGCCGGACGCGCGGTGGAACGTGGCAGCCGGAAGATCGGCTACATACCGCAGCAGAAGTCCTTTGCTCCGGATACGCCATTGCGTGCCCGCGACTTGGTCGGCCTCGGCGTCGACGGCCACCGCTGGGGCCTGCGGATCAAGGCCAGGGCCGTCAATGAGCGCGTCGACGCCCTTCTTGATTTAGTGGGGGCGGGTGACTACGCCCGCGTGCCGCTTGGTCAATTGTCCGGCGGTGAGCAACAGCGTCTCCGTGTTGCGCAAGCCCTTGCCGCGGACCCTGAGCTCCTGCTTTGTGACGAACCGCTGCTGTCCCTGGACCTGCACCACCAGCAGGCCGTGAGTTCCCTCATCAACCAGCAGTGCCACGAGCGGAACAGCGCCGTGGTGTTCGTGACCCACGAGATCAATCCGGTCCTGGACTACGTAGACCGCGTCCTCTACCTTGCCGGCGGCAGGTTCCGGGTGGGAACACCCGAGGAGGTCATGACCACCAAGGTCTTGTCCGAGCTGTACAACAGCCGCGTTGAGGTCATCCGCGCAAACGGCAGGATCGTGGTCGTCGGCCTTCCGGACGCGACGACCCACTACCACGATGACGCCCACGCCGGTGTGGAGGAAGGTCACTAAATGGATCTCGGCAGCATCCTGCACACCATCTTCAACTTTGAAAACTACGGCGAACTGCTGGCGCTCGTCCAGAATTCCATCTGGGCCGGTGTAGTCCTCGGCCTGCTCGGTGGTCTCATAGGCACCTTTGTCATGAAGCGGGACCTCGCCTTCGCGGTGCACGGCATTTCGGAGTTGTCCTTCGCCGGTGCCTCCTTCGCCCTGCTCATCGGGGCGGACATCATTTTCGGTTCACTCGCGGGATCCGTCGCGGCTGCGCTGCTTCTGGGATTCATGGGCGTCCGGGCTCGGGACAAGAATTCGATCATTGGCGTCATCATGCCGTTCGGGCTGGGCCTCGGCATCTTGTTCCTGGCCCTCTACCAAGGCCGGGCGGCCAACAAGTTCGGGCTACTGACCGGCCAGATCGTTTCGGTGGACACTGTCCAGCTCCAGGTCCTGGCTGGCACGGCAGTGGTGGTCATGCTCGCACTAGCCGGAATCTGGCGCCCGCTCAGCTTCGCCAGCGTGGACCCCGAGATGGCGGAAGCCAGGGGAGTGCCTGTCCGTGGCTTGGCGATCGCGTTCATGGTGCTGCTCGGCGTCAGCGTTGCCTTGTCCATCCAGATAGTCGGCGCGCTTCTGGTGCTGGCCTTGCTGATCACGCCCGCGGCGGCCGCCCTGCGTGTGACTACTTCGCCGCGGATCGTGGTCTTGTTGAGCGTGCTCTTTGCGATTACTGCCACCGTGGGTGGCATCCTCCTGGCGCTCGGCAGCAGGATTCCCATCAGCCCTTATGTCACCACGTTGTCGTTCCTGATCTATGTGGTGTGCCGGATCATCGGCAACGTGCGCGCCAAACGCGGAATCAACGGCAGGATTGTCCGTCCCGACGTTGCCGTGGGCCAGGCCGTGGAAGACCAGCCGGTAGCCGGCTAAAGCAGGCCGGCTGCCTTCTTGGCAGTGCACTCAGGGCAGAGCCCGAAAATCTCCACGGTGTGCGCCACTTCGGTGTAGCCGTTTTCGCGAGCCACCCGGGCTGCCCACGTCTCGACCGCCGGAGCTTCCACTTCGACGGCCTTGCCGCAATTGCGGCACAGCAAATGGTGGTGGTGGCCCGTGACCGCACAGCGTCGGTAGACGGCTTCGCCATCGGCATTCCTCAGCACATCGACGAGGCCGTCGTCGGCAAGCGACTGCAAAATGC
Organism: Arthrobacter sp. NPDC080073; assembly: GCF_040686575.1. NCBI lineage: Bacteria > Bacillati > Actinomycetota > Actinomycetes > Micrococcales > Micrococcaceae > Arthrobacter > Arthrobacter sp. NPDC080073. Next base: position 317,515 of record NZ_JBFBKR010000002.1, read on the forward strand.
GGTACGCCGTGGCCAGCGACACGGAGACGCCCTGGTTCTGGAGCAGCCGGTACAGTTCCTGGGTGCTCACGAAATCGTCAAGTTCGTCCAGGGCGGCGCTGACGGCCAGGCGTTGCTTCGTGACCCGCTGTTCCTTGACGGCAGGATCCTTCGCATCCGGAAGCGACCCGGCTACGGGACCGGACGTAGCGGCGTTGGCGCCGTGTGACATTCGTGGACTCATTTCGATATGGATGTTCGCAAATACCAAGGTTACCAGCCGGCCACGCCCGGACGCCGATTCGTGGACACCGTCCAAGCCCCGCCCCTAGGCTGGCTGCATGAAGCTCACCAAGTACACCCATGCTTGTGTCCGCCTGCAAAAGGAGAGCCAGGTCCTCGTGATCGACCCCGGGACTTATTCCGAGTCCGAGGAAGCCCTCGCAGGCGCCCACGCGGTGCTCATCACCCACGAGCACCCGGACCATGTGGACGCGGACGCCGTCGTCGGAGCCCTCAAGCGAAACCCCGGACTCCAGGTGCACGCACCCTCGGCGGTCGCTTCCCAGCTGTCGGCCAAGGCCGGCGACGACGGCGACCGGGTACACGCCGTCGAGCCCGGCACGTCCTTTGAGGCCGGGGGCTTCGCGATACGTTCTTTCGGAGGGCAGCATGCCCTCATCCACCCGCAGATTCCGGTAGTGGCCAACATCGGCTACCTCGTGGACGAAAACGTCTTCCACCCGGGGGACTCGTTCGTTGTCCCGGATGGCATTGCCGTGGAAACCCTGCTGGTACCCATTCACGCGCCGTGGTCAAAGGTGGGCGAGGTGGTTGACTTCGTGATCGCGGTCCGCGCACCCAAGGCCTACCCGGTCCACGATGGGCTGCTCAACGAACTAGGACGCGGATTGGTGGAAGGCCACGTGACCCGGATCGGCGCGAAGTACGGTACCAGCTATGCGAGGTTGTCGCCTCGGGAATCGGTGGAGGTCTAACTCAGTCCGCAGCGATGTCAACATGCCGCGGTGCCTACACGCTGTGCGGCCACGTGCCTGTCTCGAAGAAGTCGGCCAGTACGGCCTCGTACGGGGCAGGATCCAGGCCGCGCTCGGCGATCCAGTCCGGGTTGTAGTAGCTCCCGGCGTAGCGATCGCCGGCGTCGCACATGAGGGAGACGATGCTGCCGCGCTTTCCCTCGGCCACCATGCCGGCAATCAATTGGCAAACACCCCACAGGTTGGTTCCCGTGGAGGGCCCGGCGTGCAGTCCGGCCAGCCGGCGGAGGTGCCGCATGGCGGCCACCGAGGCGGCATCGGGAACCTGGATCATGGTGTCGATGACCGCCGGGACAAAGCTGGGCTCCATGCGCGGCCGTCCGATGCCTTCGATCCTGGACGGCATGCCCGTGGAGTAGTCCGGGACGCCGTCGCGCCAGCCGGGATAGAACGCGGAGTTTTCCGGATCGACCACAGCCAGCCGGGTTGGGTGGCAGTGGTACCGCAGGTAGCGGCCGATCGTGGCGCTGGTTCCGCCCGTGCCGGCGCCCACTACGATCCACTCGGGCACGGGGTGCTCTTCGAGGGCGAGCTGCTCGAAGATCGATTCCGCGATGTTGTTGTTGCCCCGCCAGTCGGTGGCGCGCTCGGCAAAAGTGAATTGGTCCATATAGTAACCGCCGGACGTCCGGGCAACCTCCTCCGCCATCGCATAGACCTCCGAGGCATGGTCGACGAGGAGGCAGGCGCCGCCGAACTCTTCGATGAGGGCGATCTTTTCCGGACTCGTGGTCCGGGCCATCACGGCAATGAACGGAAGCCCGATCAGCCTGGCGAAGTAGGCCTCGGACACCGCGGTGCTCCCGCTGGAAGCCTCCACGATGGTGGTCCCTTCCGTGATCCATCCGTTGACCAGGCCGTAAAGGAAGAGCGAGCGGGCGAGGCGGTGCTTGAGGCTGCCCGAACGGTGTGTGGACTCGTCCTTGAGATAGAGCTGGACACCCCAGTGTGCGGGGAGCGGCACGGCGTAGAGGTGCGTGTCCGCCGAGCGGTTGTTCTCGGCTTCGATGCGGCGGATTGCCTCGCTGGCCCATGCCCGGTCCTGGTTGCGTAGAGTGCTCACCGATCCAGCCTACCGGCGCCGGCTGCCGCCCAAGGCTAGGCTGGTAGCCGGTTGGCAACTGCACGGCGGCAGCGTCGACGTCGTTTGGTAGAGACGGGAAAACGAAGGAGATTTGATGGCCACGATCATGAACGTCACCGCACTCAAGGACCGCATGGATGCGGGCAAGCGGACCGTCTTGCTCGACGTTCGGTGGGCGTTGGGCGATCCGCACGGCCATTCGCATTTCCGCCAGGCCCACATTCCGGGCGCAGTCTATGTGGACTTGCATCACGAACTCGCTGATCCCGCGGCCGAGGGCCAGGGCAGGCACCCTTTGCCGTCCACCGCAGCGCTGCAGCGGAGCGCCCGGGCCTGGGGCATCAACGACGGCGACACCGTGGTTGCATACGACGACAGCGGCAGCACGGCGGCGGCGCGGTTGTGGTGGCTGCTCCGGGACGCCGGTTTCCCTTCCGTCTTCCTGCTCGACGGCGGATTGGGTGCCTGGCGCGCGGCTGGCCACCCCCTGGCGCAGGACGAGCAGCGACCGGTTCCGGGCGACGTCGTGCTTGGACACGGCCACATGGATGCCATCGCCATGCACGAGGCAGCCGACTGGCACCACCACGGAATCCTTCTCGATGCCCGGGCCGGGGAGCGCTACCGCGGCGAAATCGAACCCATTGATCCCCGCGCCGGGCACATTCCGGGCGCGCTGAGCGCCCCCACAGCCGGAAACCTCGGACCGGACGGCACGTTCCTCCGCGCGGCCCAGCTCCGCGACAGATTTGCTGCGTTGGGAATCGACGAGGGCAGCAAGGTGGCGGTCTATTGCGGCTCCGGGGTGACGGCAGCGCACGAGATCGCCGCCCTCGAAATCGCAGGATTCAAAGCAGCCCTCTTCCCGGGCTCCTTTTCGCAGTGGTCCTCCCTCGACTCCAACCGGGTGGTCACCGGAGCAGCGCCCCAAGGTACTCCGGGCCAGTGAGCCTCGGACGCGGCGAAGCCGGCGGGCGTGGCAGCGCGGAGTGGCAAAGAATCAGCCCGCAGGGGTAGCGTCGAGGCATGACTCCCGGACGCCCCGTTCCTCCACCCCTTGGCAAGCCGCTCGTCGTGAGTGACGAGACAGCGGACCCCGCCCCGTCGGCACCCTCGGCCGCGCAGGGCTCGCCGACGCTCGCGGCTGCGTACGGCGCCACTTCTGCTGTCAGCGGCCTTGTCCCGCTGACCGTGGCCCGCCGCGTCCCCAAGGAAGACGACGTCGAAATCGAGATCGACTTCTGCGGCCTCTGCCACTCCGATGTCCACGCGACACGGGGCGAATGGGGGGTGCAGAGCTATCCTTTGATCCCCGGCCACGAAATCGTGGGCCGGGTCCGCAGCGTGGGCTCCGCCGTCGACGACTTCGCGCCGGGAGACCTGGTGGGCGTCGGCTGCCTGGTGGATTCCTGCCGCGAGTGCGGCAGCTGCCTCGAAGGCCTGGAGCAGTATTGCGAACGCGGAAACGTGGGCACCTATGGGGTCAGGGATGCCCGGAACGGCGGCTCCGTCACCCAGGGCGGTTACTCGACCTCGGTGGTGGTTGACCGCCGCTTCGTGCTGCGCGTGCCCGAGGCCCTTGACCCGGCAGCGGCGGCGCCGTTGTTGTGCGCAGGCATCACCACCTACTCGCCGCTGCGCTATTTCGACGTCGAGGAGGGGGACGTGGTGGGCGTCATCGGACTCGGCGGACTGGGCCACATGGCGGTCAAGATTGCGAAGGCCATGGGGGCGCACGTCGTGGTCTTCACCACCTCGGAGGCCAAGTTCGAGGCGGCAATAGAACTTGGCGCCGACGACGTGATCCTCTCGAAGGATCCCGAAGCCATGGAAGGCGCCAACCGCTCCATCGACGTCATTATCGACACCGTAGCGGCGCCGCACGACCTCAACCCGTATTTCCGCACCCTGCGGGTGAACGGTGCCCTCTTCCAATTGGGGCTCCCTCCTGCCGACATGCCGCCGGTCAGTCCGGGCGCGCTGATCCGGCGCCGGCTCTCCTACGCAGGTTCGTTGATCGGCGGCATTGCCGAGACCCAGGAAATGCTGGACTTCTGTGCCGAGCACGGCATAGTCAGCGATGTCGAAGTCGTCACTGCGCGGCAACTCAATGAAGCGTACGACCGCATGGTTGCCGGCGACGTCAAATACCGTTTCGTCCTCGATACCAAGACCCTTCAGCCCGCTTCGGAAAAGGCAGACGTATGAGCACCCTGTTTACCAAGATCATCAATGGCGAGATTCCCGGACGTTTTGTCTGGAAGGACGACGACGTAGTGGCCTTCCTGACCATCGCCCCGCTCACCGACGGGCACACGCTCGTGGTGCCGCGCCAGGAGGTGGACCGCTGGACCGACGCCGCCCCGGAGCTCCTCAACAAGGTCATGGCCGTTGCGCAATCAATCGGACAGGCCCAGGTTGAGGCGTTCGGCGCACCCCGGGCAGGCCTGTCCGTTGTCGGCTTCGAAGTGGAGCACTTCCACGTGCATGTGTTCCCGGCAACGTCCCTGGCCGATTTCGACTTCGGGTCCGTGGAACACAACCCGGACCCTGCCCGGCTTGACGCCAATGCGGCCAAGCTCCGGGCCGGCCTTGTCGCTGCCGGGCACGGAGAGTTCGTTCCGGCGGACTGAGGCCCGACGCCGCAGAACGCCGGCGGATGCTTGCTGAATGGATGCGGCCCGGTACCGGGGCGACGCTCGCTCACCTTTGTGGCCCTTTTCCCAAACGCTCGCTCACCTTTGTGGGAAAGCCCGAAACCTTTCCGCACTACATGTGCAGGAAGGTTTCGGTTTAGATCCCTTCATTAGTGCATGAGGGTCGACAGAAAGACCGCTATAAGTGAGCGAGCGTTTGGGTTTGGGGGCAGATAAGTGAGCGAGCGTGTGGATTTGGGGGCAGATAAGTGAGCGAGCGTTTGGATTTGGGGCATAAGTGCAGGAGCGGGTGTCTTAGCCGCTCGCGGGGCCTACGCGGGTGCCAACGCCTGGTTGAGCACCGTCCGGATACGCTTTTCCGAGACCGAGTAGGCCGTGCCGAGCTCGACGGCGAAGAGGCTCACGCGGAGTTCCTCGATCATCCAGCGCACCCGTGTTAACTCCGCTCCTGCCCGTCGGCCGGGCAGGAACGCGGAAACGGCGTCGTCGTAGTCGTCCTCCAACGCCTGCACCACCGACATGTTCAGCCCGTCGCGCTGCACGTTGTTGGGGAGCTTTTCGAGGCGCTTCTCGATTCCGGCCAAATACCGCGGCAGCTGGCTCAGCTGGGCGTAGCCCGTCTGTGCCACAAAACCAGGGAACACGAGTTGCTCCAGTTGGCTCTTCATATCGTTGAGGGCACTGATCAAGGCGAGGCTCGTGCCGGCCTTGAGTTGCTTCTCGATCCGCCGGGTGCTCCCCAGGATGCGCTCGACGACGGCGGTCACCGTGAAGACGGTGTCGATCAGTTCGGCCCGGACCAGCTCGTACAGGGCATCGAACGCGGCCCTGTCCCAAGGAAGTTCGGCCGGAGTCAGCTTGTCGATGGCCGCCAGGACGCAGTCCGCGATCAAGGCGCTCACCGAACCATGGGGGTTCTGGCTGAACGTCAACTTCTCCGTGTTGCTCAAATGTTCCAGGACGTAGCGGTCCGGGGCGGGAACCCGAAGGGCAAGCAGCCGGATCACGCCGCCGCGCATCGCCGACTCCTGCTCTGCCCGGGTCTGGAACACGCGCAATGCCACGGATTTGCCCTCGTCAACGAGAGCGGGAAAGCCCGTGACATCGTGCCCCTTCACTGTGCGCGTCACTTGGCGTTCGATGGCTCCGAAAGTCCACTCGGTGAGGCCGGTTTGCTCCGACAGGAAACCGGCGGACTGCGGGGCCGCGCCGCCGCCGTTTCCGCCGGAGGCTCCGGCGCCCCCGGCACGTGGGCCGCCCTTCGGAGCGTTGGCGCGTGCCGTCGTCGCAGGTGTTGCCCCGAGGGATTCGGCGATGGCCCGGCGGGTAGCCGGGGCCAGCCGCTCCTGGAGCGCGGCAAGGTCCTTGCCTTCGTCGAGCACCTTGCCGCGGCTGTCCACAACTTTGAAGCTGACGCGCAGGTGCGCCGGAACGGCGTCCCAATTCCACGATCCCGGAGGGATGATGTGTCCCCGGATGCGGCGCAGCACCAGCTCAAGCGAGGCCTCAAGATCGTCTGATGCAGGATCGAAGTCGGTTTCCAAGGCAGCAGCAGCTTGCCGGGCCACATCCGGGGCCGGCACGAAGTTCTTGCGGATGTGTTTGGGCAGCGACTTGATCAGGGCCGTGACGAGCTCGACCCGCTGGCCGGGTATTTGCCATCGGAAGGCGGCGTCGTCGAGCTGGTTGAGGAACAACACGGGAACCTCGGCTGTGACACCGTCCGAGGGATTTGGCGGCGAGCCGGGCGCCACGGGATGGAACTCGTAGCTCAGGGGCAACTCAAAGCCCTTGTGCAGCCAGGTTTTCGGGTAGGCGGAATCGTCCAGGGCTTCGGCGTCCTCGCTGATGAGCAGCGATTGGTCGAAGTCGAGCAGGGTGGGGTCCTGCTGGCGGGCTTCCTTCCACCATTTGTCGAAGTGGCGTTCGGAGACCACGTCCTTGCCGATTCTGGCGTCGTAGAACTCGAAGAGCGTATGGTCGTCCACCAGGATGTCCCGGCGACGCATCCGTGTCTCGAGTTCCTCGATTTCGTGGAGCAAGGCGCGGTTGCGGTGGAAGAATTTGTGGTGGGTCTTCCAGTCGCCTTCCACGAGGGCGTGCCGGATGAAGAGTTCGCGGCAGAGCTCCGGGTCGATCCTGCCGTAGTTGATGCGGCGGTTCGGGATGATCGGAACTCCGTAGAGCATGACCTTCTCGTGCGCCATGACCGAACCCGTCCGGGCGGACCAGTGGGGTTCGCTGTAGGAACGCTTCACGAGGTCCGGTGCAACCTGCTCGGCCCACAAAGGATCGAACTTCGCCGCGACCCGGGCCCAGAGGCGGCTTGTTTCAACCAACTCCGCAGCCATCACAAAGGCAGGCGACTTCTTGAACAACGCCGAGCCCGGGAAGATGGCGAACCGGCTGCCGCGTGCTCCGGCGTATTCGCGCTTGCGTTCATCCAGCATGCCGATGTGGCTCAGCAGTCCCGAGAGCAGGCTGATATGGATTGCTTCGTTGTTGCCTACGGGGTCGGCCTCGCGCTTGTTGTCGATAGTGATGCCCAGCGGCTTGGCGAGCTGGCGCAATTGCTGGAAGAGATCCTGCCATTCGCGGACGCGCAGGTAGTTGATGAACTCGTTCCTGCACAGCCGGCGGAACTGCGTGGAGGAAAGCTCCTGCTGCTTTTCCTGGATGTAGTTCCACAGATTCAGGAATCCGGTGAAGTCGGAGTTCTCGTCCCGGAAGCGTGCGTGCTTCTCCGCCGCAAGCTGCTGCTTGTCGCTCGGACGCTCTCTCGGATCCTGGATGGTCAAAGCAGCCGCCAGGATCATGACTTCCTTCACGCAGCCGCGCTTTCCGGCTTCCACGATCATCCTGCCGAGCCGGGGGTCGACCGGGAGTTGGGCCAATTTCTGCCCGACGGCGGTCAGGCCGCCGCTGGTACGCCCGTTGCCGCCGTCGACGGCGGGGGGAGTGCCGCCGTCGCCGGTGCGCGCCGCGCTTAGGGCGCCGAGTTCGCGCAGCAGCGTGACGCCGTCGTTGATGGCACGGGAGTCCGGCGGCTCAACAAAGGGGAAGTTCTCGACGTCTTTGGGGCCGCGGGCGACGCCCATCGCCGTCATCTGCAGGATGACGGCAGCGAGGTTGGTCCTCAGGATCTCCGGGTCAGTGAACGGGGGGCGGGACTCGAAGTCTTCTTCGGAATAGAGCCGGATGGCGATACCCTCGGAGACGCGCCCGCAGCGGCCGGAACGCTGGCTTGCCGATGCCTGTGAAACGCGTTCGATCGGCAGCCGTTGCACTTTGGTGCGGTGCGAGTAGCGCGAGATGCGGGCCGTGCCGGTGTCGATGACGTACTTGATGCCGGGCACCGTCAGCGAAGTTTCCGCGACGTTGGTGGCAAGAATGATCCGCCGCTTGCCGCCGGGGTTGAAGACCCTGTGCTGCTCCTGCAGGCTCAATCGGGCAAACAACGGCAAGACTTCCGTGCCCGCCAGCCTGCGGTTGGCTTGGATCCGGCCGTTCAGGGCCTCCGCGGCGTCGCGGATCTCGCGCTCGCCGGAGAAGAACACCAGGATGTCTCCGGGCGCCTCAAGCGCGAGTTCGTCGACGGCGTCGCACACGGCGTCGAGGGGGTCCCGGTCTTCCTCAAGCTCGTCATCGGACGCGTCCTCATCGTCGCCGGAGGCCCCGGATGCCGGTTGGGACAGCGGCCGGTAGCGGATTTCCACCGGGTAGGTCCGGCCCGAAACCTCGATGATCGGCGCGGGTTCTTCCTCGCTGCCGAAATGCTTCGCGAAACGCTCGGGGTCGATGGTCGCGGAGGTGATGATGACCTTCAAATCCGGCCTTTGCGGCAGGATCCGCTTGAGGTAGCCCAGGATGAAGTCGATGTTGAGGCTGCGTTCGTGTGCCTCGTCGATGATGATGGCGCTGTACTTCCGCAGCAGCTTGTCCCGCTGGATCTCGGCCAGCAGGATGCCGTCGGTCATGAGCTTGATTTTGGTGGCCCGGCTGACTTCGCCGGTGAAACGGACCTGGAAGCCCACTTCCTGCCCGATCTCGACGCCCATCTCGAAGGCGATGCGTTCGGCGACCGTGCGCGCGGCAAGGCGGCGCGGCTGGGTGTGGCCGATCAGGCCCTTGTCCCCGAGGCCGAGTTCCAGGCACATTTTGGGGATCTGGGTGGTCTTGCCGGAACCGGTTTCGCCGGCGATGATGGTCACCTGGTTTGCGGCGATGGCCGCCATCAGGTCCTCGCGGCGCTCGGAAACGGGCAGCTCTGCGGGGTAGGAAATATGAAGTGTCATGGCTGCTGACAGTCTACTGTGGCGGCGCGTCGCCTTGCAGTCCGCGATGCCCGGCGGCATTTTCCAGTCGCCCGGCCATGGTGCGCGCGTAGTCCTTGAATTCTTCCGGGGAGATGATTTCGAAGTCCATGTCGAGCGCTGCGAGGTGCGCCGCGGGCTGGGCCAGGCTGTCCCAGCCGGCGCGGAGCAGGGTCGCGTTCCCGCCGTCGTCGCTCAAGCTCGCGAGCTGCGGGCCGACGACGGCGGCCACCTCGCCGATGGGGGCGTGGAGGCGCACGACGACGTCGTAGCGGTAAGGCGAGCGGGTCACGGACCGCTGGACGTAGTCCGCGAGGTCGTTGGCTGGCAAGGGACGCGGCAGGTACTTTTTCCGTTCGCCCGGAAGTGAGGCGATGCGGTCGGCACGGAACGTGCGCCAGTCTTCCCGGTCCACGTCCCAAGCGACCAGGTACCAGCGCCGCCCGGTGTCCACCAGCCGGTATGGCTCCACCAGGCGCCGGCCGGTGTCGCCGTCGGCCTTGACGTAGTCGAAACTGAGTTGCCGCTTGTCCGCAATCGCAGCAGAGACCACCGTGAGCTGCTGCGGGTCGACCGACGCCGCGTTGCTGGGCAGCGTGGTGACTGCGGCCTTGAGCATCGCAAACTTCGGGCGGAGACGTGCAGGCAGCACCTGTTCGAGCTTGGCAAGGGCTCGAACCGATGCTTCGCCAATACCTGCCACGGGACCTGCCGCCACCGAGTTCAGCCCCAAGGCGACCGCGAGTGCTTCATTGTCGTCGAGCAGCAGCGGCGGGAGCTGCGCCCCGGCGCCCAGCTGGTAGCCGCCGGCTATGCCCGGCGAGGCATGGATGGGGTAGCCGAGGTTCCGGAGCTTGTCGATATCGCGGCGGACCGTGCGCTCGGTGACACCCATCCGGTTGGCCAATGCCGGGCCGGTCCATTCGCGCCGGACCTGCAGCAAGGACAGCAATTGCAGCAGCCTGGCGGACGTCTGGATCATGGCATCGAATCTAGCCCACGACGCGGACAAAAGTCGTCCGTGTCCGGGGACAGACTGTGCTTAGAAAGCGCGCAATGTCCAGCATGAGTTGTCAGGCAGGTCCCTCGAGGTCCAAGGCTCGGAATGGTCGGGGGGAAGGTGGCCGCGGCCGTCCCGAAGGACCGCTGAGATGGAACCGGCGGCAGTGATGAGGAAGACGATGAATAGCAAAACTCCGATGAACTCCATGACTCCATCGTGTTCCTGGTGCACTTCAAGAAACAGTGGCAGAAACGACCCATTTAGGCAATTTTCTGCCACACTGGATCTATGTTGAAAACGGTGGCAATCATTGTTGTTCCCAACTTCTCGATCTTCGAATTCGGGACGGCCTGCGAGGTCTTCGGCATTGACCGCGCGGACCGGGGGAGCGGCGTTCCCGGTTTTGACTTCAGGGTCTGCACTCCGATCCCTGGAGAGGTGAAGATGAAGTCGGGCCTGTCGATGCATGTCGCCTTGGGCCTGGAAGCTACGGCCGATGCCGACCTGGTCATCATGGCCCCGTACGGACGGGATGAGGACGTCCCGGAGTCTGCATTGGATGCGTTGCGGGCGGCGCATGCGCGCGGGGCTTGGGTCATGTCGATTTGTTCCGGGGCGTACGCGCTTGCGCGTGCAGGACTCCTTGACGGGCGCCGCTGCACCACGCACTGGCACTATTCGCAGGACCTCGCCAGCAGGTATCCGAAGATTCACGTGGACGAAAATGTGCTCTACGTCCAGGACGGAAGGATCATCTCAAGTGCCGGCACGGCCGCCGGTATTGACGCCTGCCTGCATTTGGTCCGTGTGGAGTTGGGCGCCAATGTCGCTGCAGCCATTGCGCGCGACATGGTGGTTCCGCCCCACCGCGACGGCGGCCAGGCCCAGTTCATCGACCGGCCGATGCCCACGTGCGGCTCTGCGCCCATGGAGGCATTGCTGCGTTGGATGGTGGAGAACCTTGATCGTGACCACAGCGTCAACGAACTGGCGGCCCGGGTGCACATGTCCGCCCGGACCTTCGCCCGCCGGTTCCGGGCCGAAACGGGCGCCACACCGGCGGCCTGGCTCAACTCGCAACGGGTGCTCCGGGCGCAGGAACTCCTGGAAACCACGGAGCTGAACATCGACGAGGTTGCGCGCGAAGCCGGGTTCGGACATTCCGTGCTGCTGCGCCACCACTTCGCCAAGGTCCTGGCCACCAGCCCGCAGTCGTACCGCAGGGCTTTCCGCGGCCAGTTGGCGGAAGTGGGCTAGCGGCGGAGGGTCTCCCGGCCCTCGACCTTGGCGTTCTCCACGAGGGTGTGCCATGGCCCGGTGACATCGGTCTCCGGAAGCGTCGCCCGGTGTTGTCCGGCACGGATCGAATACATGAACCGGTCCGCCTGCCCGGCTGCCTTCCCGGCCGCCAGCGCGCGGGCCTGGCCGCGGGATGGCACTTGGTCCCAAGGGCACGCCTCCACGATCGGCATCCATCGTCGCTTGTCTTCGGAAGTGGCGGCATCCACGGTCCAGACGCGGGTGATCGCGGCGACGCCACCGCTGCGCTGGACAGTGATTTTCATGTTTTGCGGCTTCCACTGCTCCGGAGGGTGCTGCTAGAGCTTTACCTTCACAGTTTCCCACGCCTTATGGACCGCGTCATGCTCGGCTGAACCGGCGCCGAAGAGCTCCTCCGCCGACGCCACTGTGGCCTTTGCGAAGCGTCCGAAGGTGCACGTGGCAGGCAGTGAGCCGCTGGTCAGCGTGTTGTACCAGATCTGTCCGGGCGCTTCCCAGGCATTGCCGCCCAGCTCCAGGGCAACAAGGGAGAAAGCCCGGTTGGGGATGCCTGAGTTGATGTGCACACCGCCGTTGTCGGCGGTGGTGCGCACGTACTTGTCCATCGAGTCCGGCTGCGGATCCTTGCCGAGCACGTCGTCCTCATATGCGGTCCCTGGTGCTTTCATGGAACGGAGCGCGGTGCCTTGGACGGCGTCGGTGAACAAGCCCTCGCCGATCAGCCAGCTGGCCTCGGCAGCAGACTGCTTTTTGGCATATTGCTCCACAAGCGCCCCGAAAACATCCGACATGGACTCGTTGAGGGCTCCGGCCTGGTTCCGGTAGGCGAGGGCTGCCGTGTACTGGGTGACGCCGTGGGCGAGCTCATGCCCTATTACGCTGAGGGACTTCGTGAACCTTTGGAAGATCTCGCCGTCGCCGTCGCCGAAGACCATTTGGCTGCCGTTCCAGAAGGCATTGTCGTACAGCTGGCCGTAGTGGACAGTGGCATCGAGTTTCAGCCCGGCGCCGTCGATCGAGTTCCGGCTGAACGCACCTGCGTAAAGAGCGTGGGTTTCGCCCAGCCCGTCGTAGGCTTCATCGGCGGCCGGGTCGCCCGTCGCCTGGCCTTTCTCTTTGCGGACGAGCTTGCCGGGCAAGGCTTCGGTGGAGCCGGCGTCATAGATCGTTCGTTTGGGCGGCCCGGGTTTTGCCTGGCGCGCCGTCGGCCGAGGGACCGGCACCGGAAGCGCACGGACCGCCTGGAGGTTCTTGATGTGCAGCAGGGATTCCTTGGCTGCGCGGGCAATCGCCCGCAGGCGGGGCTCGTGCTGGGCCGCCAGCCTTCGCAGCATATAGGGAGGAACGATGGAACAGATCACGGCGAGCCCTTTCGTACCTGGTGGACGGGTACGAACAGCTTAGGAGCGGCCACCGACTTTTTAGCCGGGCCGGTGCGGCATGTCCGGGACACGTTCGGATCGAGGGCGGGTCCGGGGCCTGTGCCGTCGTCCCCTACTTTGGTGCGGGAAAGCGCTTGCGACACGGTGAGTAATGCCCTTCGGGTACTTTTGCACGGCAAACAAGGGGAGAAAGCTACGGCGCCCCTTTGTCTTGCCAAAACTCCGCCGGTACTTTGAACTGGCAGGGTTTCTGTTGTCCCCCCGGTAGGTGTCGAACTTAGGGCCTCCTGCGTCAAAGGCCGGCGCTCGATCCAGGACGGCATTGGAAGGGAAGCAGAATAGCTGACGTAGGAGGGCACTCGAAAAGGGCGTCACTACGATCCATCCGAGACCGCTGTGGTTTAGACGGCTCGCGCTGCCTTGGAAATGTCGTCAAACAGGCCAGCATGATGTTCTGCGCGCACCATGTGAGGGCACTGTCCTCTAGCAGTGAGACAAACCAATGCGCACGCTTGCCGTTCCCAAGAACCCGGCCATGATGCAGGAAAACCCCGCCGGTTTCTGGAACCGGCGGGGTTTTTCGTTGTGCCCTCGATAGGATTCGAACCTACGGCCTTCTGCTCCGGAGGCAGACGCTCTATCCCCTGAGCTACGAGGGCATCCGGGGCTCCCGTCCGTTGCCGGAGGGACGTCCATGAGCTTAGCAGGTCACCGCGCTGCAATGGAAAACGGGGCGCCGCCAGGAGCGCCGCAAGGGAGAACGGGCAAGGACCCTTCCGGAGCCACTTCGGTCGGATGCGGCACAATGAACGCGTTGAATCCAGGTCTCACAGGAGCAAGGCAGGTTCCCTCTGTACCGTCGTGCGGATGGGTGTACAACCGAAACTCGCAGCGGTCACGGATGACGGACCGAGTTGGCGACTCGCCACGAAACGCGCGAAAGCGGAGACCGTGGCCATCTTCGCCGTCTTCTCCCTCTACGCGGCCTTCCTGCTGAAGCTGCTTCTGTTCTCTCGTGCACCGGGTTCGGAGAGGTCGATCAATCTCATTCCGTTCGCGAGTATCGCGGAATACGCGTTCAGTCACTCTCCCGGCACCGAGAGAGTGGCGTTCGCCAACGTCGTGGGAAACATCCTGATCTTCATCCCGCTCGGAGTCTACGCATCGTGGCTCCCACATCGGGTGGCCGTATGGCGGACCATGCTTACGGTCGCCTCGGTCAGCGTCGCTGTCGAGGTCATCCAGGGCGTGTTCGGGGTTGGAGCATCGGACATCGACGACGTGATCCTGAACTTCGTCGGAGGACTCGTCGGAATCCTCACATTCAGGCTGCTCTCCGTGATCCTGCATAAGCGATCACGGGTACGCAGCGCGATGGCCGTGTTGTCACTGCTATCGCTGCCCGTCTGGTGCTACTTCCTCTTCATCATCCGACTACACATGTGAACCCAACCCACAACCCTCGGCCTCAGAGCAGTGCGGCCTTGGAGGGCGTGTCTCCTAATCACGGATCATCACCCAGGTGTGGGCGAGTGCGTGTTGAACCTCGGCGGCCATCCTCGCCACGAGGAATACGCCACCCCCCGTCAGTAGCCCGCAAAAGCGTCCACATGGATTCGCCGGGCTCCGGCATGGCGGGCGGCAGAGCGAAGGGCATCGACGTTCGCCGGCGACCCGGAGACGTAGACGTCCCGCTCGGCGATATCGGGGATGAGCTCCCGCAGGGAGTCGCCGTCGATGCGGTTCCGCCCGGCGTCGTGCATGAACGACGGCGGCGGGGAACCGTCCGAAAGGCGGGCGATGATCCGTGCGCCCGAGGCCGCCAGGACGTCGCTCCCGGCAAGTTCGGCGGCGCCGGGGGCAAGATACAACACGACGATGTCCCTTTGCGCGGAGTCGTGCGATGCGAGCTGGGACAGGAAAGGCGTGATCCCGATTCCCGCGGCGATGAGCAGCACGGGTTTGCCGGCGTCGGGCGGTAAGACAAAGTCGCCGCCCACGGCGGTTCCCTGCACGCACTCTCCAGGCTCCAGTGCGAGCAACGCGCGCTTGGCGGCGGAGACAGGTTCCGCCGTGCCGACGCCGAATGTCATCTCGGGCGAGTCCGGCGCGCTGGTGATGCTGAAGACCCGTCGCCGTCCTTTCCCGTCGGAGGGCGAGTGCGGAAGGTTGAGTTCCATGAACTGCCCCGGGAGGAAACGGACCGGCCGTCGCGGCTCAAAACGGAATTCCGTGGTGAAGGGCGTCAGGGGACGCGAACCCTTGAACGTCAGCATGATTCCGCCCCGCTGTCCCATGAGGAATGCCAGGAGGTTCCCGATGAGCAGCGCGAGCTCGGGCGAATTGGCGATGACGCCCGCCAGGTTGTAAGGCACGGCGAAAAACAACGCCACGACGACGGCCAGCGACACTTGCTGCCAGCGGCGGGGAGGCAGGGTGAGGGGCTCGGTGAGCATGAAGCCGGCGAAAAACAGCAGCGGCTGCTGCGAGATCGGCTGCCACAAGGCCGAGCCCAAGGTCATGCCGCCGCGCAGGAGCACGGCGCACACCACCGACACCGCCACCACGAGGAACGCGCAGGCCATGAGCACCTTCAGCGTCCGGTACAGCACCAGCAGCACGCCGGGAACCAGGAGCCACAACATGGCCGGAGTTGCCGCCCACCACGTGGCGATGTTCAATCCGGTGAGCCCGGCGATGAAGGCGCCCGCCGCGGCGGGATTGAAAATATGCCGGCCGCGGAAGGCCAAGACGTATTTGGAGGCCGAGGCGACGACACACGCCACGGCGACTCCGGCGAGATTGGGGATCTGGACAGAGGGAATCAGCTCGGTGGGCCAAAACAGGAAGTACAACAGAAGGCCCGTGATGAGCGAGGACTCCGAATGCGGCTGGACCTTGAAGAGCATGGCAACGAGCCGGTTGGAGGCGTACGTCAGACCCAGGCACAGCACAAGGTGGACCAGCATTTCAGGCAGCCCGAAGCTTAGCCAGCCCAAGGCGTTCAACACCATGCTGTACGCTGCGAGCACGGCAAGGACCCAGAGGATCAGCCGGTACATCGTGAAATGGCCGAGCCAGGCATCCACGCGCGCTTTGATGGCAATCATGAGAACAGTGTCCCTTCGAAGCCGGCCGAATAGGCGGCGTGTCCGTCCGAATAAACCTTGAGCCAGGAGAAATCGAATTCCTTGGCAAGGACCGCGGGATCCACCATGAAGAGCGCCGTGGCCAGGGCATCGGCTTCCATGGCGGTGGCAGCCATGGTCCACGTGGCCACTACCGTCTCTATCGGGCGACCGGTCGCGCCGTCGAGGACGTGGTGCAGTCCGTCGCCCCACGCGCGCCGGTTGGCTGCGGAAGCGCACAGCGCGCCGCTGTAGAGTTCGACGACGCCGATCGCCTGGGCGGGGTCGTAGGGGTGTTCGAGGGCCACGCGCAATGGTTCCGCCCCGGAATGGAGCATGTCGCCGCTGGCATCGACAAGGAACTCCGTGATTCCCGCTGAGCGCAGGACCCCGGCCGCAAGGTCCACCAACTGGCCCTTCCCTGCGGCGCCGATGTCCAGGACCACCGGAGCGGAAGCGGAGATCGCAGAGCCCTTCCACTCCAGGACGTCTTCCCACCGCGGTGCCGGCACCGGGTGCCCGAGGGGTCGCAGGGCATAGTCCGCCCCGTAGCCCAGGCGCTCGAGACTGCCGCCGATGAGAGGCGTCATGGCGCCGTTGCTGAGGCGGTACAGCTTTGTGAAAAGCTGCTCGAGCTCGCCCGCCCCCGCCGGGAGAGTCACGGTGCCGGGTTCACGGGCGAGCACTGTAATCAGGGAGTCGTCCCGGAAACGCGAGTAGCTTCGGTCGTAGTCCGCCACGACGCCGAGCAAGCCGGCTCGCACCTCCTCCGGGAGTTCCTCCGGCGTCGAGATTTCCCACGCGGTCCCGATGCCGTCAAAGCTGAAATCGCTCCAGCCCGTGTGCGTCATGCGTCTATTTGGCCTCGGACTTGATGGTTTCCACGGCCTTGTTGAATCCTTCGCTGGTCAGCGAGGAGCCGGCCACCTTTGAGACGTTGATCTCGTCCAGTTTCTTGCCGACCACCTGCGCGGCGATGCCGTTCTTGAACTGTCCTTGGAATTCCTTGGTGTTCGGGTTGTTCGCATGGACGGTGATGTCCACCGCGGAAATAGTGCCACCGGCCAAGGTCAGCTGGACGCCCACGGTTTCACCGCCGTTGGGTGAAATGTAGTCACCGTCCGCGCTGTAGGTACCGTCCTTGTACGGACCGGAAATCGTGGAGGTCTTTTGCGGCGTGCTGCCTTGGGCCGAAGGGGCGCAAGCTGCCACCGAACCGGCCAGGGAGAGGCCGGCGGCGCCCACCAGAAGGCCCTTGCGGAGGGGCGTAGTCATGGTTCTGCTCGTTTCAACTGGGCAAGTCAACTGGGCAAGTCAACTGGACAAGAAAAGGGTCATGGCAATGTGCTGCGGGCCGGGGGCCGCTCACACGATTGACGTTGATTTCAGCCTATCGGTTCAGTGATTTCAGCCTATCGGTTCAGTCTGGGAGCTCCACTGGCCAAAGCTGGGTGCCGGCTGGGTGCGGGCTGGTGCCCGCATGTGCGCATTGCTAAGCGTAGGAATTCCACCAGTTGCAAGCCCCACCGGTAGGCTAGACGGGTGACTCCCGAAGAACTCTCCGCCGCCATATCCGCCTGCCTGAAAGACGCTGTCGCCGCCGGCGAGCTTGCGCTTTCCGAATCTGCCCTCCCCGAGGACGTGCGCGTGGAGCGACCCAAGAACCGGGAGCACGGCGACTGGGCCACCAACATCGCCTTGCAGCTTGCCAAGCATGCCGGGACCAACCCGCGTGAATTCGCCACGATCCTGGGCAAGCGGCTGGAAGCGATCGACGGCGTCACCGCCGTGGACATCGCGGGCCCCGGCTTCCTCAACATCACCGTGGATGCAGCCGCCGCCGGCGCGCTGGCCAAGGTCATCGTCGAGGCGGGACGCTCCTACGGAACCAACCAGGCGCTCGCAGGCCATGTGGTCAACATGGAATTCGTCTCGGCCAACCCCACGGGACCGCTGCACATCGGACACACGCGCTGGGCTGCTCTGGGCGACTCCATTGCCCGTGTCCTCCGCGCCTCCGGTGCCGACGTCACCGCGGAGTACTACATCAACGACGCCGGGTCGCAGATGAACGTTTTTGCGAACTCGGTACTGTCCCGCCTGCACGGACGCGGCGTTCCCGAGGGCGGCTACCCCGGTGAATACATCCGGGAACTCGGCGACGAGGTCCTCAAGGCACATCCGGCAATCCGCGAACTGACCGACGAGGCAGCACTGCCGGTGATCCGTTCCGCCGCCTACCAGGCCCAGATGAAGGACATCAAGGACACCCTGGCCGAGTTCGGCGTGGAGTTCGACGTCTTCTTCTCCGAGCAGGAACTGCACGACGCCGGGGCGATCGAATCGGCGGTTGCCCGCCTCCGGGAGCAGGGCCACGTGTTCGACGACGGCGGCGCAGTCTGGCTGCGCACGACGGACTTCGGCGATGACAAGGACCGCGTGATGATCCGTGCCAACGGCGAACCCACGTATTTCGCCGCCGACGCTGCCTACTACTTGTCGAAGAAGGACCGCGGCTTCACCGAGAAGATCTACCTGCTCGGCGCCGACCACCACGGCTACATCAACCGGCTCAAGGCCATTGCCGCCTGTGCGGGCGATGACCCCGAGGTCAACATCGAGGTCCTGATCGGACAGCTGGTGTCCGTCAACGGCGCCAAGCTGTCCAAGCGTGCCGGCAACATCATCGAACTCAAGGACCTTATCGAGTGGCTCGGGAAGGACGCCGTGCGTTACTCGCTCGCGCGCTTCCCCGCTGACTCGCCGCTGACGCTGGATCCGGAACTGCTGAAGAAGAACAGCAACGAAAACCCTGTGTTCTACGTCCAGTACGCACATGCCCGCTCGCGGGGAACGGCACGCAACGCAATCGAGGCCGGCGTGGACCACAGCGCCTTCGACGCCTCCCTGCTGGACCACGCCACCGAGAACGAGTTGCTGTCCTACCTCGGCAGCTACCCGTCCATCGTGGCCAAGGCCGCGGAGCTCCGCGAACCGCACCGCGTGGCCCGCCACCTCGAGGTCATTGCCGGCGCCTACCACCGCTGGTACGACGCCTGCCGCGTTTCGCCGCTCGGCGACGAACCTGTCCAGGACGTCAACCGCACACGGCTGTGGCTCAACGACGCCACGAGCCAGGTGCTGGCCAACGGACTTGAACTCCTCGGCGTGTCGGCTCCGGAACGGATGTGATCCCCGTGAGCGACTCCAAAACCGTGCAGCAAAGCCCCGACAACGCCGCAGCCTCGCCCCTTGCCCCCGAATGGCTCGCCGTGCCGGAGGACCTGAACGCGCTACACGCGCCGATGTGGGCCGAAGGCGTGCAGAGGACCGACGACGGCGAACTCGCCATCGACGGCGTTCCCGTCAGCGAACTCAAGGCCCAGTTCGGCACCCCGCTGTTCGTCATGAGCGAAGGCGATTTCCGTGCCCGCGCCCGCTCCTTCAAGGAAGCCTTCGACGCAGCTTTCGAGGACATTTGCGGGGGAGTGGACGTCTACTACGCCGGAAAGTCCTTCTTGTGCACTGCCGTGGCCAGCTGGGTGGCTGAGGAAGGCCTGCGCCTGGACACGTGCTCAGGCGGCGAGCTCGCAGTCGCGGCCCGGGCCGGCATCGAAGGCGCCAATTTGGGGCTGCACGGCAACAACAAGTCCGATGCCGAGATCAACCGGGCATTGGACATGAAGCTCGGACGCATCGTGGTGGACAGCCTCGATGAGCTGGAGCGCGTTGCCAAGATTGCCTCCGGCCGCGGCGAGACGGCGAAGGTGATGCTGCGGTTGACTCCCGGTGTCCACGCCCACACCCACGAATTCATCGCCACGGCCCACGAGGACCAAAAATTCGGTCTCTCCATGGCGGGGGATACCACGGAGTCAGCCGGCCTCTCGGCCGCCGAGGAAGCCGTCGCTGCGGCTACCTCGTACTCCAATGTGGAACTCCTGGGCCTGCATTGCCACATCGGCTCCCAGATCTTCGAGCCTGACGGCTTCGCCCTTGCAGCCGAGAAACTGTTGGGATTCCTCGCCGCGATGCAGGCGAAATACTCCATCGTCCTGCCGGAACTGGACCTGGGCGGTGGCTACGGCATTGCCTACACGCCGGTGGACACCCCCCGCCCGCCCGCGGAAATCGCGCAGGCGATGGCCGCCGTCGTACGCTCCAAGTGTGCTGAGCTGGGCATCACCCCGCCGCGCATTTCGATCGAACCCGGCCGCGCAATCGTGGGCACGAGCACCTTCACCTTGTACGAGGTCGGGACGCTGAAAACGGTTCGCGTTGATACGCCTGCAGAAGCCGGGGGCAAGGAAAACGTTACGTTCCCGCGCCGCTATGTGTCGGTGGACGGCGGCATGAGCGACAACGCCCGTCCGGTGCTGTACGACGCGGATTATTCGGCCATTCTCGCCTCGCGGACCTCGGACTCCGCCCCGCAACTGTCCCGAGTAGTGGGCAAACATTGCGAGAGCGGCGACATAGTTGTTAGAGATGTATATCTGCCCGAAGACGTGGCAGCCGGTGATCTGCTCGCTGTACCGGGAACCGGCGCCTACTGCTGGGCCCTCTCAAGCAACTACAACTATCTGGCCAGGCCTGGCGTTGTCGCTGTGCGCAATGGATCCGCCCGGCTGATCGTCCGCGGGGAAACCGAAGAAGATCTCTTGAACCGCGACATGGGAGTGGCGAATGTCTGAAGTGCGAACCCTGAAGGTGGCCCTGCTGGGCTGTGGCAACGTGGGAGCCCAGGTAGCGCGGATTCTCCTTGACGACGCCGACGCACTTGCGGCCCGCACCGGTGCGCGCTTGGAGCTGTCCGGCATCGCCGTGCGGAACATTGATTCAGAGCGCGACGTCGAACTGCCGCGCGAACTGTTCACCACCGACGCCGATACCTTGGTCAAGGACGCCGACCTGGTGATCGAGCTTATGGGCGGCATCGAGCCGGCCCGTTCGCTCATCCTGACCGCCATGCAGAACGGCGCCTGCGTCGTGACCGGCAACAAGGCGCTCCTTGCACAGGATGGCCCCACGCTCTACGAAGAGGCCGACAAAGCCGGCGTCCAGCTCTCCTACGAGGCCGCCGTCGCCGGAGCCATTCCGATCCTGCGCCCCATCCGCGACAGCCTCTCCGGCGACCGCATCACCCGGGTCCTGGGCATCGTCAACGGCACCACCAACTTCATTCTCGACCAGATGGACAGCACCGGTGCGCAGTTCGCCGACGCGCTTGCCGAGGCCCAACGGCTCGGATATGCGGAAGCCGACCCGACTGCCGACGTCGAAGGGCACGACGCCGCGGCCAAGGCCGCCATCCTCGCGTCGTTGTCCTTCCACACGCGCTTCGCCCTCGAAGACGTCTATTGCGAAGGCATCACGAAGGTCAGCGCAGCGGATATCGCGGCTGCGAAGGAAGCGGGCTTCGTCATCAAGCTGCTGGCCATCGCCGAGAAGATCACCAATGCCAACGGCGACGGCGGCATTTCGGTCCGCGTCCACCCCACCCTCCTGCCTCGCGAACACCCGCTTGCAGCCGTTCGCGGTGCGTTCAACGCAGTCTTCATCGAAGCCGAGAATGCCGGGGAGCTCATGTTCTACGGCCAGGGCGCCGGCGGCACCCCGACGGCGTCTGCCGTCCTGGGCGACCTCGTCTCGGCGGCACGCCGAGTGGTGCTCGGTGGTCCCGGTCGTACCGAGACCACTACCGGCTTCGTGCCCGCGCTGCCGATCGATGCCTCGACCACGAGCTACTACATCGGCCTCGACGTTGCCGACCAGGCCGGCGTGCTGGCCCGGATCACCCACATCTTCGCGGAGCACGGCGTATCGATTGAAATCATGCGCCAGACGATCCACCGCGACGCCGCCTCGAAAGTTGAGTCTGCCGAGCTGAAGATCGTCACCCACCGCGCATCCGAAGCCGCACTCGCGGCAACCGTCGAGGCCGTCAAGGGCCTGGACGTCATCAATTCTGTGACATCCGTCCTGCGAGTAGAAGGGGTCTAAGTGGCTCACCAATGGCGCGGAGTAATCCGCGAATATGCTGATCGTTTGCCTGTAACGGAAGCCACGAAGGTCATTACCCTCGGCGAGGGCGGCACCCCGCTCGTCCACGCGCAGAAGCTCTCCGAACTCACCGGGTCCACGGTGTACCTGAAGGTGGAGGGCATGAACCCCACCGGGTCCTTCAAGGACCGCGGCATGACGATGGCCATGACCGCGGCTGTCGAGGCAGGCGCCAAGGCCGTTGTGTGCGCATCCACGGGCAACACCTCTGCCTCCGCCGCCGCCTACGCCACGGCCGCCGGGCTGAAGTGTGCTGTTTTGGTCCCCGAAGGCAAGATCTCCATGGGCAAGCTCAGCCAGGCGATCGCGCACGGTGCCACGCTCCTGCAGGTTGACGGCAACTTCGACAACTGCCTGGACATCGCCCGCAAGCTCGGCGAGTCCTACCCAGTGTTCCTCGTGAACTCCGTCAACCCGGCGCGTATCCAGGGCCAGAAAACCGGTGCCTTCGAAATCGTCGACGCTCTCGGAGACGCTCCGGACATCCACGTCCTGCCGGTCGGCAACGCGGGCAACATCAGCGCGTACTGGAAGGGCTACAAGGAGTATTCCGCGCCCTTTGAGTCCGCAACCGCGGGCACCCTTCCTGCCGTCTCCACCAAGACGCCGGCCATGTGGGGATTCCAGGCAGCAGGCGCGGCACCATTCGTCGCAGGACACCCCATCACCGAACCGGACACGATCGCCACGGCGATCCGTATCGGCAACCCGGCGTCCTGGGATACGGCCATTGCGGCACGTGATGAATCCGGCGGCTTCATCGACGCCGTGACCGACGAGGAAATCCTCGATGCCCACCGCTGGCTCTCCGCCAAGGAAGGCGTCTTCGTGGAACCCGGTTCCGCGGCAGGCGTTGCCGGCCTCATCAAGAAGCACGAGGCAGGCGAAGTTCCCACCGGAAAGACGATCGTCATCACCGTCACCGGGCACGGACTCAAAGACCCGCAGTGGGCGCTCCGCACCGAAGACGGCAGCGAGGTCCAGCCGGTCAAGGTACCGAACGACGTCGTGACCGTGGCCTCCGAACTGGGACTGGAAGAAAACTAAGAGTGGAAACCACGCAGCCCACCGCGACCGGCCTTAAGCTTGTCGCGGCAGGCCAGCAGCTGACCGTCAGGGTCCCGGGTACGAGCGCCAACCTGGGCCCCGGCTATGACAGCCTCGGCCTGGCATTGTCGATCTACGACACCCTGACTGTCGAAACTCTTACCACCGGAGAGCTCGAGTTCGAGCTCTCCGGTGAGGGCGCCGAGACCCTCCCTCGCGATGCCAGCCACCTCGTGGTGCGTGCCCTCAACACGGCCTTGGAGCGACTTGGTTTCCGGCACAGCGGTCTGAAGATCACCGCGGACAACGTCAACCCGCACGGCCGCGGACTTGGCTCCTCGGCCTCGGCAGTGGTCGCCGCCGTGACCGCGGCCAACGCCTTGGTGCCCGAATCCGCCCAGCGTGACCGCGAATGGATCCTGCAACTCACGAGCGAGATGGAAGGGCATCCGGACAACGTCGCACCCGCGATTTTCGGCGGACTGGCCCTGTCATGGCAGGACAGCGAGCAGTACAGCAGCACCCGCGCAGAGGTGGTCCCGTCGGTCATCCCGATCGTGGCTGTGCCTGACTACGAACTGTCCACCGAGACTGCCCGCGGTTTGCTGCCCGCCTCCATCGGCCACCACGCAGCGGCCATGAACTCAGGACGCGCTGCGCTCCTGATCCACGCATTGACTGCCGACCCCCGTTTCCTTCTTCCCGGCACCGAGGACTACCTGCACCAGAGCTACCGTGCAGAGGCAATGCGGCCAAGCGCTGCGCTGATCAAGGCATTGCGGTCTTCGGGCCATGCGGCTGTCGTTTCGGGAGCGGGACCCACAGTTCTGGCGTTGGCCAACGGCGCGGACGAAGCCGCGGCGATTGCCGAAATGATCACCACGTTCACCGCGGAGAACACTCCGGACGTCGCGTGGCGCGTGATGACACTGGCAGTGGACGTCGAAGGTGCTAGAGTGGACTTGCACCGGCGGTAGAACCGCGGGCAGTTCCCTGACATTGGATCCCGGCTTAATGCCGTTCCCGTCTCCTACTGTGTCGAAGTCTGCCGGTGTCGTCTCCTTATCGGCCTGTCGCAGGTGCCACAGAACCCTTTCTGTCACCCGAACCGTCAGCCCGCGCCCCGCCTCGCCGGAGCATCGAAGACGCATTAGTATCCGGCCCTGCTGAAACTAAACCGGCAAGACCGAAATCACGGCTGCAGATCTGAACTGCAGTCCAGAACAAATCATCGCGTCCAGCTCTACGTCTGGACGCCGTCGAGGGGGAAGGATCCTTCGTGACAGAAACCACTGAGCTGGCTTCAGCTGTGGACACAACATCTTCCGCAGCTGAATCAACGGCCGCAACCGCCAAGAGCAGCGGCCTTGCAGGCCTCAAGCTCGCGCAGCTCCAGGCTCTTGCCAGTCAGCTGGGCATTTCGGGCGGATCCCGGATGCGCAAGGGGGACTTGGTCTCGGCCATCTCGGCCCACCGTGCCGGTGCGACCACAAGCAAGGCTCCTACCGCGGCCAAGGCCGTGGCAGCAAAAGCCGCGCCTGCCCCGGAAGCTGAGGCCACTGCCGCACCTGCCGCAGCATCCACCGAAGCTCCCGCGCAGGACGGCACCCGGGCACGTGGCCGTGGCCGAAGCCGTCGCGCCACCAGCGACGGTGTTGTTGCCGCTCCTGCCGCAGCGGAAACCGCGGAGGCACCCGCCGTCGCCGTCGAGGCTCCTGACGCTCCCGCCGCCGAAGCAAGCGAGGCCGCCGGCGAACGCCGCCAGCCGCGCACGCGGAACCGCCGTCGTGGCGAGGCCGCTCCTCTGGAGACCGGTGAAGCCGGTGAGACCCGCGCTCCCGAGCAGCCCCAGGCAGAACAGCCCCGCGTAGAGCAGCGTCAGCCGGAACAGCGTCAGCCCGAGCAGCGCCAGACCGATCAGCGTCAGCCTGAACAGCGCCAGCCTGATCAGCGCCAGACCCAGCCGCGCCAGGGCGAGCAGGCCTCGGTTGAGGCCGGCGAACCCGGCCAGCGCGAACGCCGCGAGACCACCCGTCCGCGTCGCGAAGACACGAACGACGGCGATGACACCGGCAACCGCCGCAATCGTCGCAACCGCCGCGACCGCAACGACCGCCAAGGTCCGCAGGACAACCGTGACAACCGCGATGGAAACACCCGCAGCGACCGCTTCCGCGACCGCAACGAACGCCGTCGCGGCCGCGGCCAGGGCCCGGACGTCGACGACGTCGAGGTCACCGAGGACGACGTCCTTCTGCCGGTTGCCGGCATCCTGGACGTGCTGGAGAACTACGCGTTCATCCGCACTTCCGGTTACCTGCCGGGTGCAAACGACGTGTACGTATCCCTCGCCCAGGTCAAGAAGTACAACCTGCGCAAGGGTGACGCCGTCGTCGGCGCAATCCGTGCCCCGCGTGACGGCGAGGACCGCAGCCAGCAGTCCGCGCGCCAGAAGTTCAACGCGCTCGTCCGCGTCACGTCGGTCAACGGCAAGACGCCCGATGAGCTCAAGGACCGCGTCGAATTCGCCAAGCTCGTCCCGCTGTACCCGTCCGAGCGCCTGCGCCTCGAAACGGATCCCAAGAAGATCGGCCCGCGCGTCATCGACCTCGTGGCCCCGATCGGCAAGGGCCAGCGCGGCCTGATCGTCTCCCCGCCCAAGGCCGGCAAGACGCTCATCCTGCAGTCCATCGCGAACGCGATCACCACCAACAACCCTGAGGTCCACCTCATGATGGTGCTGGTCGACGAACGTCCCGAAGAAGTCACGGACATGCAGCGCACGGTCAAGGGCGAGGTCATTGCCTCGACCTTCGACCGTCCCGCAGATGACCACACCACGGTTGCCGAGCTTTCCATCGAACGCGCCAAGCGCCTCGTGGAAATGGGCATGGACGTGGTGGTCCTCCTGGACTCCATGACCCGCCTGGGCCGCGCCTACAACCTGGCAGCGCCGGCCTCCGGCCGCATCCTGTCCGGTGGCGTCGACTCCGCTGCGCTCTACCCGCCGAAGCGCTTCTTCGGTGCTGCGCGCAACATCGAAAACGGCGGCTCGCTGACCATCCTTGCAACCGCCCTCGTGGAGACCGGTTCCAAGATGGACGAAGTCATCTTCGAAGAGTTCAAGGGCACGGGCAACATGGAGCTTCGCCTGTCCCGCCAGCTGGCGGACAAGCGCATCTTCCCGGCCGTGGACGTCAACGCTTCGGGTACCCGTCGCGAGGAGAACCTGCTTTCGGCCGAAGAGGTCAAGATCATGTGGAAGCTGCGCCGCGTCCTGTCCGGACTCGAGACCCAGCAGAGCCTTGAACTCCTGACCAACAAGATCCGGGAGACCGGGAGCAACGTCGAGTTCCTCATGCAGGTACAGAAGACGACTCTTGGAGCCAAGTCGGATAACGACAAATAGCTGTTTTAGGGGCGGGCGCTGGTTCGTTCGTGCGGTTGATGCCGCGCGGATGTTCCGCCCCGCCCCTTCGCGTTGCAACGCGGGGTCAGATACGGCCCGTCCGGACCCTCGGAATGGGCCGTAAGTGACCCCGCGTTGCAGTTATTAGACTTGTAGAAGTCGAAAGAGGTTTTGAAATGTTTGAGTCCGTACAGGGATTGCTCGATGAGCATGCAGCTATCCAGGCGCAGTTGAGTGATCCTGCCGTTTATGCCGACCAGGCTTTGGCCCGCAAGTTGGGGCGGCGGTCTGCCCAATTGCAGGGCATCGTGGAGGCGTACAACCGGTGGCGCGGGCTCATGGACGATCTTGAAGCGGCAAAGGAAATGGCTTCCGAGGACGCCGAGTTTGCTGCCGAGGTAGACGAAATCGAGGCGAAGCTTCCGGTGGCGCAGGAGAAACTGCGGCGGTTGCTGATCCCGCGCGATCCTGACGACGCCCGCAACGTCATTCTTGAGGTCAAGGGCGGCGAAGGCGGCGACGAAGCTGCGCTCTTCGCCGGGGACCTGCTGCGCATGTACATGCGTTATGCGGAGTCGCGCGGTTGGAAGACCGAGCTCATCTCGGCCACCGAATCGGATCTTGGCGGCTACAAGGACGTCCAGATGGCCGTCAAGGGCAACTCGAACGATCCTGCGGAAGGCGTGTACGCCCGCTTGAAGTTCGAAGGCGGCGTGCACCGCGTCCAGCGTGTTCCCGTCACCGAATCGCAGGGCCGCATCCACACTTCGGCGGCCGGTGTACTCGTGCTTCCGGAAGTCGATGAGCCCGAAGAACTCGAGATCAACCAGAACGACCTCAAGATAGACGTCTACAGGTCCTCAGGTCCCGGCGGCCAGTCCGTCAACACCACGGACTCGGCCGTCCGCATCACCCACCTGCCCACGGGCATCGTGGTGGCCATGCAGAACGAAAAGTCCCAGCTCCAGAACCGCGAAGCCGGCATGCGCGTCCTTCGTGCGCGTATCCTTGCCCACCAGCAGGAGCAGATCGACGCCGAGAACTCGGCCCAGCGCAAGTCGCAGATCCGCACCATGGACCGTTCGGAGCGCATCCGCACATACAACTTCCCGGAGAACCGGATTGCCGACCACCGTACCGGCTACAAGGCCTACAACCTCGACGCCGTGATGAACGGCGACCTGGAGCCGGTCATCCAATCGGCCATCGAAATGGATGAACAGTCCCGACTGGATGCCCTGGGCGAGTAACCGCCTGTAAGGATCTTCATGACGCTCTTTCCGGGCCAAAGCCTCGCCGACGCCGTGCGTGAGGCAACAACCATCCTGTCCGACGCCGGAGTCCCCACTCCGCGCGTGGACGCGGAACTCCTCGCGGAACATCTCCTGGGCGTGGGCCTCGGACGCCTGCGCGCCATGTTGCTTGGTGATTCCGCCGCCCCGGATGGCTACGCGGACCTGGTGGCCGAGCGGGCACAGCGCGTTCCGCTCCAGCACATCACCGGCGTCGCGCACTTCCGCTATCTCACGCTTGCCGTCGGCCCGGGCGTGTTCATTCCGCGGCCGGAAACGGAATCCGTGGTCCAACTGGTCATCGACCACCTCCAGGGGCTCAATCGCCCCAAGGTGGTTGACCTTGGAACCGGCTCCGGCGCCATTGCAGCTTCGATCGCCCACGAAGTGCCGGGGGCCGAGGTCCACGCCGTCGAATTCAGCACGTTCGCGCATGCCTGGGCCTCCAAGAACCTGAAGCCACTCGGAGTAAAGCTCGTGCAGGGCGACCTCCGCGATGCCCTGCCCGAACACGACGGAACTTTCGACGTCGTCGTTTCCAATCCGCCGTACATCCCGGCCGAAGCGATCCCGAACGAACCTGAAGTGGCCCTGCACGATCCGCCCGAGGCACTGTACGGCGGGGGAGCGGATGGAATGGAGCTTCCGACGGCGGCCGCCGCCTCGGCTGCCCGGCTCCTGAAGAGCGGCGGCTTCTTCGTGATGGAACACGCCGAGGTGCAGGCAGGATGGATTTCCGAACATCTGAAGGCTGCCGGCTGCTGGACGCAGGTCAGCACCCACCTCGATCTGAACGGCAAGGAACGTGCCACGAGCGCAGTGTTGGCAATCGCTGCCTCCGGGAAATGAAAGAATAGCGCTGTGACCACAAGCTACAACTGCACGTCAGAGGAACAACGCGCCGAAGGCCTGGAGCATGCGCAGCGCGCCATCAGCGAGAAAAAGTGTGTCGTCATGCCGACGGACACCGTCTACGGCATTGCCGCAGACGCGTTCTCGCCGCAGGCCGTGACCATGCTGCTTGTCTCGAAGGGCCGTGGCCGCCATATGCCGCCCCCGGTGCTGATCCCGCGGCTCAATGCGCTCGACGGGCTGGCAACCGATGTCTCGGCAGAAGCCCGCAAACTGGCAGAAGCCTTCTGGCCCGGCGGCCTGACGCTGATCTTCCACGCCCAGCCGTCGTTGGATTGGGACCTGGGGGAGACCCGCGGAACCGTGGCCCTGCGGATGCCCGACGACGAAATTGCGCTCGAACTGCTCAACCGCACCGGCCCGCTGGCGGTGTCCTCGGCTAACCGCACCGGTCAGCCGGCAGCACAGACCGCCGCCGAGGCGCGGACCCAGCTTGCCGAATCCGTTGAGGTTTACCTCGAGGGCGGCTTCCGCCCTGTCGAGGGAACCGAGTCCCGACCGTCCACGATTGTCGACGCCACCACGTTGCCGCTGCGTGTGGTGCGCGATGGCGCCATTACCGTGGAACGCCTCCGCGAAGTTGTTCCCGGGGTGCTTGCCTTGGGCGAAACCGCGCCGGAACCGGAAACCGCCCCGGCGCCGGAAGCTGAAACCGTCCCCGGCGAGACCCCTGTTCAGACCCCTGTTCATACGGAGACCAGGTCCGAATGAGCCTGGTCCGGGATCGTGTTCCCTTTCTGGACGTAGACGTCACCGCGCTTTGCGCCGAGGAACTCATCGAGGCCATCAGCGGGTATGTTTCGGACGGCACCACCAAGGTTGTCCTCGGACACAATCTGCACAGCGTCACGTTGTTTCATTCGAGCCCGGACTTCCGCAGCCTCTATGAACGCAGCGATGTGGTGCTGATGGACGGCGCGCCTGTCGCCATGCTCTGGGGACTTGGACGCCACGGAGGTTCACGCGGCGAAGCCGCGGGGTTGATGGAATACCGTCTGGGATCCACTGACTGGGTGCCTGCGCTCGGCGGCGTCGAAGGACTGCGCCGGATCGCCGTCGTCGGCGCCGGCCCCGAGGCCAACAGCAAGACGGTGGAGCGTCTCCGCAAAATCGTGCCCGGCGCAGAGGTTTCCGGCCGGCCCGGTGAGAATTGGGACGATGCCAGCGAAGAGGCCGCCGTCGCCTGGCTGGCGGAATTCCGCCCGCAGCTAGTGCTTCTTGGCCTGGGTATGCCGCTGCAGGAATCGGTCCTGCACCGCCGCCTCAACGAGCTTCCGCCGGCCGTCTACTGCACCGTCGGCGGAGCCATCGAGCAACTGGCGGGTCTCCAGAAGCTCGCTCCACGCTGGCTGGGCCGGCTCGGGCTCGAATGGGCCTGGCGGCTCGTCCTGCATCCGGGACGCGTCGCTTACCGGGTCTTCGGTGAGCCATGGGTGCTACTCGGCCTGCTGGTCCGACGCCGGCTCTCCGGCAGGAACAGGACCCCGGATCCAAGCGCCCGGTAGGGCCTCTAGAACTTCTGGTCTTCCAGCGGGCCGAAGCCCTTGTCCCGCAAACCGGCGGAGAATGCCCGGAACCATTCCGCAAGCCCGCGGAAGTCACCGCGGGGGAGGAAATAGCCCAAGTAGCCTCCGACGTCGGCCACCAACGACTTGCCGCGGCGGTAGCGGCGGATCAAGTAGCCCCGGTTGCGGTAGTAGAAGTAGCGTTTGAACGCTGAATCCGGCACGATCACGTGCCAGCGCGCGCCGAAGACGTGCTTTGTCTCGGAAAACGCGTGCGGGTGGGTGATCCACGCCGTGGCGACCGTGCCGAAGCGGATCCCGGCTTTCCTGAGGCGGATCATGAAGTCGACCTCATCGCCCCGGATGAACAGCCGGATATCCGGCACTCCCACTTTGAAGAAAACGCTGGAACGGATGAGCGCACCGTTGAAGAAGTGCCCGACGTCGGGCAGGAACCCCGCCTTCTCGACTTCAGCGCGCTCGTGGGTCACTTTGCCGTCAATCCGGAAGAAGAAGGAGAGCTTGTCCGGGTGGCCGGGGGCCACGACAAGCGGCACGACCGCATCCAGTCCGCGGGCCTCCGCCTCTCGAACCAGGGTTTCGAGACAAGTGGGATCGGCGGGTTCGGCGTCATCGTCCATGATCCAGACCCATTCGGCGCCGCTGGCCACTGCCTTGAGGATCGCAAGGGCGAAGCCCCCCGCGCCGCCCAAGTTCGCCTCCGAGCGCACGTAGTCCACCTTTGGATGGCTTGACGCAAGCTCCCGCGAAGGGGTGGTTCCGCTGTCCACGAGGCAAATGGTGTCCACGGGCATGGACTGCTTGTTAATGGCGTCGAGCAGGACTGCTAGCTCTCCGGGGCGGTCGAAGGTGACGGCCGCTACGGCAACGGAGACAGGCATGTAGGGTTCCTTCCGGGCAGTCGCGGGGAGGGTCCTCCCGGCTCGCCCTAGGGGTGCGTGAAACGGAGCAAAGCCGCCGTTGCCGCTAGTATCTTGACAGAGTCCAACTGTAGTACAGCAATATTCGGCGGTGCGCAGAGGTGTTGCAGGTGTTGTGCCGGCAGCTAGTCGCCAGGGACAGAATCCACCACCATCGCCAACAGGAGCCGCCACGTGATCATGTATTCGCTCATGATGCTCACGGCTGCCGTCGTGTCGTACCTCGCTACGTGGGTAGCCCGCCAGATGGGTAACAAACTTCGGCTTTTTGCCCCCATCCGCAGCCGGGATATGCACTCGGTGCCGATTTCCCGACTCGGCGGCCTGGGCCTTTTCGCCGGCTTTGCCGTAGCCCTCGTGGTAGCCAGCAATTCGTTCTTCGTGAAGGACATCTTCCACGGGAACGGTGCGCCGTGGGGAATCCTCGCAGGTGCCCTGGTGATTGTCGCGGTCGGTGTTGCCGACGACATGATGGACATCCGCTGGTGGGTCAAGCTGATCGGCCAATGCACGGCGGCTACGATCGTTGCGGTCTGGGGCGTGCAGATGTCCGTGGTTCCCTTTGTTCCGGAGCCCATACGGATCGAGGCGGAGCCGCTGCGGGTCGTCCTGACTGCCCTCGCCATTGTGACCACCATGAACGCAGTCAATTTCATCGATGGCCTCGATGGCCTGGCAGCCGGTGTCGCCGCGATCGGCGGGGTTGCGTTCTTCCTGACGGCGTATTGGGTCCACCGCAATGCAACCCTGACGGACCGCTCTGACCTGGCCGCGCTGCTGATGGCCATCATCGTGGGTTGTTGCATCGGATTCCTGCCGCATAACTGGTTCCCGGCCAAAATCTTCATGGGCGATTCCGGTGCCATGCTTTTGGGCCTCGTGATGGCCTCGGCCGGTGTGGTGTCCACGGGCCAGATCAGTTCAGGACTTTACGACCGCGCCAATGGTATTCCGACCATCGTGCCCATCCTGCTGCCGTTCGCGATTCTCTCGCTGCCGTTGCTGGACCTCGGCCTGGCGGTATTGCGGCGAACAGCACGCGGCCAATCGCCCTGGTCGGCTGACCGTGGACACTTGCACCACAAGCTCATCGAGCTCGGCCACACTCACCGCACAGCAGTGCTCATGATGTATGTGTGGACCTGCATCCTGGCGTTTGGAGGCCTGGCGTTTGCCATCTTCCCTTGGCAGATGGTCCTCACGGTCGACATCGTGGCCGCGCTGATCATGGCCGGCGTGACAGCCTGGCCGTACTTCGTCCGAAAAGGGCGCCGCCCAGTAGACGGTGTGTGACGAGGCGTTAACATCACAGTTCTATCTCATGTAGAATTCTAGGGCGGACAGTCACTCGCCCGCGCACCCACCCTTTTTGAGACTTTGGCATTTTTGCCACGACGATTGGCATCCCCATGACCTCCAACGCCGGCGGACAACAGTCCGACTCGAGCGGCGTTGCTGCCCCGCGCTCCGCGTCTTCGCTGTGGCTGCGGCTCCTTTTCCTCAGCTCGACGACGGCGGTGGCTGCTCTCGCGGCGACATCGGCAGTTGCGGTGGTCATGAATGGTGGCGTAGGAGTGCTTTCTGCCGCACTCGGCGGGGCGATCGTAATGGCATTTTTTGCCATCAGCCTCCTGATCGGCCATTTTGTCGGCCGGGATAATCCCTCCGGTGCGGTCGGCCTTTTTGTCGCCAGCTACTTTGTCAAGGTCGTCGGCTTCGCGGTGGTGCTGTTCGTCCTGGGCGCCCCAGCATGGCTGCACGGACGCTGGTTCGTGATCGGCGCCGTCGTCACGGTTATCTCATGGCAAGCCGCCGAAATCTACGGCTTCAGCAAAGCCCGGCTCCAGATCTACAACGACCCCGCAGCAGGCAAAGGGAGCGACGATGTTCACTCCTAGGAACAAGCGACGCTCCGCCACGCCCATTGCCGCAAAACCCGGCGATTCCACTGAGCAGGATAGCGACGGAAGCGACGGCGGATACAACGCCGGCATCGCCGTCTTCAGCTACATTGTTGGCGGAATCATAGTCTGGAGTTTGATAGGCTGGGGTCTGGATAATCTGTGGGGGACTCGCTGGATTGTGCTCCTTGGCGCTCTGCTTGGAGCCGCAGGAGGGTTCTATCTTTCCCATATGCACGGCCTCACCAGTCATCGCTCGTCTTCCGGTGAGAGCAAAGCAGACAGTGGTCCGTCCCAGGACGGAAACAGTAATGCCAAATAATTTCACACGGGAAATGGCTGCAGGAAACGCGGCCGGATCCTCAACAACGCCCAATGATGGACACTGCAGAGAGGAAACGCGTTGATCGCGCTTGCGCTCCCGGCCCAGGATTCAGGGACCTTCACTCCTCCCGGAATCGACCAAATGCACCTGCCGGCTATCCTGCCGTGGGGTGCGAGCGATGGCTTCTCCAAGCAGATGCTGCTGGTGATCCTGTCGGTCGTCCTTATCGCTTCATTCTTCCTCGCCGCTGCACGCAAGCAGCAGCTGGTTCCCGGCAAGTTGCAGTTCGCAGGCGAGATGGCCTACGGCTTCGTCCGCAACAGCATCGCCAAGGACATTATCGGCGGCCGCGACTTCATGAAGTACGTACCGCTCCTGTTCACGTTGTTCTTCTTCATCTTGGTGAACAACATCTACGGCGCCATTCCCGTGATCCAGCTTCCGAGCTTCTCGCACGTCGGCGGGGCCTATGTGCTGGCCGCAGTTGTATACGTCACCTGGATCGGCATCGGCATCAAGAAGAACGGCTTGAAGTACTTCAAGCTGGCCACGGTTCCTTCAGGCGTCCCGTGGTTCATCCTGCCGATCGTCGTACCGATCGAAATCATCTCCAACTTCCTGGTCCGGCCGGTAACGCACAGCCTCCGTCTCTTCGCGACCATGATGGCCGGACACCTCATTGTCATGATTGCCGGCTCGGGTATCGAGTTCCTCGTCATGCAGGAAAACGTCCTTCTCAAGGGCGCGTCCGTGCTCGTGCTCGTTGGCGCCATCGCCATGTACATGCTCGAAGCGCTGATCATGGTGCTGCAGGCATACGTCTTCACCCTTCTGACTGCGATCTACATCGAAGGCGCACTCCACGCCGACAGCCACTAGGCACAACCTCAATCTTCCCCTTCGGGGGTTGAAGCAAACCAAACAACCTGCCGCGACTGCGGCATCTTGAAAGGAATACAATGAACGGCAACATCAACGGCTCCCTCAACCTCATTGGCTACGGTCTCTCCGCCATCGGCGGTGGTATCGGTGTGGGTCTCGTATTTGCTGCTTACATCAACGGTGTTGCACGTCAGCCGGAAGCCCAGCGCGTGCTCCAGCCGATCGCGTTCCTTGGTCTGGCTCTTACTGAAGCCCTCGCCATCCTCGGCCTGGTCTTCGCTTTCGTTCTCAAGTAAACCGCTCAGAACCAAGCGAACATTCAGAACCGAGTAGATAAGGACGGGTGAAATATGAATCAGCAGATCATCTCAGCCGCCGCTCAAGACGCTGCCGAGTCGGCGAATCCGCTCCTTCCCAACCCGTGGGAAATGGGCGTGGTCTTCGCCGGCTTCGTGGTCCTCTTGTACATCGTGGTCAAGTTTGTTGTCCCGATGTTCGAGAAGACCTTCGCGGAGCGCGCAGAGGCGATTGAGGGTGGCATTGCCAAGGCTGAAAAGGCCCAGGCTGAAGCTTCTGCAGCTCTCGAAGAGTACAAGCAGCAGCTCCACGACGCCCGCGCCGAGGCCAACCGCATCCGCGAAGAAGCTCGAGCCGAAGGTGCCCAGATCCTCGCGGAGCTGAAGACCAAGGCAGCAGCCGAGTCGGCACGCATCACCGAGCAGGCGTACGCCCAGATCGAATCCGAGCGCCAGGCAGCTGTTGTCTCCCTGCGTTCCGAGGTGGGCACGCTGGCCACGACTTTGGCAGAGCGCATCGTTGGCGAATCGCTCAGCGATGACGAGCGTGCCGCCCGCGTGGTGGACCGCTTCCTGGCAGATCTGGAGACCCAGAGCGCAGGTGCAGCTAAGTAATGGCAGGTGTATCGAGCGAATCGCTGACGAAGGCGCTGGAGCAGTTGGAAGCCACGCTTCCGACGGCCTCGCTGCAGTTGGCTAAGGACCTCTTCGGAATCCTGGGAACGGTGGACAGCTCGGCTGGCTTGCGCCGCGCCCTGACTGACCCCTCCCGCAGCGGAGAAGAAAAGTCGGCGCTGGTCAAGCAGCTGGTTGGCGGGAAAGTCTCCGCTGATGCTGCGGAAATCGCAAGTGGATTGGCCGGCTTGCGCTGGGCATCTGCACGCGATATCGGCGATGCACTCGAGACTCTTGCCGCCACGGTGGTCATCGCCGTGGCTGAAAACAAGTCGGCCGTTTCTGCCTCCGGAATCACGGGGCTGGAAGAGCTGGAAAACGATCTGTTTGCTTTCAACCAGGCCGTTGCTTCCAGCCACGAGGTACAACGTGCTCTGGGAGAGTCGCAGGCAAGTGCTGCGGCCAAGATCAGCCTGGCGGAGAAGTTGGTTCCTGGCGCAAGCCCGGAAGCCCAGCTCCTCATCGGCCAGGCCGTGTCGCAGCCGCGCGGCGTCAAGCCGAGCAAGCTCATCGACAATTTCGCCAAGCTTGCAGCCAAGCGCCAGCAACGCTGGATCGCAACTGTCCGCGTTACCCGTCCGTTGACGGATGCGCAGGCCAGCCGTCTGCAGGCCGGGCTTGATGCCCTCTACGGCCGCGAGTTGAAGGTCAACGTCAGCGTTGATCCGACTCTGATCGGTGGAATCCGGGTCCAGGTGGCGGACGAAGTGCTTGACGCTTCCGTCGTAGCCCGCCTGTCCGAACTCCGCCGGCAACTCGCTGGCTAGCCAGACAAGCACAACTTAACTGATACAAACACCGGTCATCGTGAGCAACGATGATCACGAAAACAGGAGAGCAGGGACTGCAGATGGCCGAATTGACCATCAACGCCGACGACGTCCGTAATGCGTTGAACGAGTTCGCGGCGTCCTACGAACCCGGAAACGCAGAGCGCGTAGAGGTCGGCCGCGTGACCGCCGCAAGTGACGGCATCGCCCGTGTTGAGGGCCTTCCCTCGGTCATGGCGAACGAGCTGCTTCGCTTCGAAGACGGCACCCTGGGCTTGGCCCAGAACCTCGACGTCCGCGAAATCGGCGTCATCATCCTCGGTGACTTCACCGGTATCGAAGAAGGTCAGGAAGTCCACCGCACCGGTGAAATCCTGTCCGTCCCGGTAGGCGACGCCTTCCTGGGCCGCGTAGTTGACCCGCTGGGCCAGCCCATCGATGACCTCGGCGAGATCAAGGCCGAGACCACCCGTGCACTGGAACTCCAGGCTCCGGGCGTGACCCAGCGCAAGTCGGTGCACGAGCCCATGCAGACCGGTCTCAAGGCGATCGACGCCATGATTCCGATCGGCCGAGGCCAGCGCCAGCTGATCATCGGTGACCGCCAGACCGGCAAGACCGCCATCGCCGTGGACACGATCATCAACCAGAAGGCCAACTGGGCCTCGGGCGATGTCACGAAGCAGGTGCGCTGCGTTTATGTCGGTGTCGGCCAGAAGGCTTCCACCATTGCCGCTGTCCGCCAGACCCTGGAAGACCACGGCGCGCTGGAATACACCACCATCGTGGCTTCCCCCGCATCCGACCCCGCCGGCTTCAAGTACCTGGCTCCGTACGCCGGCTCGGCCATCGGCCAGCACTGGATGTACGGCGGCAAGCACGTACTGGTGATCTTCGATGACCTGTCGAAGCAGGCCGAAGCCTACCGTGCAGTGTCGCTGCTGCTCCGCCGCCCGCCGGGACGCGAAGCGTACCCGGGTGACGTTTTCTACTTGCACTCCCGTCTGCTGGAGCGTTGTGCCAAGCTCTCCGACGAGCTGGGCGCAGGCTCGATGACCGGTCTTCCGATCGTCGAAACCAAGGCGAACGACGTCTCGGCCTACATCCCGACCAACGTCATCTCCATCACCGACGGTCAGATCTTCCTGCAGTCGGACCTCTTCAACGCCAACCAGCGCCCCGCTGTTGATGTCGGTGTGTCCGTGTCCCGTGTTGGTGGTTCGGCACAGGTCAAGTCGATGAAGAAGGTCTCCGGTACCTTGAAGCTGGACCTGGCGCAGTACCGCGACATGCAGGCGTTCGCGATGTTCGCGTCCGACCTCGACGCGGCTTCCCGCCAGCAGCTGACCCGTGGCGCCCGCCTGATGGAACTGCTCAAGCAGGGCCAGTACTCGCCGTTCCCGGTCGAGGACCAGGTTGTGTCCATCTGGGCCGGTACGAAGGGCTACCTGGACGATGTTCCGGTTGAGGATGTCAGCCGCTTCGAGTCCGAATTCCTGGAGCACCTCAAGCACAAGTCCTCCATCCTGACCACGCTGGCGCAGACCAACGTCCTGGACGACGACACCGCTGAAGCGTTGAAGTCTTCGATCATCGACTTCAAGAAGGGCTTCTTCGGAGAAGGCGACAACCGCTTGGTTGGTGCCGGCCACGAAGAGCACGAACCGATTTCCGGTGGCGAAGTCGACCAGGAAAAGATCGTCAAGCAGAAGCGCTAGAGCATTGGTTCCCGGGCCTGCGGAATCCGCGGGCCCGGGGCCTTCGCCAAAGCCTTAGCCGCTGATCCATCGGGATCTTAGGAAAGGAAATGTATGGGAGCCCAGATCCGGGTCTACCGCCAGAAGATCAGCTCGACGACGTCGATGCGCAAGATCTTCAAGGCGATGGAACTGATCGCTACCTCGCGCATCGGTAAGGCCCGCGCCCGCGTTGCAGCTTCGACGCCCTACGCAAACGCGATTACCCGTGCTGTTTCTGCTGTCGCAAGCCAGAGCGAAATCGATCACCCGCTAGTCACCGAGCCGGAGCAGATCCGCCGTGCCGCAGTCCTGGTTATCACCTCGGACCGTGGCCTGGCTGGTTCCTACTCCGCAAGCGTGCTCAAGAAGGCCGAAGGTCTCAACGAGCTTCTCCGGGCAGAGGGCAAGGAAGTCAAGACCTACCTGGTGGGCCGCAAGGCCCAGGCGTACTTCGACTTCCGCAGCCGTCCGTACTCCCGCGTGTGGACCGGCGGAACGGACGCTCCGGAATTCGAGACTGCCAAGG
The DNA here is from genome assembly GCF_040686575.1 of Arthrobacter sp. NPDC080073. NCBI lineage: Bacteria > Bacillati > Actinomycetota > Actinomycetes > Micrococcales > Micrococcaceae > Arthrobacter > Arthrobacter sp. NPDC080073. The sequence continues at coordinate 355,683 of NZ_JBFBKR010000002.1, forward strand.
AAATCGGCGCCGCTCTTCTCGAAGAGTTCGCCAACGACTTCGCTGAGGGTGGCGTGGATGAAATCCACGTCGTTTACACCCGCTTCAAGTCGATGGTGACGCAGGAGCCCACGATTGTCCGTCTGCTGCCGCTCGAAGTTGAAGAGCAAGCAGTCAGTGAGTCCGAGCTTTTGCCGCTGTACGAGTTCGAACCGGAGTCGGAGCAGGTGCTCGACGCACTGCTTCCGCGTTACATCGAATCCCGCATCTTCGCGGCAATGCTGCAGGCAGCAGCTTCCGAGCTCGCCGCCCGCCAGCGCGCCATGAAGTCGGCAGGCGACAACGCGACCGAATTGATCAAGAAGTACACGCGTCTGCGCAACACGGCCCGCCAGGCTGAGATCACGCAGGAGCTTTCCGAAATCGTGGCCGGCGCCGACGCCCTGAGCGCGTAGTTGCCGGTGCACGGTTCGGCGCAAGCTGCACCTGCACCAAATAGATAAACTTAACCCCACGCCATCTACTGAGTGAAGTGAGAGAGATGACTGCCACCGCTACCGAGCACGCAGCCGCAACGGCCGGCGCCACCGGCCGCATTGCCCGCGTCATCGGCCCGGTTGTCGACGTCGAATTTCCGGCTGACGCAATCCCGTCGATCTACAACGCACTCACCACCGAGGTAACCCTCAACGGTGAGACCAAGACCATCACGTTCGAGACCTCCCAGCACCTGGGTGACAACCTCGTCCGTGCCATCTCCCTGCAGGCCACCGACGGACTCGTCCGCGGCACCTCCGTGCAGGACTCCGGCTCCCCGATCTCCGTGCCTGTCGGCGACGGCGTCAAGGGCCACATCTTCAACGTCCTCGGCAAGCCGCTGGACGTTGACGAGTCCGAGATCAACGCGGACGCGTACTGGCCGATCCACCGCAAGGCTCCGGCCTTCGCCTCCCTCGAGGGCTCCACGGAGATGCTCGAGACCGGCATCAAGGTCATCGACCTCCTCACCCCGTACATCAAGGGTGGAAAGATCGGTCTGTTCGGTGGTGCCGGTGTCGGCAAGACCGTTCTGATCCAGGAAATGATCACCCGTGTCGCCCGTAACTTCGGTGGTACTTCGGTATTCGCCGGTGTTGGCGAGCGTACTCGTGAAGGCAACGACCTCTGGGTTGAAATGGAAGAGGCAGGCGTCCTCAAGGACACCGCACTTGTATTCGGCCAGATGGATGAACCGCCGGGAACGCGTCTGCGCGTGGCCCTGTCCGCTCTCACCATGGCGGAATACTTCCGCGATGTGCAGAACCAGGACGTGCTGCTCTTCATCGACAACATCTTCCGCTTCACCCAGGCCGGTTCCGAGGTCTCCACCCTGCTCGGCCGCATGCCGTCCGCAGTTGGTTACCAGCCGAACCTCGCCGACGAGATGGGCCTCCTGCAGGAGCGCATCACCTCGACCAAGGGCCACTCGATCACGTCGATGCAGGCCATCTACGTGCCTGCTGATGACTACACCGACCCGGCTCCGGCAACGACCTTCGCACACCTCGACGCGACCACGGAACTTTCCCGTGAAATCGCCTCCCGTGGTCTGTACCCGGCCGTTGACCCGCTGACGTCGACGTCGCGCATCCTGGACCCGCAGTACATCGGCAAGGACCACTACAACACGGCCGTCCGTGTGAAGCAGATCCTGCAGAAGAACAAGGAACTCCAGGACATCATCGCCATCCTCGGCGTTGACGAACTGTCCGAAGAAGACAAGATCGTCGTGTCGCGTGCACGCCGCATCCAGCAGTTCCTGTCGCAGAACACCTACACCGCCAAGCAGTTCACCGGCGTCGAAGGCTCCACCGTATCCATCAAGGACACCGTGGAAGGCTTCACGGCGATTTGCGACGGCGAGCTGGACCACATCGCAGAGCAGGCGTTCTTCAACGTCGGCGGCCTGGATGACGTCGAGCGCCAGTGGGCCAAGATCCAGGAACAGACCAAGTAGTATGGCTGAGCTCGAGGTTGAGATTGTCGCAGCGGACCACTTCGTGTGGTCCGGTGCGGCCAAGATGGTCAAGGCCCGCACCAGCGATGGTGAAATCGGGATCCTGCCGGGCCACTCGCCGCTCCTCGCCATTCTGGCCGCGGGCGAGCTGGCCATCGAGCCGGTTACCGGAGACCGCCTTGCAGTAGTTGTGGACGGCGGGTTCTTCTCCGTCGACAACAACCGCGTGGTGATCGTCGCTGACAACGCCCAGCTGGGCGATTCAGCTACTGCGGGGATCCGATAGCAAGACCTTGATGGACGATTCTGCTATTCCGTTCATCGCCTTGGCAACGGCGTTTGCGTTGCTGATCTTTACACTGTGCCTCGTCGGGGTGCGCCGCTTCAATTTGCGGCGCGCCCTGGGCACGGTCGACGCCTCCATTTGCACGGCTGGAAACAGCTGGCGGATGGGGGTTTGTCGTTATCAGGACTCGGAGCTCGAGTGGTTCCGTCTGCTTTCCCTCAGCTTCCGTCCAAGACACAGCTTCCGCCGCAGTTCCTTGGAGCTCCTGGGCCGCCGGAAGCCAACGGAGGAAGAACGGACGAGGCTTCAGCCCGACGTCGTGGTTGTCGAACTCCAGCACGAAGGCCAGTCGTTCATGCTGGCAATGAGATTTGATGCCTACGCGGGGTTGTCGTCCTGGTTGGAAGCCGGCCCTGTGGTGGGCGTCGGCACCTGGCGCTGAAGACAGTGGAATTCCCGTACAACCTGAGCCTGGTTGATGGTCCGTTCTATTGGACCGTCCTTGGCTTTGGAATTGCCGGGAGTGCATTCCTTCTCCTTCGACGAGACCGGCGCTGGGCGGTTTCCATACTTGTTTCGCTGGCCGTGGCGAGTGGGGTTGTCTGGGTCATCCATTGGCTGCTGGTCAACGTCCTGACGGTGTTCCCGGAGGATCTCCCCTTCGAAGTCCTCGTTTGGTCGACAGTTGCCTTCTCCGCGTTGGCCCTCTTCTTTTTCAGGCTCCCTGGCTCCTCGTGGCGCGGCAGGAGCGCCGCAGGGGTCTCCTTCTTCGCCGTGCTGCTCCTCTCCGCTGTCCAGATCAACAGCTACTTCGGGCTCAACCACACGGCGGCCGATCTCTTCGGCCACAATGTAGGACGGATTCCGCATCTTGAGGAGGGGCTCAAAAGGGGTTTTTCGGGGGCCCTGCCGGCGTCATTGCCTGAGGGGGGAATAGTCCGCAGGGCATCTATTCCCGGAATCGAATCCGGTTTCAAGGCCCAGGACGCATTCATTTACCTGCCACCGGCCTACCAAACCACTGACCGCAGCCAACTACCCGTGCTGGTCCTGTTTGCCGGCCAGCCCGGACGTCCCGCCGATTGGCTGACCGGCGGCCTGCTTGAACCGGCGATGAATACCTTCGCCGCCCGGCACGGAGGCGTGGCTCCCGTCGTCGTGGTGGTCGATCCAAACGGGTCCGACACAGCAAACACGATGTGCATGGACAGCCGGATCGCACGTGCCGACACCTACCTCGCGGTCGATGTTCCGCGTTGGATCAACTCGACGCTCGAGGTGTCCGCCGACCCCAGGAAGTGGACGGTCGGCGGGTTCTCCTTCGGAGCAACCTGTGCCGTGCAGATGACCATGCTGAATCCCGAAATCTACCCCTCCTTCATCGCGTTCTCGGGAGAGCGGGAGCCTTCACTTGGTCCTGATCGCCAGCGGACCATCCAGACCGCATTTGGCGGGGACTCCGCGGCCTTCGACGCCCTGACACCGCTGAACCTGATGAAACAGCGAGGCTACCACGGGCATGCAGGCTTCTTCGCCGTCGGGGCCGCAGACGGCGAGTTCGTCCGCTATGCCACCGAATTGGCGGCAGCGGCCCGGAATTCCGGCTTCGATATCAGGCATGCTTCAGTTTCCGGAGCCGGCCATTCGTGGGCTGTGGCCGTGCAAGAGCTTCCCGCCGCAATGGAGTTCCTGGCCCCCCGGTGGGGACTCGTCCCGTGAGTACCCAGGAAGCCCAATTGTCCAAGGAGCAGGCGGCTGACTCCGAAAATGCCAGGCCCGCCCGGAAGATGGCGGCAACCCTTGCCCGGGCCATCCTGGGCAACGTAGCTGCCCATATTGGCGCCATCCCTTTCACGGTGTTTGTGCTCGCGCTGTACCTTCTCACTCCGGCGATCTTCGACTCCGATCTGGGGTATGGCCCTGACGCATTGCGGCATCTTTCGAGCGTGAGCGGTGGCGGATTGAAGTCGGGGGACTGGTGGTCCATCTGGACCTCGATGTTTTTTGCCGCCAACCCTTTCGACTACGTCGTCACCTCGTTGTTGTTGGTCGTGTTGTTGGGATCCTCAGAGCGCAAGCTGGGGTGGTTCCGCGCAGCGGCGGGTTTCCTTGGCGGGCAGTTTGCCACGGTGACCGCCTTTTTGTTGGTAGTCCAGTTGGCAGCCTATGCCGACGACGGCTGGCTGGGAAGGATGATGGACGCCAGGACGTCCGGGCCCCTTCCCGCGACCCTTTTCGTCTCGATGGCGGCCAGTGGCCTTCTGCCGACTCTGTGGCGTCGGCGCCTCAGGGCGATTGTTGTGTCCCTGGCGCTTCTCCTGGTCCTGTACGTTGGCGACCCCTCGGCTGTCATGGCCCTGACCGGTGCCGTGCTCGGACTTGGGACCGGTCTGTGGCTGCAGCTCGACCACGGCGTTCAACCGAGCCACCGGGCGACCAGGCGCGAAACACGAAACCTCCTGTCGCTCATGGTGGCGATTTTCGGCGTCGGGCCCTTAGTGGCTGGCGCGGTGCGGAGCCCCGCGGGGCCGCTCGCGTTGCTCCGCGAGATGGTCCTGAACCCTGTCCCGACGCTCAACCAATTGCAGGCGAACTGCGGTGGAACCGTGGACATCCGTTGCCTTGAACTCGGACGCCAGGGTTATCCCGGGCCCGCCGGCGTCGCCCTCGCGGTGGTACCCGCGTTGCTTCTCTTGATCTGTGCGGTGGGCATGCGCCAGGGAAGGCGCCTGGCCCTGAAAATCGCCATCGGCGTGCAACTCGGCGTGGTGGCGCTGTCCTTCGCCTACCTGGTGCTGTTTGCCAGCATTCCGCATTTTCCAGGACGAGGCCGCACCGTCGTCATGGGCTCAGCGGTGTTCCACATTCTGACCCTCGCCCTGGTTCCCCTTATCCTGGCGGTTCTGCTTTTCCTGTTCAGGGGCAACTTTGTGGTGGGTTCGAGGGCGCCGCTCCGCCGGAAGATGGCGTGGCTGGTTGGCAGTACGTGGCTCATCTTGGCGAGCGCCTACACCGGAGCGTGGCTCGGCTCGGGCGGCATGGCGCACGACGGCGGCATCCTGGGACTCGTTGCGGAACTCGCCAGACAGTACCTTCCCTTGCCCATACCCACAGCATTCGGTCGCGTGTTCGCGGACCGAAGCGCCGCCGAGTCAATACTGTTCGCGTGGTCGGGGATCATCTTCTGGCTCGTGGCCCTGGCAGCGGTGTGGACGCTGCTTCTCAAACGGCAGCACGGCCCCGGCGGTGACGATCCGGCCCGCTTGGCGGCCAGGGACTTGGTCAAGCGCGGCGGGGAGTCCCTGTCGTGGATGGCGTTATGGGAGCCGAACAAGTTCTGGTTCACTCCAGGAATGGACGCCGGAATTGCCTACCAGCAGCACGGAAACGTCGCACTGACCCTTGCCGGTCCGTTCGGTGATCCCGTACAAGCCACTGCCGCGACCGAGGGATTCCTTGACTACTGCGCACAGCATGCATTGGTGCCGTGCCTCTATTCCTGCACAGACGAATTGTGGCCGATGCTGCAATCCACGGGATTTCGCCGCATCGCGGTCGCCCAGGAAACCCGGCTCGCCATCCGCGACCTCGAGTTCACGGGCAAAGCGTGGCAAAACGTGCGCACAGCCAAGAACCGTGCACTGAAGGCCGGGGTTGAAGCCCGGTGGGGCCGCTATTCGGAGTTCCCGCAACACGTACGCTCCCAACTCGGCGAAGTGTCGGAAGAGTGGGCCGCCAGGAAAAAGGTGCCGGAAATGGGCTTTACCTTGGGTTCCCTCGACGAGCTGATGGACGATGAAGTGCTTTGCTGCATAGCCGTCGACGGCAAAGGGTTTGTCTATGGGGTCACTAGTTGGCTACCGGTGTTTCGTGACGGCCAAGTGATCAGCTGGACATTGGACTTCATGCGCCGGCGAAGCGACGCTTTCCCCGGCCTCATGGAATTCATGATTGCCTCGGCGGTCCACGAGTTGCGGCAGGGAGTGGAAGTCATTTCCCTCTCGGGCTCGCCTTTGGCCGGGGAGACCGAGGAATTCTCCAGCGGGGAAGCCGGCCTGGCGGGCATTCTCGACCTCGTTGGCAGGACCTTGGAGCCTGTTTACGGATTCCGCTCTTTGGCCCGCTTCAAATCGAGGTTCCAGCCGGAGTACAGGACTTTGTATATGTACTACCAAGACAGTCTGGAGATTCCCGCGATCGGCGCTGCGCTAAGCCGGGCATATTTGCCGGGGCTGTCCGTCCGGCAAACTGCGCGGCTTCTCCGCACACTCGTTGCCTGAAAGGTAAAAGGGGTCCCGCACCCGGTGCGGAACCCCTTTCCTGAATCTGCCAGGCAGAATTCAAACAGTCAAACTAGATGGCGGTTACGCCGGTGGCCTGCGGGCCCTTTGCGCCCTGACCGATCTCGAACTGAACACGCTGGTTCTCGTCGAGGGTGCGGAATCCGCCGGTCTGGATCTCGGAGTAGTGGACAAAGACGTCGCCTTCTGCGTCGTCCGGAGTAATGAAGCCGAAGCCCTTTTCAGCGTTGAACCACTTGACGGTGCCCAGTGCCATTTTTGTTTCTCCTCATTGTGGAACTTTTAAGTCCGGCACACCGCGTGCCGGCCTTGGTTACTCCGCGAGAAGACCTGGTTTTCCGTCCAAGCAAGGCCTGGTTGGCTTCGCAGGAGCTTCACGCTCGCAACACGTCTTGCGAGCATGAATCACACCTACACAAAGACTGCTACAACACTTTCATGGCGGATACTGGAGGTCAACGGTCTGCCGGGGAATTCCGACAAATTTTAAGTAAAAAGAAGGTAACGGAAGAAAGCGCGCCCGCCACGGGATGCGCCATTGGGAGCCTGCAAATTCGGCTTAGGCGAGCCAATCCCCATTGCGCAATACCCCCGCGAGTTGGAGGTCTTTGTCCACGACGACGAGATCGGCCCGCAGACCCCGGCGAAGGCCGCCAAGTTCATCGGAAAGCCCCAGGACCGCGGCGGGAACCGCCGTCGCCGACGCAACGGCGTCGGCGAGCCCGACACCGGCCGCAACCGTGCGCCTGACGACGTCGAGCAGGGTGGCGGTGCCGCCGGCGATGGACCCCGTCGCATCCAGGGTAGCGACGCCGTCCGTCACGGTCACAGGGGATGGCCCCAGCATGTAGTTTCCGTCGGAGAGTCCCGCTGCCGCCATTGAATCGGTCACGAGGACAACGTTTGCGCCGCCTACCAGTTGAAAAACGGTTGCGACGGTGCTCGGGTCAAGGTGGGTGCCGTCCGCAATCAGTTCCACGACGGCCTTGCCTTCCTGGGCGGTGCGCAGGGAAGCGGCCACGGGGCCGGGGGAGCGGTGGTGCATCGGAGGCATGCCATTGAACAAGTGCGTCACAGTCGGCAAGGAGCTGACGCCGTCGAAACCAGCGGATTCCAGGCCCTCCCGCGCCGCGGTGAGCGAGGCGGCCGCGGTCGCGTCGTCGCAATCCGTGTGGCCGAGAGAGGGCGTTACTCCGTGGAACGTCATGAGATCCACGAGTGCCGCGGCGCCGGGAAGTTCGGGGGCGTAGGTCATGGTGGCGAGCTTGCCGGCAGCAGCTTCAACCAGCTCGCTCATGAGGTCCAGGTCCGGCTCCAGCAGATAGGCAGGGTTCTGGGCGCCGCAGCGCGCGTGGGAGAGGAAAGGCCCCTCCAGGTGGATCCCGGCTACGAGTCCTTCATCGGCCAGGCGTACGAAAAGCTCGATGCCACGGAGCAGGTCCTCCCGCGGCGCCGTGACCATGCTGGCGAGGAGGGTGGTGGTTCCGGAGCGGTGCAGGAAATCGATGGCTTTGCGAGCCGAGGATTCATCGGCTCCGGGAAAGTCTCCTCCGTTGCCGCCATGGCAGTGCACGTCCACGAATCCGGGGACAAGGTACCGCTCGGCAGGGAAATCGGTACGGGGGGTCTCCTCGAACCCTTCGAAGGCTGCTTCGTGGAATTCGGCGGCCGGACCGGCGAAGGCGATGCGGTCGTCCTCCACCGCGACCAGGCCATCATCGATCACCGCACCGTCGCTGACGATGGTTCCGGTAATCAAATGGCGCACAGGCGCAGAAGAAGATACAGGCCGGTCTGGGACAGTCATGCTTTGATTCTAGTTGCCGGGGCCCGCGCCTGACCCGGTTTACCCGGGATGACGGCCAGCACGCCTAGAACAAGCGCGACTCGCTGTCGTCCACCCCGCGCATCGCGTCGTAGTCCAGGGTGATGCAGTCGATTCCGCGGTCGTTGGCAAGGACCTTCGCCTGCGGCTTGATCTGCTGTGCGGCGAAGATTCCCCGCACCGGGGCCAGCAGTGGATCGCGGTTGAGCAGTTCAAGGTAGCGCGTGAGCTGCTCGACGCCGTCGATGTCGCCGCGCCGCTTGAGTTCTACGGCGACTGTCCTGCCCTCGCCGTCCCGGGCGAGGATATCCACCGGACCGATGGCAGTGAAGTACTCGCGCCGGATGAGCGAATAGCCGGCACCAAGGGTTTCGATCTGTTCGGCGAGCAGTCGCTGCAGATCGGCTTCGACGCCGTCCTTGATGAGCCCGGGGTCCGTGCCGAGGTCGTGGGACGTGTCGTGGAGTTGCTCGTAGATGTTGATGATGAGCCGGTCATCGGTCTTGGCCGACTGCACGGTCCATTGCTCCACCACTCCTTCTTCGACCTCCGTCTCCTCCGGCGTGGTCACCCGCAAGGTAGCGGGCGGGCTCATCCAGTTAAGCGGCTTGTAGGAGCCGCCGTCGGAGTGGACCAGCACGGAACCATCGGATTTGACGAGCAAAAGCCGGGTGGCAAGCGGGAGGTGGGCCTTGAGGCGGCCAACGTAATCTACGGAACAACGGGCTATGACGAGTCGCACCCGCCCCACTTTACTTCCTCCGCCGCTTCACCTGCCGCGCGCAACCAGCGACTGGGGCAGAATAGAGTCATGCCCCGCTCCAACCGCCCCCGACGCAGCGAATCAGCCAAGGCAAGCTGGAAACGGACAGGCGAGTCGCCGGAACTTGACCTGGAACGTGCCCGTTCGGGCATTGCCCGCAGGGAAAGCGCCCCCGACGGCGAATGGATGGTCCGGACCATGACGGCACGCAATGCCGAGAAGACCTATATATGTCCCGGTTGTTCGATGGCCATCATGCCTGGAATCGCCCACTTGGTGGTGTGGTCCGAGACGCACCTCTTCGGCGATGCCGCGGGGTTGGCGGAACGCCGCCACTGGCACAACAACTGCTGGACAGGCCGAACCTACAGGTACCGCTAAGCACTTTCAGACGGCCCGCTGAATCTCCCCAGCTTTGGTCGGGGCGGCCCCCGGAATAGCCGGAAAGACGGGAGTCCGGGCTGCGGCAGCGTCCAAAAGCGGGGAAACCACGACGACGGCCCCGCCGCCGAGCACTTAGGCTTGGAAGCATGAATTTCGATCCTGCTTCCCTCGTTTTCAGCCAGCCGGAGTCTGCCACGGACATCAGGGCGTCCACGGTATTGCCGGCGCACCGCGAAAACGTGGAGTTCCGCACCGAAGACGGCAAGTTGCTTGTGGGTGAGCTGGCGCTGCCGGAGTCCGGCGGGATCTCGGCCACGCTCATTACGCTGCACCCCTTGCCTACGCACGGCGGATTCATGGACTCGCACGTCTACCGTAAGGCGTCCTACCGGCTTCCGGCACTGGCCGGCGTCGCTGTCCTGCGCTTCAATACGCGGGGAACGCACTCGCCCCGGGGTACCAGCCAGGGGCACTTCGACGAGGGAATCGGTGAGCGGTATGACGTCGAGGCGGCTGTCCGCTTCGCCGTGGAACGCGGGCTTCCGAACCGCTGGCTGGTGGGCTGGTCCTTCGGCACCGAACTGGCCTTGATGTATGGGGCCGTTGAGCCGGTGGCTTCCCAAGTGGAGGGCGCCGTCCTGCTGTCTCCGCCGCTGCACCGGGCCACGGACGTGCACTTGAAGGAATGGGCTGCTTCGGGAAAGCCGTTGACAGTCCTGGTTCCGGAACACGACGACTATCTCCAGCCCGCCGAGGCCGCCGAACGATTCAGCCTGGTGCCGCAGGCCCGGGTCGTGGGGATCGACGGAGCCAAGCACCTGTGGGTCGGCGAGAAGTACGCGGCCCGGGTCCTGGACGAGATCGTGGACGACGTGACGGAAGCCGGTGCAGGGCCCGATGGCCTGCCGCGCCGCTGGACGGGTCCAGTAGCCACGGCATCCTAGGCCCCACGGCCTAGTGGCGGTCCTGCCGGGCGATGAAGACTTCCTTGAGCAGCAGCATGATGGCTGCCGCCGTCGGGATGGCGATCAAGGCGCCGAGCACGCCCAGCAGGCTGCCGCCCGCGATCACCGAAATCACGGCAACAGCACCGGGGACGGCGACGGCCTTCTGCATGATGCGCGGGGAGATAAAGTAGGCCTCGAACTGCAGATAGGCGAAGTAGGAGACGGCGTAGATCACGGCAGTCTGCCAGCCGGCGGTGAGGGCTACCAGGATGACCACCACAGCGGCAATCAAGCCTCCCACCAAGGGGATGAACGCAAGCAGGGCAACCACGAAAGCCAGCAGGACGCTGAACGGAATGCCCAGGATGCTCATGACGATGAATGCGAACAACGCGTTGAGCAGGGCAACACAGACCTGGCCGATCACATAGTTGCCCACCGAGCGCGTGATCTCCTCGGACAACGCCTCCACCCGGGGCCTGCGTGAGCGTGGTGCGAGCCGGTAGCCCCATCTCTTCATGGCAGGCAGGGCGCCGAGGAAGTAGAGGCTGAGGACCAGGACGATCAGCGTCCCGAAGAGCCCGTTGGCCACCGTGGATCCGAAACCGACGACGCCGCCGAAAATACCGCCCATGGCGTCGGGGTTCTTGACGAACTTGTCCAGTTCCTGGCTGATCTTGTCGCGGACACCGAATTGGCTGTCCAGGGAGCGGAAGAAATCCGAATCCACGAAGCCCCGGATCCAGTCCGGAGCCTGCCGGACGATCTGCGAGACCTGTTCCACGATGGTGGGGATGAGGGTGGCGAAAAACGCCGCCACTCCGGCAACGAGGACTCCGACGGCGATGACGACGCCGGCAGGGCGCGGCACCTTGCGGTCTTCGAGCCAGCGGACCACGGGATCCAGCCCCAAGGCGATGAACAGGGCCGTAACGATCCACAACAGCAGTTGGACGGTGCTGGTGCCGATGTAATACAGCATGAGGGCGACGCCGACGCCGGCAGTGCCCATGAAGCCGACATACAGGGGATGTTGCGCGGACATCCTGGGGCCGGGGGAACCGAAGCGCGGACCGTCGGATTCATCCTCGGCAGGCTCGAAGGTTGCATCGTGCTCAAGTTCCGGAGGCATTTCGAAACGGACCCGCGGTTGGGCGCCGGGGATGGGCTGGCGGAGGCGGCGCACGAAGGACGCCATGAGGCCCTCGCCGTGATCCTTGCCGTCCCGGGCAGGCCCGCCGGCCAAGCCATCCAGGCTGGACTCCGGTGCTTGTTCGGCGGGAGTGGGATCCTTGCGCTCTTTCACGTGTTCAGCTGCCTTTTCGTTCCGCGGTCAGGCTCCAGGAGTGCCCGATGTCATGTTGTTCGCCACACTATCAGCAGGCCGGAATTGGCGAATTCTAGAGGGTAAGCCGTGCCGCCGGAAGCCCTTCGGGAGGGCCCCGAACTGACTCCTTGGTAACAAAACCGTTACCCTTGAAGTTCAACGACCGCTGATGATTGGTATTCCTGTGCGATTGAAGACTGCAGTTTCGCTGGTGCTGCTTGGCCTGCTGACACTGTTGGCCGGCATTGGCCAGCTGACCTTTTGGGCCCCGGCCGAGACCGTGACCGCGTCCGCCCCCGGAGACTCCAAAGCCGCTCCGCTGACCGTGATCACCCAAGACGTGTTGACCCACGCGGGTGGTCCCAGACAAATCAGCATCAAGGGCGATGGCAAGTTCGTGTTGGCTGTCGGACGTCCGGATGACGTCGACGCGTGGGTAGGCAAGACCGCGCACAACAGCATCACCGGCGTCTCCGGGGACGGCAAGTCCCTCCAGGTTGCCAGCACCGACGGCGAAGCAACCGCTCCGTCGCCTGCCGGGTCGGATCTGTGGGTGCAGACGGAGAACGCCAACGGACAGTTGGACTACACCTTTACCCCTCCCGCGAGCGGCAACTGGTCCCTCCTTCTGGCCAGCGACGGAACCAAGCCTGCGCCGTCGTCGCTCTCCATGACGTTCGCCAATGATGCCACCATGCCGTGGGCCGTCCCGCTCATTGTCATTGGCGCGATCCTCATTGTCGCCGGTGCGGCGTTGCCGTTCATCAGCAAGTTCACCCGGGGCAGGGGCTCCCGCCCGAACGGTCCGCGGGAGGGCGGGAACATTGAAACCGGCCCGGAGACCGCCGGCGAAGGCACCGCCAAGGAGGAAGGGACCGCCAAGGAGACCGGCAAAGACATCATCGGCGGGGACGCACCCGCCGAGGACAGCAAAAAGGGCACAGCGGGCGGTCCCGCACTTCGTATTTCGCTTGTAGCCGCAGCTGTTGTGACGGGCCTCGTCGGCGGGACCGCGGCAGGCGCCCAAGCGGCCGAGACTCCTTCTCCTTCGGGATCCGCGACTTCTCCTTCCGGATCCGCGACGGGATCCGCGACGGCGAGCCCTGCGGGCACTGCCGGTGCGCAGACCGTCCCCGTCCTGGTGGACGCGCAGCTCAAGCGCATCCTGGACCAGGTCGCAGGCGCAGTGGCGGCAGGAGATGCGGCACGTGACGCCTCCAAACTCGCTCCCAGGGTTGACGGCACGGAACTGCAGGTGCGCACCCAGAACTACAAGATCCGGTCCCAGGTTGCCACGCACGAAGCGCGGATGCCCGTCCGGGCCAGCAAATTGCTGGGCAGCGTCATCTCCACCCAGCGAACCTGGCCACGCACAGTAATCGCCTTGACCCAAGGCGATGGCAACGTGGTTCCCCAGGTCCTGACTCTCGTGCAGGCCTCGCCGAGGGAGAACTACAAGCTGAAGAGCACTTCGCCGCTTCAGCCCGGAACGTCCTTCCCGGCGATTCCCCTGGGCGGAACCGCGCAGCTGGCGGCCGGGGACAAGTCCGGGCTGCAGTACAGCGGGACCGAGGCGATGGCAGCCCTGGGCGATCGCTTGACCAAGGCCGATTCTGCGTTCAAGGACAAGCTCGTGGAAGGCACAAATTCGCCCTACATTGCCGATGTCCTGGACTACCAGTCGAGCACCGTCAAGTCCGGCACCAACGGCAATTTCACGTTCACGCACACGCCCTCTCCGGCGGATACGGCAGTGTTCCGGACCTCCGACGGCGGTGCCGTGGTGGTGGGAAAGCTGGACTTCGCCTTCACCAGCAAGCCCAAGGCTGACGGCGACACGCTGACCGTGGACAAAGCCGCGGCTGTACTCGCGGGCGGGGACTCCACGAAGGTCGGCCTCGTGCAGACCTTCTCGGAGTCGGTGGCTATTTACGTCCCACCGGCAGGCTCGACTGCTCCCATGAAACTCGTTGCCGCGGTCCGCGGCCTGGTGGGAGCCAGCTTCCAGTAGGCAAATACTGTTGGCGCAGCGGCTAGAGTGGACGGTATGAGTTCGCCAGGATCCCGTCCCGTCTCTCCAGCCGCTGCCAGCCAGCTCAACCTGCGCGGCGCCGTCGACCTCTCTGCATTGCGGCGCCCTGCGCCGGCGGCACCCAACGGTGCCCCGGCTGCCTCCGGCGCAAGCCCCGGAAGCAGCCAACCCCTTCGCGTGGATGCCAGCGAGGCCAATTTCCAGGACCTCGTCCAGCTGTCCGCACAGATTCCCGTCCTGTTCCTTTTGTGGTCCAACCGCTCCTTGGAGGCTTCAACCCTCCTCCACAGCCTTGAAGGCGTGGTGGAAAGCTACGCCGGCAAAGTCGTGCTGGCCGCAGCGGATGTTGATGCGTTCCCGCAGCTTGCGCAGGCATTCCAGGTGCAGGCCATCCCCACCGCCGTTGCGGTCTTGAAAGGCCAGCCCGTGCCGCTCTTCGAGGGGCCTGCTACGGACCAGGAAATCCGCAGCCTCATCGACGAACTCCTCAAGGTGGCCGAAGCCAACGGAGTAACGGGCAGTATCGGTGCTGGCGCCGCTGGTGCGCAGGCCCGTCCCTTGCCGCCGCTGCACCAGGCAGCCTTCGATGCCATTGAAGCCGGGGACTACGCCGCTGCGGCCACGGCCTTCCGCCAGGCGCTGGCCGAGAAACCGGCTGATGCCGAAGCGAAGGCCGGACTCGCCCAAGTGGAACTGATGGGCAGGCTTGAGCGCCTGACGGCAACGGAAGCCGAAGCCATGCGTCAGCGGGCGGCGGAGGAGCCGGACAACATCGAAGTACAGCTCACGGTGGCCGACCTCGACATCTCGGGTGGGCACATCGAGGACGCGTTCAACCGCATCATCGCGTTCATTGGCCGCAACTTCGGTCCGGAGCGTGAGACGGCGCGCGTGCGCCTGCTGGAACTGTTCGACGTCGTCGGCATTTCGGACCAACGTGTGGCCAAGGCCCGGCAAGGTCTGGCGCGGGTCCTCTTCTGATGGCGCAACCGGCGTTGTTCAGCCCGCTTCAGTTACGCTCCTTGACGTTGCCGCATCGTGGCTGGGTTTCCCCGATGTGCCAGTACAGCTGCTCGCCCGACGGCGGGGGCGGCGTACCCAACGATTGGCACCTGGTGCATCTTGGAGCGTTTGCGACGGGCGGCGCCGCCCTCATCCTCACCGAGGCCTCGGCCGTCAGCCCCGAGGGGCGGATCAGCCCGCGGGACGCCGGACTGTACACGGACGAGCAGGCGGCCGCCTGGGAGCGGATTGTGGACTTCGTCCACCGCAACAGTGCCGTGGGCGGCAAGATCGGCGTCCAGCTGGCGCACGCCGGCCGCAAGGCTTCCACCTACTGGCCCTTCGCGGAAGAGAGCGGATCCGTAGCGGAGTCCGACGGCGGGTGGATTGCACGGGGTCCCGGGGATGAGGCGTTCGCCGGGCTTGCACGGCCTGTTGCCATGAGCGAAGCCGACATCCAGACCGTGATTTCGGATTTCGCGGCGGCAGCCACACGGGCCGTGGACGCCGGGTTCGACACGATGGAGATCCACGGCGCGCACGGCTACCTCCTGCACGAGTTCCAAAGCCCCCTGGTCAACAAGCGCGACGATTCCTGGGGAGGCAGCGAAACCGGCCGAAACCGCTTGATGCTTGCGGTCATCGACGCCGTCCGTGCTGTCATCCCGGATTCGATGCCGTTGTTGCTACGGATTTCCGCGACTGATTGGGCCGAAGGCGGCGTGGACATTGACGCCTCCGTGCGCCTCGCGCGGGCGGCGTCCGAGCACGGCGTGGACTTGGTGGACGTCTCGAGCGGTGGCGCCGTGGCCCACCAACGGATCAACGCCGGGCCTGGATACCAGACCGGATTCTCGGAGAAGATCCGGCGCGAAGCGGGGGTTCCCACCGGGGCAGTCGGCTTCCTGACATCCCCAGGGCAGGCCGAACACACGGTGGCCACGGGCCAAGCCGACGGCGTATTCATGGCACGGGCAGCGCTTCGCGATCCGCACTGGTGGCTTCGGGCGGCTTTCGAACTCGGCTTCCCCTTGGACTGGGCGCCGCAGTATCAGCGCGCGATTCCCCGGCACAGCTTCTAGGAGCTAGTCCTTTGGGATGAGGCGGCTCCGGAAACGCGCTTTGTAGTTCCCCCTCCGGGACGATTGCTGGAAGCGTCCCCAGGGCTAGGCTGGCTGCATGACTGTCCAGCTTCCCGGTTCTCCTCCTGCCTCCCCCGTGCCTGCCTTGGCCCTGCGCGGACTTGCGAAACGCTTCGGCGGCAAGATCGCCGTCGACGGCATCAGCCTGGACGTGCCGCCCGGCTCCTTCTACGGGGTCGTCGGTCCCAACGGGGCGGGTAAGACGACGACGTTGTCCATGGCCACCGGGCTCCTGCGGCCGGATTTCGGGACGGCCTACATCCACGGCGTGGACGTGTGGGCGAAACCGCTTGAGGCCAAGAAGCTGATGGGGATATTGCCCGACGGTGTCCGCCTCTTCGACCGCTTGACGGGTGAGCAGCTGGTCACCTACGCCGGCTTGCTTCGGGGCATGGACAGGGACGTCGTAACCCACAGGGTGGGAGAACTGATGGCCGCGCTCGACCTGAGCGGCGACGCCGGCACCCTCGTGGTGGACTACTCCGCCGGCATGACAAAGAAGATTGCCCTTGCCTCGGCGCTCATCCATGCGCCCAGGCTGCTGGTGCTGGACGAGCCCTTTGAGTCCGTGGATCCCGTGTCGGCAGCCAACATCCGGGGAATTCTTGACAACTACGTTGGCTCGGGCGGGACGGTCATCGTCTCAAGCCACGTCATGGACCTCGTACAGCGCATGTGCGACCACGTGGCTGTTGTGGCCGCAGGCCGGGTCCTCGCCGCCGGAACCGTCGACGAGGTCCGCGGCGGTGCCACCCTCGAGGACCGTTTTGTGCAACTGGTGGGCGGCGGAAACCAGGCGGGGGGCTTGGAATGGTTGCGCACCTTCTGAGCCTGAAGTGGCGGCTCCTGCTGAACGGGCTCCGACGCAGCCCCGGCCAGCTTGTGGGAATCGCGATCGGTGGGCTCTATGCGCTGGGAGTCGTCGCGACCCTCGCGGGGACGCTCATCGCCCTGCGGTGGGCCGACCCCGGGACGGCACACACCGCCGTCGTCCTCGGTGGCGCCGCCGCGATCCTGGCCTGGGCTGTGGTGCCCCTGATGGCCTCGGCCGCGGACATGACCCTCGACCCCTCCCGCTTCACGACCTCCGCGATCCCCATGCGCCAACTGCTGGCCGGCCTTGCCCTCGCCGGATTCATCGGAGTGCCGGGGTTGTCCACGATGCTCGTGGCGCTGTTCACCGCGGCAACATGGTGGCGCAGCGTGCCGGCGGTGCTCGGGGCCCTGCTGGGTGCGGTCGTGGGCGTGCTGAGCTGCGTGGTCCTGTCCAAAGTGGTTACGACGGCGACGGCCAGCCTCGCAGCCTCCCGCCGTTTCAAGGATGTGAGCAGCATTGTGGTCTTTGTGCCGCTCGTGCTGATGGGACCGATCGTCGCCGGGGTCTTCAGGGGAGTGTCCGGTTCCACCGGCTTTCTCCCCGAACTCGCCCGGACGCTCTCCTGGACGCCGCTCGGAGCTGCCTGGTCCCTCGGCGGCGATCTGGCGTCGGGAGATGTTGCTGACGCCGGCCTGAAGGCCCTGATCGCCCTCACCACTCTCCTCGTGTTGTTTGCCGCCTGGAATGCCCTGCTCAAGCGGGCGCTGGTCACTCCGCCATATTCCGGAGGGTCGGGAAAACGCGGCGGGAAACTTGGCTTGTTCGGACTGCTGCCGGCAACTCCCACGGGGGCCATCGCGGCGCGCGCCCTCAGCTACTGGATCCGCGATCCGCGCTACGCGGCTTCGCTGATCGTGGTGCCGTTGTTGCCTGTGATCTTCCTGTTCCAGTCCGCGCAGTCCGGAAGCTACGCCATGCTGGTGATCCTGGGGCCAATGGCTGCCTTTATCCTCGCATGGTCCATCGCCGCGGATGTTTCCTACGACAACACCGCCTTTGCCTTGCATCTGGCCACCGGGGTCCGCGGCATCCATGACCGGCTTGGCAGGGCCTTGTCCTGCCTGTTCTTCGCCCTCCCGGTGGTGTTGATCTTCGCCGTCGGGCCTTTTCTCCTGACGGGAGAATGGGCCTGGTTGCCCGGTGTCCTGGGTCTTTCCCTGGGGGTGCTGTTCACAGGCCTGGGCCTGGCCTCCATCGTGTCGGCGCGGTACACGTCCAGCGTCCCGCTGCCCGGTGACAGCCCGTTCAAGAAGCCGCCGGGAAACGTTGCCCAGACGCTGGCGGTCCAGTTCGGGGGAATGGCGGTGCTTTTCCTCCTGGTCCTTCCTGAACTTGTCCTGGTGATTGTCCAGTCCGTCACAGGCGATCCGCTGTGGGGATGGATCAACCTGGCTATTGGTACGGTTCTTGGGTTGGGCTTGTTCGTGTCGGGTGTCCGGATCGGCGGACGCTGGCTTGACCGGCGCGGGCCGGAGCTCTTCGAGCAATTGAGCGTCAATCGTTGATTCCATGAGCAACAATGACAAGTTATGGGACATGGGATAACCTCAAGTTTGAACCAGTCGAACCGGGAAACACAGCTAGAAAGGTCGTGGACGATGGAAGTTGTCATCCTTCCGGGAAACAAGCAGATCGGGGCGCTTGCCGCGGATGCCATCGAGGCGCTGCTCCTCCGAAAGCCGAACGCCGTCCTGGGCCTTGCCACAGGGTCCTCTCCGCTCCCTGTCTACGACGAACTGGCGCGCCGCCACCAGGAAAGGGGCCTCGACTTCAGCCAGGCACACGCCTTCGCCCTTGATGAATACGTCGGGCTCGAACCCGGCCACCCGGAGTCGTACCGCGAAGTAATCCGCCGTGAATTCACGGACCGGGTCAATATCGACCCCGCCAACGTCCACAGTCCTGACGGTACCGCGGCCGACCTTCCTGCGGCCTGCCAAGCGTACGAGGACTCCATCCGGGCACTGGGCGGCGTTGACCTGCAGATCCTTGGCGTGGGGACGGACGGGCACATCGGTTTCAACGAGCCAGGCTCCTCGCTCGCTTCTCGGACCCGGATCAAGACGCTGATCGAGCAGACCCGCAAGGACAACGCGCGATTCTTCAAGAGCATCGACGATGTTCCGCACCACGTCGTGACCCAGGGACTCGGAACCATCATGGATGCCCGGCACGTGATCCTGATCGCCACGGGGGCGCAGAAAGCCCAGGCGGTCAAGGACTTCGTCGAGGGGCCGGTGGCAGCCATCTGCGCGGCATCGGTGCTGCAGATGCACCAGCACGCCACCATCCTGATCGATGAGGCTGCGGCGTCCTCGCTCAAGCTCGCCGACTACTATCGCCACACCTATGACAACAAGCCGAAATGGCAGAGCATCTGACGCGGTGCATCTGATCCCGAAGCTTCAGCGGCTAAGATGGATGCCATGACGACGCTGCCTCCGGACCCATTCGAAAACGATCCCATGCGCGAGCTTTCCGGAGCCGGAACTTCCACTGCAACCATTGAGCGCGAGGAAGTGCGCCAGGAAGTGGAACCCGGTGACCGGGAGCGTTTCTCGCACTATGTCCGCAAGGAAAAGATCATGGAGTCCGCCCTGACAGGCGAACCCGTGATTGCGCTGTGCGGCAAAGTGTGGACCCCTGGCCGGGACCCGCAGAAATTCCCGGTCTGCCCCGAGTGCAAAGAAATCTATGAAGGACTTCGCCCCGGCAACGACGGCGGAGACAAAGGCGGCTCGGGCAACTCCAAGTAGCGAGTAGGCCCCAGTAGTCGGGTAATTCCTGGTAGTAGGCGGGGGAGCGCTTTCCCCTGCCTGTTTGCTGCCCTGCGTGATTCGGCGCATCCGGAACAGATTGGTGTTTTTTTGTGGTTATTTGGGTTTCGCTGGCTGCAGCGGCCTTGCTTGGAATCGTTGCTGGTCGAGGGGAATCCGCGTGACTGAAACACTCTTCGGCGGCCCTGCGCTGCCTCCGGCCTATCCGGAACGCGCAGCCTGGGGAACGGCCCCGAAGCTGCGCGCTTGGCAGCAGGAAGCGCTCGACCTGTACCTGAACGCCAGCCCGCGCGATTTTCTCGCTGTAGCGACGCCGGGAGCAGGCAAGACCACCTTCGCACTGCGGATTGCGTCAATGCTCCTCGACAGTGGCACGGTGAACCGGGTGACGATCGTCGCTCCTACCGACCACCTGAAACGGCAGTGGGCGGACGCCGCGGCCAGGGTGGGCATTGCCATCGATCCGAACTTCAAGAATTCCGACGGCCAGCACGGCAGGGGCTTCGTCGGCGTCGCGGTGACCTACGCGCAGGTGGCCAGCAAACCCATGCTCCACCGGGCCAAGACCGAGGCCGCCCGCACGCTGGTCATCCTCGATGAAATCCACCACGGTGGCGAAGCGTTGTCCTGGGGCGACGGATTGCGCGAGGCCTTCGACCCCGCTGCGCGGCGCCTGGCCCTGACGGGCACGCCTTTCCGTTCCGATACCTCGCCGATCCCTTTCGTGGAATACGCCGAAGACCGCGACGGCATCCGCCGCTCGAAGGCGGACTACACCTACGGTTACGGCAATGCTTTGCGGGACCACGTTGTCCGTCCCGTGTTGTTCATGGCGTATTCGGGCCAGATGCGTTGGCGGACCAGCGCGGGAGACGAAATGGCGGCTTCCCTCGGCGAGGCTGCCGTGACCAAGGACATCACCTCCCAGGCATGGCGTACCGCGCTGAACCCGAGCGGCGAATGGATTCCCGCCGTTCTTGCCGCCGCAGACAAGCGCCTCAGCGAGGTGCGGCGTACCGTGCCCGACGCCGGCGGCCTGGTGATTGCCACCGATCACGACGACGCGCGCGCGTATGCCGGCCAGCTCAAGAAGATCACGGGCCAGTCGCCCACGGTGATCTTGTCCGATGATTCCAAGGCTTCGCACAAAATCGAGGAGTTCACCGCCAGCGACAAACGCTGGATGGTGGCCGTCCGCATGGTGTCCGAAGGCGTTGACGTCCCCAGGCTTTCGGTGGGCGTCTACGCGACGTCCACGTCCACGCCGCTGTTCTTCGCCCAAGCCGTGGGCCGATTCGTCCGTGCGCGCAAACGAGGGGAAACGGCGTCGGTCTTTTTGCCGTCCGTGCCGCCCCTGATGGCCTTGGCCAACTCCATGGAAGCCGAGCGCGACCACGCGCTGGACCGGCCTGAGAAGGAAGACCCTGACGGCCTCTTCAACCCCGAAGAGAACCTGATGGCCGAGGCCAACCGCGAAGAGAAGGCCTCGGACTCCCTGGAGAAGGGCAAATTCGAGGCCCTCGATTCCCAGGCATCGTTTGACAGGGTGCTGTTCGACGGCGGCGAATTCGGCACGGGGGCCGATATCGGATCCGAGGACGAGCTTGATTTCCTCGGGATCCCCGGGCTGCTCGACGCCGAACAAGTAGGAACGTTGCTTCGTCAGCGGCAGCATGCTCAGCAGTCGAGGAAGAAGCGCCAATCTCCATTGGCTGCCGCCGCGTCACCCGCGGTTCCGGACCACCGCATGCTGATGGACCTGCGCAATGAGCTCGCAAAAAACGTCGCGGCCTGGTCGGCCCGCACCGGTACCCCGCACGGCGTCGTCCACAATAAGTTGCGCGAGGTGTGCGGCGGTCCGGCAGTCGCGCAGGCAAACGAGGAGCAATTGCAGTCGCGGCTGCGCAAGCTCCAGGATTGGTTCATCGGACGGAAGTAGCTCTGCCTGGCCGGGCTCCCGGTCCTTAGACCTGGCCCAGTTCGACGCCGTTTTCTTCCAGTTCCGCGTAGGTCTCTTCCAGATCCTCCGCGATTCCGGCAGTGAGTTCACCGATAACGGTCACGGAGTAGCCCGCCTGCACCGCGTCCAAGGCCGTGGCCTTGACGCAGTAGTCCGTGGCTATTCCCACGACCACCACTTCCTCCACCCCGTGGCTCTGCAGCCAGTCGTCGAGGCCGAGGGCGTCCTCGTCCAGCTCGACGGACGGGACGGCACCGGGGGCGAGTTCACCCATGGGAACTTCGTCTTCGGGTGCCAGGACTCCTTCGAACCCCGAATAGGCCGCGGTGTACTGCCCCTTCCGGAAGTAGGCCTGGATGTACTCGGTGTCGAGATCCGGGTGCAGTTCGGCACCCTTGCTCCCGGCACGGCAATGCGGTGGCCAACTGTCCACGAGGTCCGGTGTTTCCGAAAAATGGCTGCCCGGGTCCACGTGCCAGTCCTGCGTGGCCACGACGTGGTCGAAGTGCTGGCGGTTCGAGTCAAGGTATTCGCTGATAGCGGCGGCCGTGGCGGCGCCACCTTCCACTGCGAGGGACCCGCCCTCGCAGAAATCGTTCTGGACGTCGACGATAATCAGGGCACGGGACATTCAGTCCTCCTCGTAGACGGTGGGGATTGCCGGCTCGCCGCGCTGCAGCCTCCGGACTACCGGGGGGAGTTCGGCCATGGTCGCAGTATGGCGTTGCTGTGCCCGGACCACGCCCTCATGTCCCGTCCACCCCGGGAGTACTTCGCCATTCTTGATGAACTGCTGGAGCAGCGGGCGGTCGTTGCCGTCGTCTTCCGGCCGGTGTCCGATGCCCACGATCTCCTGGGTGGCGATGCCGTGTTCGTTGAGTTTGCGAAGGGCGTATTTTCGGCCGCCCACGCTGGCCTTGTTTTTGGCAACCTTGGCCACGGGAACGAATTCCCCGGCATCGTTGGTCCGGCTGACCAGCTTGTAGACCATGCTGGCCGTCGGGGCTCCCGATCCTGTGACCAGGGAGGTACCTACGCCGTAAACATCCACCGGCGCCGATTGCAGAGCTGCGATGGCATATTCATCGAGATCCGAGGTGACGACGATCCGGGTGTTGACGTTGCCGAGGTTGTCCAGAAGCTCGCGAACCCATTGTGCCTGGGCCACCAGGTCTCCGGAGTCGAGGCGGACCGCTCCGAGCTGGTCACCCGCGAGTTCGATGGCGGTGCGTACCCCGACCTCGACGTCGTACGTGTCCACCAGAAGCGTCGTTCCCGGTCCGAAGGCGGCGATCTGCGCTTCGAAGGCCTCGCGCTCGGTATCGTGCAGGAGCGTGAATGAGTGGGCCGCCGTGCCCACGGTCTTGATGCCGTAACGGCGGCCGGCCTCGAGGTTGGAAGTACTGCCGAAACCGGCGATGACCGCGGCGCGGGCTGCCGCCGTCGCGGATTCCTCCTGCGTGCGCCGGGAGCCCATCTCGATGCACGGCCGGTTGCCGGCCGCGCTGGTCATCCGGGAGGCGGCCGAAGCGATCGCGGTGTCATGGTTGAGCACGGACAGGATGTACGTTTCCAGGATGCACGCTTCCGCGAACGTCGATTCGACAATCAGGATGGGAGAGCCGGGGAAGTAGGCCTCGCCCTCCGGATAGCCCCAGATGTCGCCGGAAAACCTGTATTCGGCGAGGAAGTCCAGGGTCTGCCTGTCAACTACTTTGTGCTGATCGAGAAACGCGAGCTCGGCATCTCCGAAACGGAAGTCCTTGATTCCTTCAAGCAGCCGGCCGGTGCCGGCGACGATGCCGTAGCGGCGTCCGTCGGGCAGGCGGCGGGCGAAGGCCTCGAAGACGGAGCGCCGGTGCGCCGCGCCCGAATGGAGGGCAGCTTCCAGCATGGTCAGCTCATAGTGATCGGTGTACAACGACGTGCGGGGGTGGTCCCAGGCGACGGATCTACTCACGGATTCACTCTAGTCCCCACCGGCTCCCAGGTCTCGCCCGTCCACCACCATTAGAATGGACAGATGACCACTACCGTCGGCCCCGGCACAGCCCCCGGCATCCATACAGCCACCTGCACCGTGACAGACGCAGGCTTAAAGGGAGAAGAACGGACGGACATCTCGGAGCAGTCGTCCACCGACGTCCTCAGCGCTGCTGACATCCCTTGGAACTTGGTTGTCTGGAACGATCCCGTCAATCTCATGAGCTATGTGAGCTATGTGTTCCAGAGCTACTTCGGCTATTCCGAGGCAAAATCCAACAAACTCATGCTCGAGGTCCACAGGAAGGGCCGGTCCATCGTGGCGTACGGTGGCAAGGAACAAGTGGAGCAGCACGCGGTCGCCATGCACGGCTACGGCCTGTGGGCCACCGTTGAAAAGGCAAGCAGCAGCGGCGACGGCCGGGGACGCAAGGGCGGCGCACGTGGCTAAGGCTTTCAAGTACGGACTCAAAGGCATCACCGGCTACCTTGAGCCCGCCGAGCGCGAACTCCTGCGCGGACTCCTGGACGATGTCATTTCAATGCTGGAACCGCAGCTGTCCAGCAACGAAGATCCCCTGACGGCCTTGATCGGCCTGGACATGAACGTCAAGGAACCCTCCGACCGCGCCCTGTTGCGGCTCTTGCCGAACGTCATGAAGAACGACGACGCCGCGTCCCTCGAGTTCCGCCAGCTCACCGAGCGCTCGCTGCGGGAAGGGAAAATCGGCGCGCTCCGGGCCACCGCGATGGGCCTGGACCGAAACGAGCTCGTCCTCACCCCGGAAGAGGCGAAGCTCTGGTCCATGGCCCTCAATGATGTTCGTTTGGTGCTGGCGGAGCGCCTCGATATCCGCGACGAAGCGGATGCCGACCATGTCCATGCCATGCAGGACTGGTCCCAGGCCGAAGACGTCGAGAGCTACCTGGCGCTCGTCTACAACTTCACCACGTGGCTCCAGGAATCGTTGGTCCAGGCCATGATGGCCTCGATGGACCGGAAGTCCTGAGTGAAATTGCCGTGCTTTTGGCCGTTCGTGTGACAAAACAGACACGAGGCCTCCGCCACATGTCATGGCTGCAGCACATGCCTTGGCTTATTCTCTAAGAATCATGAACTCAGCATCGGACCCGGTATCGGAGGGGGAGAGCGCCGCAGCGGCGCCTGAATCCCAGCGCAAGCCGGAAACACTGAACAGCAAAGCACACAACCCCTTGCTGGGATCACGCCCCATCGGTGTCTTCGATTCCGGAGTCGGCGGACTCACCGTGGCACGGTCCATCATCGACCAGTTGCCCCATGAGTCGATCATCTACGTAGGGGACACAGCCAACGGACCGTACGGGCCGCTCCCCATCGCCGAAGTCCGCGCCAATGCCCTCGGGGTCATGGACGAACTCGTGGACTCCGGCGTGAAACTCCTGACCATCGCCTGCAACTCTGCCTCGGCCGCAGTCTTGCGCGATGCCCGCGAACGCTATACCGCCCGCTACGGGATTCCCGTCATCGAGGTCATCCAGCCCGCCGTCCGCCGGGCGGTTTCCGCCACGAGATCCGGCCGGATCGGCGTGATCGGGACATCGGCCACGGTGGGTTCCCGCGCATACGAGGACACCTTCGCCGCTGCCCCGGACCTGAGCATCACCTCGGTGGCCTGTCCGGAATTCGTGAGTTTCGTGGAGGCTGGCATCACCACCGGTCCCGAACTGCTGGCTGCGGCCCACGAATACCTGGAACCGCTCAGGGATGCCGGTGTGGATACCGTTGTGCTGGGTTGCACGCACTATCCCTTGCTCACCGGGGTGATCTCCTTCGTCATGGGGGAAGATGTCACTCTTGTGTCGAGCGCCGAGGAGACTGCCAAGGACGTCTACCGCGCCCTGGCCACCCACGGGATCCAGCGCACCGATCCCGGCCTGCCCCGGCACGACTTCATGGCCACCGGCGACGCCGCGCAGTTCGAAACCCTGGCCCGCCGTTTCCTCGGCCCGGAGGTCCTCTCCGTGCGCCACGTGGACCATGTAGCCGCCCAGTACCCGACCGGAAGCCTCGCCCGTATCACCCCGGAAATGCTGGAAGCCGCCCGCGCGGGAGGCCATCATGCGAGGACGTCCAATTTCGTCGACCCTGCAGCGTTCACCGTGAACGAATTCGGCGCGGCCCGCGGGGGCCGCATCCAGTGAAACTGACCATTGTTGGCTGCACGGGTTCCTTCCCCGGTCCCGGCTCTCCGGCGTCGTGCTATCTGCTGACCGCGCACGATGGCGAACGCCAGTGGAAGATCGTCATGGACCTCGGCAGCGGTGCCCTCGGGGCCATCCAGCGCTACACGGACCTCGAAGATATCGACGCCATCTTCCTGACCCACTTGCACCCCGACCATTGCATGGACCTTTGCGGACTGCACGTCGCCGTCCGCTGGAAGCCGGGCGGCTGGGGACGGGACAGGATCCCCGTCTGGGGTCCGGCGGCGACAGCCGACCGCATGGCCACCGCCTACGGCTTGGAACTGGACCCCGGAATGCATGACGAATTCGACTTCAGCAACTGGAGCGAACGCCAATCCGTGCAGCTCGGACCGTTCACCGTGACGCCGTATGCCGTGAACCACCCGGTGGAGGAGGCATACGCCTTGCGCGTCGAGGTCACCGAGCCGGACAAAGAAGGCAAAGCGGTGAGCAGGATCCTCACCTACTCGGGAGACACGGACTCGTGCCAGGGCCTTGAGGACGCCGCCCGCAACGCCGATCTCTTTCTGTGCGAGGCCGCCTTTGAAGAAGGACGAGACGACGACATCAAGGACGTGCACCTGACCGGCAAGCGCGCGGGCCAAGCAGCGACAGCCGCCGGAGCCCGACGCCTCCTGCTGACCCACATCCCGGTCTGGACGTCGCAGACCAAGGTCATGGCGGAGGCGCGGCCCGAGTTCGCCGGCGATGTCGCCGTCGCGGTTGCCGGAGTCCACTACACGGTCTGAACCCGTAGTCCAGCTGCGTAGTCCGGCTGCCCCGTCCGGCTGCGTCGTCCAGCAAGGGCCACCGGATCGCTAAGCTTGCAGTATGACTTCCGAAGCCACATCTGTCCCCGTCATCCGTGCCGACGGCCGTACGCCCGATCAACTCCGTCCCATCAGCATCACCCGAGGCTGGTCCAAGCAGGCTGAAGGTTCGGCCCTGATCGAATTCGGCAACACCCGGGTACTGTGCACGGCGTCCCTGACCGAGGGCGTCCCGCGCTGGCTCAAAGGCGAAGGCCGCGGCTGGGTCACGGCCGAATACGCCATGCTGCCGCGGGCCACGAACACCCGTTCCGACCGTGAATCCGTCAAAGGCCGGATCGGCGGACGCACCCACGAGATTTCGCGCCTGATCGGTCGCTCGCTGCGTTCCATCATCGACACCAAGGCCCTGGGCGAGAACACGATCGTGCTGGACTGCGATGTCCTTCAGGCCGACGGCGGCACCCGCACCGCCGCGATCACCGGCGCCTACGTGGCGCTTGCCGAAGCGATCCGCTTCGCCCGCGAGAACAAGATGATCGCCAAGAACGCGCAGCCGCTGATCGACACGATCGCTGCTGTCTCCGTGGGAATCATCGACGGTATCCCGATGCTGGACCTGCCCTACGTCGAGGACGTTCGCGCGGAAACCGACATGAACGTGGTGGTCACAGGCTCCGGCAAGTTCGTGGAAGTCCAGGGCACCGCCGAGGGAGCCCCCTTCGACCGCGATGAACTGAATGCCTTGCTGGACCTTGCCCTCATCGGCACGGGGGAGTTGGCAGCAATCCAGCGCGAGACCTTGGCCGAGGCCCCGTGAGCGAGGCAATTACCGCAACTACGCCGCGGCTCGTTCTCGCCACCCACAACAAGGGGAAACTGCGCGAACTCAGGGAACTCCTCAGGGGGCAGGTGCCAGGACTCGACGTCGATACCCAGGTGATTGACGCCGCTGCCGCCGGAGCTCCCGATGTTGCCGAGACCGGCGTGACGTTTGCCGAGAACTCCCTGCTCAAGGCACGGGCCGTGGCCGAGGCCACGGGCCTGGTGGCGATTGCCGATGACTCGGGGCTGGCCGTGGACGTCCTGGGCGGAGCCCCGGGCATCTTCTCGGCCCGCTGGTCCGGCCGGCACGGTGACGATGCCGCCAACCTGCAGCTCTTGCTGGCGCAGCTCTCCGACGTCCCCGATGCACACCGCGGGGCAGCGTTTGTCTGCGCGGCGGCGCTCGCTGTACCGGCCGCCGTCGACGGCGGGGCGCGCGAGGTGGTCGAGTACGGCCAGCTGGAAGGCACTCTCTTGCGTGAACCGCGCGGCGCGGGTGGATTCGGTTACGACCCCGTGCTCCAGCCGCAGGGACTGGACCGCAGTTGCGCCGAGCTGAGTTCCGAGGAGAAGAACGCCATCAGCCACCGCGGTAAGGCGTTCAGGGCGCTGCTCCCCGCCATTGTGGACGCCCTGCGCTGAAAAAGAGTGAGGCACCCCGCAAACGAACTGCGGGGTGCCTCGTTCCATAAGCCAGTGGGCTTAGCGCTCGCCGTGCTTTCCGGCGTCGTGTCCCTCGATGAACTCTTCGACAGGTTCCGCGCCGCGGTCCCTGGCTTTGCGCTTGGCCAGCAAGCCGCGGATGACCTCAACGGCCACGGGGACCACCGAGATCAGGACGATGACCACGAAGATGATGTCGAGGTTGTCCCGGACCCACGGCACCTTGTCGCCGAGCAGGTAGCCGAGCAGCGTGACGCCACCGCCCCAGAGCACTGCCCCGATGACGTTGAAAATGAAGAACTTGCGCTTGTCCATCTGGGCGACGCCGACAATCACCGGGACGAAAGTGCGGATGATCGGAACGAAACGGGCCAGGATCAGGGCCTTGCCGCCGTGCTTTTCGAAGAAGGCGTGCGCGCTCTCGACGTTCTCCCGCTTGAACAGCTTGGAATCAGGCTTGTTGAAGATGGCCGGTCCGGCTTTGGAGCCAATAAGGTAGCCGCTCTGGTTGCCGATGATCGCCGACACAACGATGAGGGCGGCCAGTGCCCAGATATTGAACTTGATGGTGTCCGTGGCGACGAGGAGCCCTGCGGTGAAGAGCATCGAGTCGCCGGGCAGGAAGAAGCCCACCAGCAGTCCGGTCTCGGCGAACACAATGCCGCACACGAGCAGGACCACCCATGGAGCCAAAGCGGGGTCGGCCAGGAAGATCTGGGGGTTCAACCAGTCGGGGAGGAGCGCGGACATATGCGGCTGCACCGGTCCTGCACCCACCAAAGCAGATACGGCAAAGTCGTTCATCGCAGAAAGGGTCACCCTTCAAGGGTACGGGACAACCGCCGTCGGGCCCTTGAGAGAGCGGCTGGGGGTGTCTGACAGACACTGCCTCCGGTCCCCTGGTGTGGGTAGCGTGGTGGAGGTGGACAGAAGACACGAAGGCTTCTGCGTCCGCAGCTAACTGAACATGACTGACGAGGAAGAACTTTTGAAGCAAGAAGCAGCCATATCCAGGACACCGGCGACGGTCGCTGCGGCGTCAGCCCCGGTGTTCCCGTGGGGAGGTCTTCTGATCCTCGCCGCGGCAGGCTTCACCGCCGTCACCACTGAACTCCTCCCGTCGGGGCTGCTGCCGCAGATCAGCCGGGACCTGGGAGTAGACGAATCGGCCGTAGGGTCGCTGACGGCCGCCTATGCGGCAGTCATCGTTTTCACAGCGCTTCCCTTGTCGAGGCTGCTCGGCGGCCGAGTCCCCCGCAAGGCGTTGTTGATCGCCACCGTGCTCGCGTTCGCACTCAGCAACGTGCTGCTGGCGTCCAGCCCGAGCCTGGGATTGGCAGTTGCCGCGAGGCTCCTCGGGGGCGTGGCCCACGGGATGCTCTGGTCCAGCATGGCCCCCTACGTCGCCAGGATCGTTCCAGCGCACTCCGTTGGAAAAGCAATGGCCATGGTCTTTAGCGGTAACAGCATCGCGCTGGCCGTCGGCGCTCCGATCGGCACCCTCATGGGCTCGGTGCTCACCTGGCGCGCTTCTTTCCTTATCCTGGCCGGAGTCGGTGCGGTTCTCGCCTTGCTGGCCGTATGGGTGCTCCCCGCAGCCCCCGACGAGGACGGCAACACGACGCCGACTCTCCGCGGAGCACTGAAGCTGCCCGGCGTGATCGCAGTGGCGACAGCCTGGCCGCTCTTGCTTTTGGGCCACTTCACCCTCTTCACCTACATCGCGCCGTTCCTCCGCGTCTCCGGACTGCCGGATGCCTTCACGAGCATTTCGCTGTCCGTGGTGGGGGCCTCCAGCCTCGTGGGGATCTGGATCGCCGGGCTCACTGCCGATTCCCATCCGCGGCGTTCCCTGCTTTCCGCGGTCGCCGTGCTGGTGCTGGCCTTCGGCCTCTTGCCGCTGCTTGGCGGCACCTGGCTGGGCGAAATCGTCCTGGTGACCATGTGGGGAACCGCCTTCGGGGCCGTCGGTATCTACAACCAGGCGGCAATCCTTCGCGCCGGCGGAGAACACAAGGACGCCGCGAACGGCTTGACCGTGGTGACCATTCAACTCGGCATCGCCGTCGGCGCCGGGTATGGCGCTCTGGCCCTGACCACCGTCGGCGCCCTGTGGGTGCCACTGGCCGCAGCTGTCCCGACGGCGGCGGCGCTCGCAATCATCCTGGCCAGCCGCCGCGGCGGCTACCCCGCCGGTCCCCGGGAGGCGCGGTCACAAGCCGACTTTTCCACGAAGCATTGACGCCGGGCTCCGGTGGACTGGGCGACGCTCCGGGTGGACTGGGCAACAGGCCTCGACACCGTCCTTTGGCGGGGCTACCTTTGGCGCATGAGCGAAGAGCGTGCACAAGGGCGCCATGAACGGGACGAGGAAGAAGCAGCCCGGAACAAGACGCCCGACAACGTCGCGGGCGAAAGCATGGGCAGCAAGGTGGACCCGGACTTTATCCCGGATGAAAGCCGTGAAAACCCCGATGAAGAGCGGGCCCGGGAACACCCGGAAGAGACCGGAAGCTAACTCTCACACGTGCCCCGAGCGCGTCCATGGTCCCGTTCCTTTCATGTGTTCAGTTCCATCATGAGGGGCGGCAGTTCGTCGGCAAGTTCCCTGGCGAGGTATCCGGGGCTTCCTTTCCGGCTGGCCAGCCTGTCTCCGGCTGCGGCATGCAGGTACGATCCCCAACAGGCTGCCTGCGCATCTGTTGTTCCGCGGGCCCGGAGTCCGGCGATGGTTCCGGCCAGCACGTCTCCGCTGCCGGAAGTTCCAAGTCCTCCTGAACCGGTGGTGATCTCCCAGCACGTCGTGGCTCCGTTTCCGGTTTCCCGCGGGTCCGCGTTGCGGGGTTGGGCAATGATGCCCTGGCAACTGACCACCGCCTGGTACTTGTCGGAGACTTCGCTGACGTCGTTGCGGATGTCCTCAGGATCGCGCCCGAGGAGCAGCCCCAATTCAGTCAGGTTCGGGGTCAGGATGAGACGTCCGGCCCAAGGCCGGATATCCGGCAAGAGCCGCTTGAGGATCCCCAACGCATAGGCGTCGAGGACGAGGGTGTGGTCCTCCCGAGTCTGTTCCATGCCTAAAAGGTTTCTCAGTAGTCGGGCTGTCTCTTCCGGGTCGTCCAGGCCAGGCCCGATGAGCACTGCGTCGGCCGCGTCGAGCTCCGGCTTCAACGCCTCGTGAGCTGTCGAGCGGACGGAGCCGGAGGACGTTTCGGGCAAGCCGATGACTCCCGCCTCAGGCATGGCGACTGCCAATGCCACAGCCGCGGATTCGGCAACGGCAAGCGTGAGGCGGCCCGCACCTGCGCGAAGCGCCGAGGTGCCGGCGAGGAGGGCGGCCCCTGGTGTTTTGCGGCTCCCGCCGATGACCAGCACGCTCCCTCGCTCGTGCTTGCCTGAACCCGTTGCCGGCAGTGGCCAGCTCCGCAGGAGGGCGGGGGTCACGGGGGTAGCCGGAAGGTCACCGCGGACGGACATCGGCGTCGCTTCCGTGTTCGGTGAGGGCAACTCCTTGCTCCAGGAGATGATCTGCGACGTTGAAGCTCTCCAGTGTCCAGGGGCCGTGACCTTCGGTGCGGACATACCGCGTGAGGGAAGCGTTCAAAACGCTGGTTGTGGCGGCTATATCCAGGAGCTCCTGTTCGGATAGGCCTTCCAGGAGGTACCTGAACAGCAGGATGACGGCGTCATGGCCGACCACGAGGACACGTTCTCCTCCGGAGAGCTGTTCAAGATCGGAAAGAAAGCTCCGCAGCCTGAGTACCACGTCGGTCCAGGACTCCCCGCCAGGGGGCCTGTAGTAGAACTTCCCCAACCATCGGCGGCGAAGGGCCTCCTCGGGCAGCCTGAGCTCCACACCCTTGGCGGTCAGCGTGTCCAGGATGCCAAGCTCGCGGTCCCTAAGCCGCTCATCCACGACGAGCGGCACCGTCCAGCCCGCCGTCTCTACAATAATTTCCGCGGTACGATGCGCCCGGGCGTACGGGGAGCACCAGATCACGTCCGGGCGCTGCGACGGTGGAAGCCTGCTGAAGGAACCACCTAAAGCGGTGGCCTGCTGGTAACCGATCGGTGACAGGTCGACGTCGGCGTCCCGCGCCGGGACGTCAATGACTTCCGCGCCGGACAGTCCGGCCGCCGACGCTGCCAGGTTTCCCAGGCTCTCACCGTGACGGACCAGCA
This sequence comes from Arthrobacter sp. NPDC080073, assembly GCF_040686575.1. Lineage (NCBI taxonomy): Bacteria > Bacillati > Actinomycetota > Actinomycetes > Micrococcales > Micrococcaceae > Arthrobacter > Arthrobacter sp. NPDC080073. The sequence continues at coordinate 387,933 of NZ_JBFBKR010000002.1, forward strand.
TCAGCTCGACGGCTCCACGGCCGGATAGCGCCCGAACGCTTTCGCTCACAGAAATCTCCTTCGCCGAGACAGGGGCAGGGCTTCTTCGATGCCGCCCCGATCGCCACACGATACCGACGGCTCGCGGGAATGGCCATAGGGTGCGGCGGATCGATCCGCCTAAATGCCAAGGTGTTCAATCAAGAATATAAGTATGCTGACGATCTTGTGCGCTCCGGCGGGTGGGTTTTAGGTTTAAGAGCGGCAAACACTTCAACTGTCCGGGGTATGCGCAGGAGGAGCCGGGCGATTTCTCGCGACGACGACCAGATGGAGGAACAGTGATGGCAGAACGCGACTTCCCTGAGGATGACCAACAGGCAGACGAGCTGGTTGACAACATGGAATCAAGCGAAAGCGATCTCGACGAGGATATTGTGATGGCTTTGGAGAATCAGGTCATCAGGCACCCCGATGTTCCGGACGGAGCGCAGGATCCCCGGACCCGGTACCCGGCCGGGACGTTCGAGCCGCAGACTCAGGACTACCCAGGCTGGACCGACGCAATGCGTCCCCGCCCGGACCACGGCGAAAGCACCTACATCGGACACCACCGCATGGAAGGGTTCCGGACCCTGATCACCGGTGCGGATTCCGGTATCGGAAGGGCCGCCGCGATTGCCTATGCCCGGGAAGGAGCGGACGTCGCCTTCACGTACCTGCCCGAAGAAGAACAGGACGCCGTGCACACGGTCCAGTTGATCGAAGACGCCGGCCGGAGTGCTTTGGCGTTGCCCGGCGACCTCAGCGACGAGGCATTCTGCCAGGATGTCATCTCCCAAACCGTTGCCGAGTTCGGCGGGTTGAACGTGCTCGTCAACAACGCCGGCTATCAAATGACCACGAGCAATGGAATCGAAGACCTTACGAGCGAGCAGTTCGACCGGACCTTCAAGTCCAACGTCTACGCCCTTTTCTGGCTGACCAAAGCCGCGCTGCCCCATCTGCAGCCTGGTTCGGCGATCATCAACGTGTCGTCCATCCAGGGCTACCACCCGAGCCCGAGCCTTTTCGATTACGCGGCCACCAAAGCGGCCATCATCAACATGACGTTTTCGCTGGCTGAGTCCCTGGGGCCGCGGGGAATCCGCGTCAACGCGGTGGCACCCGGACCGATCTGGACGCCACTTCAGCCCCCGACCCAGCCGCGCGAAAAAATAGTCCACTTCGGTGAGGACACACCCCTCGGGAGGGCAGGCCAACCCGCTGAACTGGCGGCGACATTCGTGCTGCTGGCCACCGCGGAGGCAAGCTACATGTCGGGATCCGTTGTCGGCGTCACCGGAGGAAAGCATTTGGCGTAGTACGGCGCACGCCCCGCAGCACCGAAGACGCGTGAACGGGCCCGTGAGGCCACAATCGGAGGAACGAGATGAACGTCCTGATCAAACTACTTGGCCTGTTTGTAGGCATGGGCGCCGGAATTGCGGCGAACAAGACCCTGGAGGCCATCTGGAGCAAGTCCACCGGGAAACCCGCACCCAAGGATGCGACCAATCTGGAGGACTCCCTCCCGGGCGTGGTCTTGTTCTCCTTAGCCGCGGGGGCCGCGGGAGCGGTCATCCATGTCCTGACCCAAAGGGCAACCAAGAAGGCGTTGACCAAGCTGCAGGAGACGGCGGACGAGGTCTGAAAGGCGACCCGTGGCAGGTCGTGGCCATCACCAGCGCTCTGGGGCCCCTTTCCACCTGTAACCTTGACCAGTGGCATTGGACTTTACGGCGATCGACTTTGAAACTGCGAACGGATTCAGGGGTTCCCCGTGCTCAGTCGGCCTGAGCAAAGTCCGTGGCGGCGTCGTGGTGGAGGAAGCCTCCTGGCTCATGCGGCCGCCGGAAAACCATGACCACTTCGAATACCACAACACCCGGATCCATGGCATCCGGGCGGAGGATGTCGCGGGGGCTCCACGCTTTGGCGAACTCTTCCCTGAAATCGGGGCTTTCATCGGCGGCGATGTCCTTGCCGCACACAATGCGGCATTCGATCTGGGCGTCATCCGTTCCGGGCTTGAAGTTTCCGGCCTGCCGGGCCCCGCTTACGAGTACGTCTGCACGGTGATGTTGTCCCGGCGCTGCTACTCCCTGGTGTCCAATTCCTTGCCCTACGCCGCGGAGGAGGCGGGCGTGCCCCTCGTGAACCATCACGACGCCGCCGAGGACGCCCGGGCCTGCGCCGGGATCCTGGTGGACATCGCGCGCCGGAACAACGCCAACAGCATCGCTGAGCTCTACCTTTCCCTCGGCTTGGCCATACCCAAACAACAGGCCTTCCAGCCAGGAGACGGCCTGTCCAAGCAAACGCTCGCTGCGCTCGCGGCCGGCGGCGGAGAACGCTTCGCGGCCGCCGGCCAGTCCGGCGTCGGGCGCAGTGCCGGCCAGCTTGGGCGCGCTTGGAGCAATTGGCCGGAAGAAGGCACCAATCCGGTACCCAACCCCGCAGCGGAACCGGGCCACCCCCTGTTCGGGCAGACCGTCGTCTTCACCGGTGAGCTTGCGATTGCCCGGCCCGAAGCGAAACAGCGGGCAGCGGAGATGGGCGCGCGTCCGGAGAGCCGCGTAACCGGCAGGACCACGGTCCTGGTTGTAGGTGACGGCTTTGTGGCCGGCGATCTCCGGAGCGGCCGTCTCACCGGCAAAGCAAAGCGGGTCCTGGAGTTGCACAGCCGCGGCCAGCAGATCGAGGTTCTCTCCGAGGGGGAGTTCCTGCAGATGGTCGGCGGGCACTAGCCGGGTCAAAATTCACACGGAGCAACAAAGCTTCCCGTAGCTTGCCCGCGCTCCTAGCCTTGAGCCATGACACAGGGAAATCAGCCCGACACCGCGCGGCCCACCGCAGGGACGCCGGCTCCCGCGGCCGCCGGTTGGCGCGCCGCTTTCGCTTTCCCCAACCCCGTCAACGAGTACGCCGCGAGGATCACGGCCGGCCTTGTGGTTTTGGCGGCGGTGGCCACCCTTGTGAGCGGCTTTGGCTGGGGACTCGTGTTGATTGCTGCCGGTTTCTGGTTGCGGGTACTCTTTGGGCCGCGGATCTCGCCGTTTGCCTTGTTGTCCGTCAAGGTGCTGGCTCCCCGGGTCGGCCCTGCCAAACTGGTCCCGGGTCCGCCCAAGCGCTTCGCACAGGGAATCGGTGCGGCGCTCAGCACGGCGGCCGTGGTCCTGTTCTTCGCCGGCTTCGCGCTGGGTGCGTGGATCCTGCTCGCCTTGCTGATTGTGGCCGCGTCGCTTGAGTCGTTTGTAGGATTCTGCCTCGGCTGCGCGATTTTCGGCGTACTGCAGCGGCGCGGGTTCATCCCCGAGGACGTCTGCGAAGCGTGCAACAACATCGCGCTTCGCGGGCTTTGAGCCGCTTGCCTGCTAGCCCGCGGTGACGGCGATAAGCCGCTGCGCCATCCCGCGGATGACGTCAGGAGCTTCAAGGGCTTCAAGCCAGTCCGAGGGCAGGGCCTCTTCGCCGTGCAGTACACCGAGGATATTGCCCGCGATCGACGCGGTGGAGTCGCTGTCGCCGCTGTGGTTTAGTGCCACGGCTATGGCCTGGCGGAAATGGGCTGCCGGATCACGCTGTGTCTGCGCTGCCGCGGCGGTTGCCAGCACTGCATAGAGCCCGACGGCGAGTGCCTCCTCTGCGACCCAGCCTTCGCCCAGGTGCTCAGTGAGTTCCTCGGGGCTGAGCAAGGTGCCGGCGGAAGAGAGTTCCAGCGCCTGGCGGAGGCGTTCCAGGAGCTCGGGAGCTGGATCCGGCAGCGCTGACACCAGGCTCAACGCATGCTCGGCCGCAGCCCGTACATCCGCGCCCGCGCTCAGTTGGTGCACCAGCACGCTGAAGGCACCTGCACTTTGCAGCGCCGAAGGGTGCCCGTGGGTCAAGGACGCGGCATCGGTGCTCAGCTTGTAGACCGTGGCTTCGGAAATATGGGGGACCAGGCCAAATGGCGCGGACCGCATCACCGTGCCGCAGCCCTTCGACTCCGGATTGACAGGGCGGAACTTTGTCCCCATCTGTCCCGTGGCGAGCCCGCTCAGGCACGCTTTGCCCGGATGCCTGCGGTGCCGGAGTACCTCCTGCCCGTCGATCCACCGCGGTGGGGGAACGGGGGCCGACGACGGCAAGGCCACACCTTGGGTGGCGAGCCATCGCAGGTAAGCCAACCAAAGGCATGCGGTTTCATCCGCCGCTACGCCGTCATTGGCCCACTCGAGGGCTTCCACGAGGCCGTCAACGGTGTACAGCGTCATCTGGGTGTCGTCGGAAAAGTGGCTGCCGCCGTCGAGCTGGCCGAAAGAGGTGAGGCCCGCGGCGCCGAAGCGGGAACGGATGGTGGCTACGTCGTCGAACTCGACGGCGTAGCCGAGCGAATCGCCCAAGGCGCCTCCCAGCAGGCAGCCGTATACCCGGGACTCGAAGGATGGCGCGGCGGCGGGGGACGGTTCAGCACTCATAGTGGTAATTTACCGTGGCCGCTTGGTCGGTCTTCACATCCCCGCTGATACGGTGGCTCGTGAACCAGGAGGCAGTGATGCGTGAACCCGCGTGGCGGAAAACCGGAAAGACCCCGGACTACAGATTCTCCCTCGCAAACGAGCGGACCTTCCTTGCGTGGATCCGTACCTCGTTGGCGCTGCTGGCTGGTGCCGTCGCCATCGACCAGCTTGCCCCGAACATCGCGCCCCAGCCCGTACGCATCGTCTTGTGCGTTGTGCTTTCCATGATCGGAGCGGGCCTCGCGACGCTTGCCTACCGCCGGTGGGCGCAGATGGAGGCGGCTATGCGCTACGACCAAGCCCTGCCGTTCTCACGCGTCATGCTGCTGATGACCATTGTGGTTGCCGTGGCAGCCTTCACCTTTGCCGTGCTGATCCTGGTAGCGCGTTGACCGTTGACTCCAGGGATCCGGGCCTGCAACCTGAGCGCACCACGCTCGCTTGGCGCCGGACCCTGATTTCGCTTCTGGTAGTGGATCTCTTCATCTGGCGCAGATGGTTGACGGCCAAGTCCGGCGCGGGGCAGCTTCCCACCGGGATACCGGGACTCGACTACCAGGGAATCTGCGCCGTGACGGCAGCCGCAGCGACGATCGTCCTGGGCTGCGTCGTCTGGGTCCGGTCCCATCAGCTGCACCACGGCACGGAGGAAGCGTCGGCTGTCTTGATGCTTGCAAGCGCCTTGTCCATTATCGCGCTCGCCTGCGCTGCGGTCGCCGCAATCGCGTTGGGCGGCTAGGCTCGGATTCAGGAAGCGTCCAGACTCGGCTGAAAGGATGCCAGCAGGGCAAATGCGCGGTCCGCAACATGGCTCGTTGCCGTGCGTGGTGCGTTCTCCTCCGCAAAAGACCACCCGAACTTCGAACTAAGGAATCATTCGACATGACCACGACTGTGTCCGTTCCATCCTCCCGCGGCACCCGGCTCCTTGCCCGGGCGTCCGCTGAAGCTCTGGGGACGCTGTTCCTTGTGGTTATTGGCTTGGGCGTGCTGATCTTCATCAACCCCCAGGCGGTTCCGATGCCGGCGTCGCTGGCCAGCGGCCTGAGCGTTACTGCTGCGATGCTTGCCTTCGGCTATTTGTCGGGCGGCCACTTCAACCCGGCCATCACGGTTGGCCACTTGGTTGCCGGCCGGATGAAGCTCGTGGACGGAGCCGCATACCTCGGGGCCCAGATTGTGGGCGGCCTCTTGGGCGCTTTGGCGCTCTTCGCCGTCGTGAGGACTGTGCCAAATATCCCGGATAGCCGAGCCGTCTTTGAAACCTCAACGTCGGGTTTCGGCGCGCATTCCCCCTTCCAGGTTGCCGTGACCGGCGTGATGCTCATTGAGGTCCTTGGCGCAGCGCTCCTGGTGGGGGTCTTCCTGGGCGTCACTGCCCGGCGCAATCCCAGCAAGATCGCGGCACCGTTCGCCGTCGGCCTGACGGTCGCGGTCCTGCTGCAGCTGGGCCAATCAACCGGCAACCTTGCCTTCAACCCGGCCCGCGCCACCGCTTCCGCCATTTTCAGCTCCAGCTGGGCAGTGGAGCAGCTCTGGCTCTTCTGGGTTGCACCGCTCGTTGGCGCGGCGATTGCAGGCCTCATCTTCCGCGGTTTCGGGGAGTCCACTCCGGCAGTCGTGGCAGAGGTCGAAGAACCGCTGCCGGCCGACCGATGGGACGAAAAGTCCGACGACAAGGCCGAAGCGGCTGCCCCGGAACGCGCGGCCGAGGATTCCACGCCGGCTGCGGCGCCCGCTGCGGCTCCCGCCGAAGAAAAACCCGACGTCGACCCTGCCCGCGACTTCTTCGACGGCAAGCGGGGCTGAGGCAGGAAATTCAGCCGCCTGGAGGGCCCTGTTACGGCCGGTGCCGCCGCGCCGCCCCAATAATGTCCGGGCCTCCGGTTAGCTTGAAAACATGAGGCTTTTGCACACTTCGGATTGGCATCTGGGACGCTCGTTCCATGGGGTCGGGATGCTCGACGCCCAGCGCGACTTCATTGAGCAATTGCTCGCGGTCATCCGGGAACAGTCGGTGGACGTCGTCCTGATTGCGGGGGACGTCTACGACCGTGCCCTTCCGGGCCTGGATGTCGTGAAGCTGCTCGACGACGCCCTCGTGCGGATCACGGACGCCGGTGCCAAGGTGGTGCTGACCAGCGGCAACCACGATTCCGCGATCCGCCTTGGTTTCGCTTCACGCCTGCTGGAGCGCGGGGGAGTCCACCTGCGGACCCGGGTAGAGGATCTCGACTCCCCGGTCCTTTTTCCACTGGACAGCAAACACCTGGACAGCAACCACCTGGACAGCAAACACCACGCAGCCGGGGAGGGTGCCCCGGTGCTTGCCGTGTACGGCATTCCGTACCTTGAACCGAGGTTGGTTGCCGAACGGCTCGGGACACAAACTGCAAGTCACTTTGACGTCACACAGGCCGCGGTGCAGCTCATCCGTGAGGACATTGCCCGCAGAAGCGAGACAGGACCGGTGCACTCCATTGTGCTGGCACACACTTTCGCGAGCGGCGGCATCACTTCGGACAGCGAACGCGATTTGAGCATCGGCGGTTTGGGGGCGGTGCCCCTGGATCTCTTCGATGGCTTCGGCTACACGGCCCTTGGGCATCTGCACGGGCGGCAGGAACTCTCGGAGCACGTCCGGTATTCGGGTTCGCCGCTCGCATACTCGTTCTCCGAGGCCAAGCATAGGAAGGGTGCGTGGTTGATCGACGTCGGCGTCGACGGTGTTGAGAGCGTCGGGGAAATTCTCTGGAAAGCACCACGGGAACTGGCGATTCTCCGCGGGAAGCTCGCCGAACTTTTGGAATCGGCGGAATATTCCTGGGCCGAGACCGCGTATTGCCAAGTCACCCTCACGGACTCCGTGCGGCCGGCGCAGGCCATGGAACAGCTGCGTGCCCGGTTCCCGGACACGCTCGTGCTGGGCTTTGACCCTGAGGACGTCGCGGGAAAGGCCAAAGCGAGCTACAGCAGCAGGCTTGCCGAGGCCGAGGACGATCTCGGTGTTTGCTGCGGCTTCCTTGACCATGTGCGGGGAAGGCCTGCTGACGAAGCAGAACTTGCCGCCCTTCGGGAAGCCTTGGAAGCGGTCCGGCTGGAAGGAGCAGGGCTGTGAGAATCCACCGCCTTGAAATTGAGGCTTTCGGGCCGTTTGCCGGGGTTCAATCGATTGATTTCGACCACCTGGGGGCCCAGGGACTGTTCCTCTTGAACGGTGCCACCGGCGCGGGAAAGACGAGTGTGCTCGACGCTATCTGCTTTGCACTGTACGGCTCCGTGCCGGGCGCCCGCCAGGACGGCAAACGCTTGCGGAGCGACCACGCCGAACCGGCAGCGGAGCCGCGGGTTGTCTGCGAATTTTCGGCGCGAGGCAGACGCTTCGAGGTCACCCGCTCCCCGGCGTGGGACAGGCCAAGTGCCCGTGGGCGCAAGGGCTTCACCACCCAGCAGGCCAAAACTCTTCTGCGCGAACGGATAGATGGCTCCTGGGAAGAAAAGACCTCCCGCAACGACGAAGCCGGCATGGAAATCGGTGACGTCCTGGGGATGGACCGGGACCAGTTCACCCGGGTGGTCATGCTCCCGCAGGGGGACTTCGCGGCTTTCTTGCGTTCCAAGGCGTCCGACCGGCTGGATCTTCTGCAGAAGCTCTTCGGAACCCAGCGTTTTGAAGCGATCGAGCAGCAGCTGGCACTCCAGGCAAACGCCGCACGCGCAAAAGTTCAGGACAACCAGAACGGTCTTCAGCTGCTCGTGCAGCGGGCGGAGGCAGAGTACGCGCAACTCGGGATCGAAGAGCCCGTTGACCTGGATCCTGATGACTCCGGATCCAGTGGGTCCACGCCTGAACTTCGGCTCGGGAACCTCGAGGCCCGCGCCCGGGCCGAATCTCTCGAGCGGCAGCGCGCTGCCGGCTCTGCCGATGCCGTCCGGCTTCAGATCGCAGACAAGCTCAACTCCGCCCGGGAGCGGGTTCACCGGCACGCGAAGCTCGACGCCGCCACGCTCCGGCGCGATGCCCTCTCCGCCCGCGAGGCAGAAGTGCAGGAATTCCGCGAGCGACTTGGACGGCATCGGAAAGCCGCGGTCCTCGGCGGACAGCTGGACGCCGTGGACCGCGCCGCGAACGCCCTGGACCTGGCGGGCTCGAAGGAGGAGGCGGCGACGGCGAAGCTGCGTGCCGCCTCCCTTGACGCGAGCGACCCCGGCACATCGCTTGCCGGGATTCAAGAGACGATGGCCGTCGTGGAGGCCCGGGTAGGGGATGAACAAAAGCTCGAGGACATCACCGCCAGACTTGATGCGCTTGAGCTCGCCGCAAGGCAGCGGGAGTCGGCCAAAGCGGCGCGGTCCCTTGCGTTGACCGGGCTCCGTTCGGAGGCGGTTGCGTTGGAACGCGAGCTGGGCCCGCTCGAAGTTGCCGCTTCGGAGCTGCCCCTGCGGGAAAGCGAAGTTGCAGCAGCCCAGAACGCTGTCAAGACCGTGGCCCGTTACGCAGGCGCCCTTGACTCCCAGTCCGCGGCAGTGAAGCGCCACGCGTTTGCCCGGGCGCTTTCCCAGGACCTCCGACAACTCTGGCTGGATCTCCGCGAATCCCGGCTGGCGAATGCCGCCGCCGAACTCGCCGCAAAGCTGCACGACGGCGAAGCATGCCCTGTCTGCGGAAGCGCCGAGCACCCTTCCCCGGCGCCAGCCGGGCTAACCGCGTTGGCCCTTGCCGAGGAAGAGCGATCCGCCCACGAACGCTATGAGGAGAGCGAGCATGAACTTCTCCAAGCGGCAGGCGAGCTGGCGTCCGCCGAGCAGGAAGTTGCAGTGCTCGCTGCCCAAGGTGGAGACGTCGATCCCAAGCAAGCCGCTTTGGCCGAGGCCTTGGCCAAAGACGCCCTGGCCGCGGCGCGTTCCGCCGCCGACCGGCTCAAACAGGGAAAGGCAGACCTTGCCCGAGTGATGGAGAGCATTGCCCGCTTGGAGGAAGAACAACTACAGGAGGACACCGCCGCGGCGCAGGCCGGGTCCATCAAGGTCCTGCTGGGCGAACAACGTGAGTCCCTGGAGACCTTGCTTTGCGGCCTGCGTGATGGCTTCGACACACTGCGCGGCCGGATTGAGGACCTGCGCAGGCAACGCGAACTCCTGCAGTCCGCTGTGGCTGCAGGCGAGCAGTTGGAACGGGCCCGGGAGGCATTGGATGATGCATCCACAGCTTTGGACCGTGCCCTTTCGGCGCACGGATTCGATACTGCGGAGGCCGCGCGGCTCGAAATCCTCGACGAGCAGCACGCCGCCCGGCTCGATGAAACCATCAGGGCCGCAGAGACCGAGAGCGCCCGCCTCGCGGAACTCTTCGAGTCCGAGGATTTCGTGCTCGCTGCCAAGGAAAGGCAGATCGGGGAGGTGCCCCTGACCACTGTCGAGCTTGCTGCCCTCGAACAGGAGGCCGGACAGGCGGAAGAAACGGCCCGCCGCCTGGATCTTGCCGCGGGACTCGCTGCCAGGACGGTGGCCAGCCTGGCCGCGATCCGCTCGCAGTACGAAGAAGCCGCGGCCTCGGGGCGCGGCCCCCGCGAACTTGCCCGGGTACTCAACGAGCTCGCCGAAACCGCCAGAGGTGCAGGCGACAACGGTTACAAAATGAGCCTCAACAGCTACGTGCTGGCCGCCCGCCTCGAACAAGTTGCGGCAGCGGCGTCGGAGCGGCTTATCGCCATGAGCGATGGCAGGTACACCCTGCAGCACACGGACGCCAAGGCGGCGAGGGGCGCGAAATCGGGTCTGGGCCTGGAAGTCGTGGATGAGTGGACAGGACAGCGGCGGGACACCGCCACACTGTCCGGCGGGGAGTCGTTCATGGCGTCGCTCGCGTTGGCCTTGGGGCTCGCCGATGTGGTGCAGGAGGAGGCCGGCGGTGTAGACATCGAAACCTTGTTCGTCGATGAGGGCTTCGGGAGCCTTGACGAGCAATCCCTCGAGCAGGTCATGGATGCACTGGAGGGACTGCGCGACGGCGGCAGGGTAGTGGGGCTGGTCAGCCACGTTGCCGAGATGAAACAGAGAATCAGCAGCCAGCTGCAGGTAATCAAGAACCGGAACGGCTCCACTGTGCGAATCGTCGACGCCGCGGCAGCCTAGGGCGGGCCGTCCGGTAGACTTGGAGGGTTACACCGGGTCGCGCGCATCGGGAGGAGGGACGATGCGCATCATTGAGCGAACCCGGAATCATGAACTCCTCCCCACAGAACTCCGCGGCGGATACCGCGCTACAGGCTGCCCCTTCATTCCCTGCTGCGCCCCCGTCGGCCGAGTCCCCGAAAGCCGCGCCCCGCCGCTCGCGCCTGCCTGGCCGCTTCGCCCGCCTGCCCGAGCTCGCCGGCCGCAACTTCCTGCCGCTGGGACTCTTAGCGAGGCTGCCCCTCGCCATGCTGACCGTCGGCACCCTCACCCTTGTCACGGCCGTCAGCCATTCCTACGCTATCGGCGGGCTGGCCGCCGGAGCCGTCGGCATCGGATCGGCCTTGGGCGCACCTGTGCTCGGCTCGCTCGCTGACCGTTCAGGACAGCGCCCTGTCCTTCTGATAGCCGCCGCTCTCAACGCCGCGACGGTCATCGCATTGCTCGTCGCCGCGTACCTGACACCCGATTTCAACACCCCCACGGATGCGATAGCCATTTTGGTGACGGCTTTCCTTGCCGGAGCGAGTTGCCCGCAGGTGGGGCCCATGGCCCGTGTCCGTTGGATGGCTCTGACTACCCTGAACCTGAACACCCGGAATTCGAAGCCTGGAGCCGGCGGGAATGCCGCCGGTCCTGGAAGCGTGGCGTCCAGCCGGGCCGACCTTGATACCGCGTTGTCCTACGAGGGAACCGCGGACGAAGTCACTTTCGTCCTCGGTCCTGCGCTGGTCGGTATTCTCGCGAGCCTCGTAGCCCCTTGGCTTCCGCTGGCTTTGGCGGCCGTCCTTACCGCCACGCTCGTGCCGGCTTTCGCCGTGCATCCTTCACAATTGGCTGTGGTGCCGGCAAAGCGCAAGGCGGGTGCCGGCGTCGGGAGCGTCCCCGCGAAGCAGAAGTCGAGGGGCCGTTCCGTGGCCTGGCTGAAGGTCGCTGTTCCGGTGCTGGCCATGGTCTGCATGGGGACTTTCTTCGGTGCGACGCAAAATGCGTTGAGCGCTTTCTCCGCCCAGTTCGCCACGGCGGAAATTGCGGGGCTGATGTATTCCGTCATGGGCCTGAGCTCCGCCGTCGCTGCGCTGTCTGTTGCCTATTGGCCGCAGCGCTTTCGGCTGGCCATCCGCTGGATGCTCGCCGCGGCCGCGATGACAGCCTTCTCTCTTCTCTTGTTCCTTCCGGCAGGGATCTGGCCGATGGTCATCGTTCTCTTGGTGCTCGGAATTCCCGTAGGACCCGTCATGGTGACGGTCTTCAGCATCGGGGGAGTCGTGGCACCGGCCGGACGCATGGCAACGGTCATGACGGCCCTGGCGAGCGGCATCGTGGCGGGTACGGCGTTGGGCGCCTATCTTGCCGGCCAGCTGGCCCAAACCCAGGGTCCCGCCGCCGCTTTTGTGGTGTCCACGGCTGCTTCGGGCGCGCTTCTTGTGCTCGGCATCATCGCAGGACTGGTCCTCCGGCGCAGGCCAAGCACCCGACACTAACGACGCTCGCTCACTTATGGGGCATTTTTATGCCAGCTGGGACTCTATGCGTGCCGCGCTCGCTGCCAGTGCTTCGCCGACGGCGGCCTGGTCCTGGTCGCGGCGGATGTAGACGACGGCGATCGCCGCAGGCCGGCCGCCCGGCACCTGGATGGGGGCGGCCAAAGATGACAAGCCTGCGATGACTTCGTCGTGGCTTGCCGCATAGCCGAGCCGGCGCGCTTCCGCCGCTTCCGGGCGATACGGCAGGCCGGGAGCGCGGGCGGCCCACTCGTCCTCGCTCATGGAGGACTGGATCGCGATTCCAGGTGCCCCGGTGTTCACGGGGTGGCGCGTGCCGGGATGCTGTGCCAACGTCGCGGCTGAGTGGCGGGGCTCCACCGTGACCAGCGTGACGCAGTCCTGATGGTCCCAGATCGCTACGAAGGCCGTCATGTTCAAGGTATTCGCAAGCTGCGTCAGCTCCGGGAGGGCGGCCGTCTGGAGGTCCCGGGAGACGCCCCGTGCCAGCACCGCAAGGCCAGGACCGGGCTGGACGCGTCCGGCGTCGTCGCGTACGAGCAGGGAGTGATCCTCCAGCGTGCGGAGGATACGGTAGGCCACCGAGCGATGGACGCCCAGGGCGCCGGCGAGTTCCGCAATGGTCAAGGGGCGCTCGGCAGCCGCCATGATTTCCAGGGCCTGGATTCCGCGGGAGAGGGTCTTCGACGGCGAGACCGTCGCCGTCGTTTCCTGCAGGCTTTTCGCAGCGCTGGAAGACATCATGCGCTCCATCCTATGTTGGGGCCTAACGAGGCCGGCCCGCCGTCTTGTGCTGTAGCACACAAAAGACTATGGTTCTGTATGAGAATTTGTTGTTCAAATATAGAACTCAAATATAGAACAAAGTCACTTATAGAACAATCTCCAGCCAGGAATCGACGATGATTGCCAAGTCCAGCCAGAATGCGGAGCCGGGATCCCCTGGCCGCACGTCGCGGCCGCGGGCACATCATTTCCGGGGCAGCCTGGGCCGCTTCGCCACAGGCGTCGCCATCGTAACGTTCGACGGCGCCACCAAGCGGCATGGCATCACCGTGAATTCCTTCACCGCAGTGTCCATGGAACCACCCCTGGTCCTGGTCAGCATCGCCCGCAACACCAAAGCCCACGACGAGCTCGCCGGGAGGCCGTTCAGCGTCAATATCCTGGGTGCTGAACAAAAGCAGCTCGCCCTGCATTTCGCGGGCCGTCCCGGGCCCGAGCCGCGGTGGGTCGAAGGAGACACCGCGCCGCGGCTTTCCAACGTCCTCGCCTACTTCGAATGCACGCCGTGGGCAGCCTACGACGGCGGAGACCACACGCTCTATCTGGGTGAAGTGGTGGACTTCAACTACCGCAGCGGCGACGCGCTCGCCTTCGCGAACAGCTCTTTCACCACCATCCCGGAAAGCCAATTGGGAATGGAGGATCTACTGTAGTTGCCGCCGCGCCCGTCGACGCAGCATCCACCACGCAAGGCCGTTTCAGCTCAACCATCATTGGAGACAACCATGGGAATCCGGACCGGACAGCAGTACCTGGACAAGCTCAACTCGATGAACCCCCACGTCCTGATCGACGGCGAAATGGTCACCGAGAAGATCGCCGACCACCCGTCCTTCATGAATGTGGCCCGCACGTACGCAAAGCTCTTCGACATGCAGCACGACCCGAAGTATGCGGACGCCCTCACCTACGAGTCCCCGACGACGGGTGACCGGGTGAGTGCCTCGTTCCTGGTGCCGCGCAGCAAGGAAGACCTCGAACATCGGCATGCGGCCATCCGCACCTGGGCGGAGTACTCCCTTGGATTCCTGGGCCGGACGGGCGACTACATGAACGGCGCCCTCACGGCGCTCGCGGCCGCGGAAAAGTGGTTTGCCCAGGCCGATCCGATGTTTGGCGAAAACATCCGCAAATACTACGAGCATTGCCGGGAGAACGATCTCCTGGCTACGCACACGCTGATCCCGCCGCAGGTCAACCGTTCGGTGTCAGGTTCCGAACAGCTCGGCGGCCAACTCTCGGCGAGGGTCGTGGAAGAACGCGAGGACGGCATCGTGGTCCACGGTGCGCGCATGCTCGCCACGATCGCGCCGATCGCGGACGAGCTCCTCGTGTTCCCCTCGACGCTCCTGCGCTCGACGCCGGAAGATGCTCCCTATTCCTACGCGTTCGCCCTCCCGAACGATGCGCCCGGCATGCGCTACCTGTGCCGGACCTCGCTCTACAACGGCGGAAGCACCCATGACGAACCGCTCGCGAGCCGCTTCGAGGAGATGGACGCCGTCGTCGTTTTCGACCACGTGTTCGTTCCCAACGAACGCATCTTCATGCTCGGCCATCCTGAACTGTGCAATGCCTTCTACTCCGAGACGGGCGCCGGGGCCCTCATGACCCACCAAGTGGTGACACGGACCATCGCCAAGAGCGAGTTCTTCCTGGGCCTTGCCTCGGAAATTGCGGCGTCGATCGGGATTGACGGTTTCCAGCACATCCAGGAAGACCTTGCGGAGCTGATCGAAACCGTTGAAATCGGCAAGGCCCTCATGGTGGCGGCGGAAGCCCAGGCGGCACCAAGCCCGGATGGCGTGTTCCTGCCGCATTGGCCCACACTGAACGCCGCACGCAACTGGTACCCCAAAGTTGCCCAGCGATTCCCGGCAATCATCAGGAAGTTCTCGGCATCCGGTCTCATGGCTCTGCCGGGCGAAGCGGACGTGGCCAGTGAGGCATTGCCGGATATCGAGCTGTACCTGCAGGCGAAGACGCTGACCGGGCCGGAGCGCGTGCGCCTCTTCAAACTCGCTTTCGATGCCAGCATTTCCGCGTTCGCCGGGCGCCAGGCGCTGTATGAGTACTTCTTCTTCGGGGACCCTGTCCGCATGGCAGCCGCCCTCGTGAACAGTTACGACCGCGAGCCGGCCCGCGCCCGCGTACGGGAGTTCCTCGAGCGGAAAGACTGACCAGGGGGCAGGCTAACACCACGGCGGGTAGGAGGACGGCGACAAGTGAATGAGGGACCGACGGCGCTGGCCGTCAGTCCCTCATTCACTCGCCGCCGTGCTCAGGGCCTGGGGTATTTGGCATTGGTGCGGTAGAGGAAGGCCGCCGTGGCGTCGCGGGCAACCGGGGCGAGCGGCCGGAATTCCGTGGTTCCGTCGGGGAGGGCCCAGCCGGTGGTGATGTTGTTGCTGGCGAGCCAGCTGATCTCTTTGTAGAAGGGGTAGTTGGAAGGCACGTCTTTGAAGTTACTGGTTGCGGAGACCGCGGGGCTTCCGTTCAGGCGATAGATAAAGGCCGCCATGGCGTCGCGGTTGACTGTGCCTTGGGGATGGAAGGTCGCTGTCCCGTTGGGGCCGTCGTTATAGCCGGTGGTAATACCTTGGGCAGCCAGCCAGGACACTTCTTTGTAGAAGGGACTGTTCGTGGGAACATCGGGGAACTTGGGCGTTGCCGGCGGGGTGTAGGCCGGGCTGCCCATATAGCGGTAGATGAAGGCGGCCATCGCTTCGCGGCTGATGGACTCCAGGGGCCGGAACTGGCGGCTATTGTCGGGCATGACCCAGCCGGTGGTGATCCCAGCGTCGGCGGCCCAGGTAATTTCCTTGTAGAAGGGGTAGCTCGAGGTCACGTCGGTGAAGGAATACGACGAAGATGCCGGTTGGTTCTTGACGATGAGATCGTCGACGTAGATGTCGGCCTGCTGTGTCGGGTGTTCGGAGCCCAGCATCACACTACTCAGTGACGTCGCCGCGACGTTGAGGGTGGTGGAGGAATAGACGGACTTGTCATCGAACCAGACCTGAGCCGCCGTGGCGCTTCCGTTGGCATGGACATCGATGGCGATGTGGTGCCAGCTGTTGAGGGCAACAGTGGAGACCATGGTTGTGTAGCTGAACGTTCCGTCGGGCGCAGTGACTCTCAGCACGAAGTTGGCGGTGCTGTTGTAGCGGAAGATGTCCATGATCCGGGTCGCACCGGAGAAGAAGCGGAAGTAGGGGACGTCGTTGCCCGCCACGCCGGCGGTGGTGATGTTGAACCAGCCGGCGGCGTAGGCGTGGGCGGCCCCTGCCGGAAGAGGCACTGACATATTCGAGATCGAACCGGAGTCAATCGTTGCATGGAGGTAGGCCGAGCACGCGCCGTCGTGGGCCAGGGTGGAGCTGACTGCGGCGGTGCCGGTCCCTTGGGTGACAACGCCGTAGGAAGACAAGGACCCGGATTCGAAGTTGTCGGCCACCACTGTGTTTCCGGGGAAGCTGTCGGCAGGTGCCGCGGTTGACGGCTGACAGGAGACCGACGCTGCTTCGGCGGGTCCGGCAACCAGTGCCGCGCCGGCACTCAAAGCGAGACCGAGCATTCCGGAGAGTCCCAGCCGGTACAGTCGTTTCATTGTTCCGTCCTCCAAGCTACGGTCGATACCCGGCTTCTCCGTCGGGAATGAAGCCGGGCTTGATCTGCCTGTGGCGAGGGTTGATGCGACGGTCCCCGGCCCAGGCACCCGGCAATGCCGTCCAGAACCAATGGCACCATGGGGACGGTTACAGTTGCGTTACCAAATCCAAGATTGCCCGTACCGGCCGGTGTGGCTTCTTCCCAAGGGTCAAAGTTGAGCGTTGAACACGTCCCGGCCGAAGCTCCGCAGTCCAGGCGCTCCGGCATATCCGAGACGGGGGACTGAGAAAACGTCCTCCATGGTGGCGAGAAGGCTGTAGTGGTTGTACATCGTTGCAGTGCTCGTGCCCGGACTGCTGAACGGAGACAGCACAAGCGCTCCGACAAGGCCTCCGGCTGTTCCTCCCGGCAGGCCCGAGGGGCCGGTTGCGTTACCGTCCGCCTCGTCGAAGGTGATGACGAGCAAACCGTCCTGACGGTAGGCCGGTGAGTTGAGGATGGCGGGGACTTGCTCCTTGAGCCAGGCATCAGCGCTCTCCAGGCCGCCGGGTTGCCCGTCAACGCAGGGGCTGTCGTGACCGTCGTGGCAGAGATTGGGGCTGATGTACGCCAGGTTCGGTGTGGTGGCGGCAGCCTGCAGGTCCTTCGCGAGGTTGGAATAGTCCACCACGTTGTTTTGGCAGCCGGGGGATGAAGTGATGCTGGTGAAATAGACGAAGGGATTGTGGCGGGTGGCGTACTGGTCATCGATTTTGGCGTTCTGGGAATCGTCCTTCGCACCGGGGTTCGGGTGCCGGCACGCCCTGCCCATATCTTCCATGTACCCCTTCCAGGTTTTCCCGGCGCCGCTAAGTTGCCCGGCGATCGTCGGGACTGAAGCGGGGTAGACGCAGCCCGATCCGAGCACCTGGCCAGGATCCGCGGTTCCGGTTTGGATGAACGGGGCGTAGGTCGTGCAATCATTGCGCGTCATCGGGTTGGATGCCTGTCCGGAGATCTGGGCCAGGTAGTTGGGGTTGGAGTGATGGGCGACGCCGTAGTACTGGGTCAGGAGGACACCCTGGCTACGCAGAGTTTGGGAGAGGTAGGGGGCTGGCGAATCCGGACCCCAGGTCTTGTTGTAGCTCTGGTTTTCCAGATTGATCACGAAGACGTGCCCGATCTTCCCGGCTGCTGCCGTGGGCGCGGGGCTGTTGCTGGGTGACGAGGCCGACGTCGGGGACGGAGAGGAGCCGCTGATTGTGGTGCTCGGAACGGGAGGCGGTGTTTTGCTGGCCGAGGGGCCTTGGCAAGCCGTACTGACCAGCAAGAGCGTAACTGCCAGCACGACGTGCTCCGTGCGTGGCCGGCGCCGTTGCCGACCGTCGTGACACAGGAGCTTCCTGCCGGATTTCTTTTTCAGGTCCATCTGATCGCGCCTCCTCCAAGTTCCTTCCGACCCCGGGCAGGGGGCCTGGCTGGCATCCCGATCCGGACACCCTTGCACACCAAGTCCAACAGGGCCATGGTTCCCCGCTCCGGGTTCCCTGTGAATCCGCAGCCGAAGCCGTGGATGCAGCGGCTCCGGACCCGGACGATCGAGCGGGCCGGCCCTTGTTTCGACATGTGTTTGCCGCCACACTGTCTCCCATGCGCGTGGAGGAAGGGCAAAACGGCAAGAGTTTCAAGACTGTCCAGCGTGCGGGAATGACGATCGTGCTCGCCGCTTCCTTGTTGCTGGTCTTCTCCGGGTGTGTCATTGACGGACCACCCCGTCCCGCTTCCCCCGGCGCCAGCGGGACTGCCGGAACTTCGACAGCGGGCGCAGCGGAGCAGTCCCCGGCCGGCGGACAGATGCCCGTGGGTGACCTGCCCGGGTGGCGGCAGGTATTCACCGAAGATTTCAGCGAAGGAGACGTCCCGCTTGGGAGTTTCCCCGGGCCCGCATATAGCGCCAAGTGGAGTGTGAACTACGTTGACGGAACACCGGACACCGACGGTCAGCAAAGCGGTGGCAGGTCTGGTTACTACCCATCGAAGGTGCTCAGCGTCAAGGACGGGATGCTCGACATGTACCTGCACACCGAGAAGGGGGTCTCGATGGGTGCTGCGCCCTCGCCGAAGCTGCTTCCGGCCAACGGGCGCCCCTACGACAGTTTGCTGTACGGGCGGTATTCGGTGCGGTTCAGGTCCGAAGCACTGGAGGGGTTCAAGACGGCGTGGCTGCTGTGGCCCGATAGCGGAGTGTGGCCTCGTGACGGAGAGATCGATTACCCCGAAGGTGATCTGTCCAAGTCCTTTTACGGTGCCGTCCATGAGGCCCGGCCGGACAAGAACACCTTCCATCAAAACCGGACGGGCGCACGGTTCACGGCATGGCACACCGCGACAACCGAATGGACGCCCGGGCGCGTTGAGTTCTTCCTCGATGGCGTCTCGATCGGTGTCAACACTGTTGGTATCCCCGACAAGCCGATGCATTACATCCTCCAGACCGAATCCTGCCTGACCGGCTGCCCCGCACCCGCAACGGCTGGGCACCTGCAGGTGGCGTGGGTGGCAATCTGGGCGAAAGCGTAGGCGTACTTCCCGCCCCATCGTTACGGCGCCGGTTCCCTTCGCCGGGACCGTCGGTCCACGGCAGCGAGGAGCCCCAGAGTGAGCACGGCCAGGAGGGACACAGCCACCGACGGATGCCACCACCCGGAGTAAAGCATGGCAGTTGAGAGCAGGATTGCCGAGGCAAGGCTGAAGCTCACCGCTATCGCCACGGCCAAGGGAATCACCTCGAATCCGGTTCCTTTTCGGAGCCGGGCGGGTTTCAGGAGCAGGATGAGCGCTGTTCCCGGGCCGGCGAGAAGGAACGGTCCTATGACGGCAAGGCGAAGAGCCTCCGGGCCCGTAAAGGACAGGGGAATCGAAGCCAGTGCGACGGCGGCCACGATGGTGCCGGTGATGCCGATGGCCCTTTGCTCAGATGCCATTCGGTGCTCCCTGCAGGTGGTAGATCACTCCGCCGGCGTTGCGGTACTCCATTGACCAGCCCCCTTGAAGGGCGCACCTGTCGATGAAATGTTGCAAGCCTTCGCTCGGCCCCGTGTTGAGAACGTCGGCGGCGGCGACCTGGCTTGCGGTGACTATCAGGTAGGCGCCTGTGGACGGGATGAGCTGGGTTATCGATGCGCAGCCGGGCTGCGGTTCGCCAGGGCGTGCCGGCTCCGCTTGGAGGAGGGTCTCGTACCGGTAGCCGGCGTAGTTCTCGTACCGCCAGGCGGTGTCGTGAACTGCCTCGATGAGGACCGAGCCGTGGGGCGCGGCGGCGTAAAGCCGGTTGACCAGGGCGATCTCGTCGGGAGTGAAATTCTCGATGGCGTCATTGCCATACCGGGTGGCGACTGTGCCCGTGGCGATGACTGATCCGAGCAGCAGGAGTGCGGCCAGCTGGCGCAATCCGGGCGGACTGGGACCACGCGGAAGGAACGGAAGCACCACAAGGCAGGCGGCGAACGGCAGGCTGAAAAGGTATATCCGGAGCAGCAGCTCGCCGCCGTACGACTGGAGGGGAAACATGACGAAAGGTGCCACGGTCCCCGTGGCAGCAGCTAGCCACCGCGTCCGCAGCCGTCGTCCCCGGAGGCTACCCAGTCCCGCAAGGACCCAAACCACGGCTCCCTCCGCGAGCCGGGAGTAGACGATGAACTGGTGGCCCGGGTTACCGCCCACCCTGTTGAGCAACGAGGCGGAAGCGGCGGCGTTGATGTTGCCGATGGACCCGAAGAGAGTGTGCAGGTGGCCAACGAGGAAAGGGGTGGCGGCCAGAACCAGCCAGCAGACCGGAAGCAGGAAAGCCAGAACCGGCAGGAACCGCAGCCGGCACCTACCGCTCAGGGCGAGCAGCGCCAGGATAGGGATAGCGGCGAATGGAGTGAGTTGATGGGCGACCGTCATCCCAGCCAAGAGCACTACGCACACCGCGGCCAATATGATGAAGGCCGACTGCGGTAGTCCGGCGGGAGTCGGCGGCGATTTCCCGGGTTCGAGTCGACGCGCAAGATTCCTGAGCCGAGTAGCGAGTTTGCCCGCAGGCTTCCGCGGCCAGCCGGTGAAGGCTGTCAGAACACAGGCGATCAGGGTCAGCAGCAGCAGCAAGGCGCAGGCCTGCGGAGATAGGTAATCCTGCCCCACCCAGCTGGCCAGATAGAACATCCATACGCCCGCCCACGCTTGCCTCGGGCTGGAGGTAAGGCGCAGAGCCAGGGCAAGCAGGGCGGGCAGGAGCAGGACGTTGACGCCGACCGGCGCCCACGTAGCGGCCCAGGTCAGATCGTGGACTCCGGTGGTATTCGAGAGCATCGCCAGTAGTCCGAAAAACCCGGGCCAGTTGAAGTATGCGTCGAGCTTCCGGTTTAGCCCTCCGGACTGCGTGATGTAATCGGTGATGCCCAAGTGGCGGTAGCTGGCTTCCAAGCGAGGCAAGCCGTGAATAATCGGGTCGGCGCCGTGCAGAATGACGATCAAAACCAGAAGCTGAATGACCAGCAACCACGGGCGAAGAACCTTGAGACCGAGGGACCCGACGAAACCGGCCAGGCTCAGGCCCAGGGCAAAGAAATAGGCGACGGGCAGGACCTGGATAAGGCCGGCTCCGCCAATGTCCTGTATGTTCACGGTTTTGAGCGCCCACACCCCCAGGATCAGGGCGGTCACCGCCATCACCACGAGGGCCCCGGGAACCCGTGGGTCACCCCGGTTGGCCCGATGCCGGGCGGGCCGGGGGCGTTTCCTGTCTGTCGTACAGAAAGGGACCACACCGACGTCGGATCGGTGCAAGCGGGGGGTGGAGACACTCCAGGCGGTTTGTACGGCCATCACGGAGCAGGCACACCATGTGCACGTGACCCGGACGTGCGCTCGAGTTTGTGTTTGGCCGAGGCAAGGCGGCGCTCTTGCGAGAAGCGATGCAGCCTCGCGGCGGCGAGCACTGCCGTGGCCAGTTGGGAGGCCAGCCAGAGCACGGAAACCCCGACGAGGCCGTAGCGTTGGGCGACCGCGGGAGCCGGCACCAAAGAGAGGACGCACGCCGCAATCGCGAGCACGGTCGACTCGGCCAAACGTCCGGTGGAACGGGCCACACCGTAATATACCTGGGTGACGCAGGTGAGCATCAGGGCCGGAACGAGGACAGGAAGCAGCACCCACGCCGATGCGTAGCCGGATCCCAATAAGGGCAGAAGCAGGGAGCCGGCCGCTAGCAGCAGCACACCGGCGAAGGCGGTCAGGAGGAGACTCATTTTCAGGGCCCGCCGGATCAAGCCCGCACGCGAGGAGAAGCGGGTATCGGACGTGTCCGCTGCGATAGCGGTTTGAAGCGAGTAGCCAGCTGACTGCGGCACAAAAAAGATCGCCGAAGCAAGCATCCAGACGAGGTACCAGGCCGCGGCGGCCGAGGTGTTCAATGCGGCTGCGACGACGAGTGGAAGGATGTATCCGGGTGCGCGGTCGGCCAGCATCAGCGCATGCTGGCGCAGACCCGGCCCCCAGACTTTCGCCGCCTCACGCCAACTCAGCTGTGTCCAGTCCGGAGTTGCTTCGGTACGTCGGAGCTGGTGCAGACCAAGGAGTACGCTCGCCAAGGCACCCGTGGCCACGGAGACGACGATCGCAGCTGGAGCTCGGTAACCCGCAAACAGGCACGCCGCCAAGGTGACGAGCTGGAACACGGCTTGCATCAGGCTGCGCGTCAATGCACGATCTGCCCGGGCCTGCGCGACCGCGATATGGTCGAGCTGGTACGCGACAGAGGCGAGGAGCGCTGCAGCGAAAAAGCCTGCGCTCATGGCAGGATCCTTCCAGGCGGTGCCGACGCCGGATCCCAGGACATAGGTCACGACGACCAACGCCGTACCCGTGAGAAGTGACGAAAAGCCCACCGCCGCGACGCTTGCCGGTATCAGGTTCCTGCCTTGGTCTGTCTGGGCAGGCAACATCGTCAGGGTTGCCGGGCCGACCCCGAGCATTCCTAGCTGCACCGTCAGCATCGTCGCGGAGACCACTGCAGAGGCCAACCCGAGACGATCGGGAGGAATCATGAGTGCGGCAAGTGCCCAGAACAGGAGGCCGGCGGCCATTGGCGTGATGCGGGCTGCGGCCAGCCACACGGCGTTCCCGCCGAGGGAGAGTCCCTGCTTGGGGAGGCGCAACAAGGTGCTGCCGAAAGCCCGGTAGTTGTATAGGAGGAAGCCAGCCCAGTAGGGCAGGTACCGGGGGGCCGTGACCAGGGAGAAAAGGACGCCTCGTACCGTTGCGAGCAAGGGCAGCAGCACCAGCCAGCCGGCCCGGCCGGAGTGCTTGTACATTGTGCGCGCCAAGCCTGCCCCGTCCTGCAACCATTGGTCGCGGGCGTACCCGAAAGTGTCAGCGAACCGGTGCCTCACGAAAGTCGTGGGGGAGACGCCGAGGCGGTATCCGCTGTCCTCGAGTCGGATCCTGAGCTCGATGTCCTCGCCCGACCGGAAGCTTTCATCGAACCCGGCTTCGAGCAGCACGCTGCGGCGCATGAGCGTGGCACTGACACCAAACCATGAGCGGACCCTGCTGTGGTTATGGTGCCAGGCAAGGGCGGCTCCCCAGTAGCCGGAGCCGTCGGGCTCGCTCACAAGTCCGAACTGCAGGCCATCGAAGCCGCCTGCGTTGAACTCGTCAATCAGCTTTTCCAGGACGCCTGCGGGTAAGACGACGTCAGCATCGATGAGCGCGACAAGATCGGCGTGCGCGGCCCTGGCACCGAGCATCCGCCCCGCCGGCAGTCCCCGGCCCTCGTCGGAGATGACGCGTGCCCCGTAGGAACGCGCGATTTCCACGGTGGGGTCTTGGGAACATCCGTCGATGACGATCACCTCGCGGGGGTTCTGGTCAAAGACAGACTTCAAGCATTCGCCGAGCCAGTTGGCGGCGTTGCGGGCCGGGATCACGACCGACACGTCCAGGACGCTGCCGGAGTCCGCCTTCCTGCTCACGGCCGGCCGTCCACCATGGAGGTGACGGTGCCTGCTACGTAATCAGAGGTCCGGTCGGCGGACCAGGTCACGGGAAGGCGCAGCACGAAGCACGGAACATCACGCAACGCTCGGGTGATGACGGAGGTTTTTGCGGAGAAATGCTCGCCCAATGCCACAAGGCCGGTGGCCCCCAAGGCCTCGATGAGTCGCCGCGACACCAACGGCAATTCCGAATGAAAGTTGCCCACAATGCGCGCTGCCATCCAGGCTTCTGTCCGGCGCTCCAACCGTGCCTCCGCTCCCTCGAAGCGTTCTAGGAAGACTGCGATCCGGGCAGGCGCTTGGGGAACGATTTTCCCTGGGCCGAATACGTCTGCCGGGTGGACCATTCTGTGTTCGGGTGACCACCGCCGCGTGAACGCCGCCGTCCGTGGATACCGGACGATGACAGGGTGTACAGCGGTGGCCACGTTGCTGATGGCCGAAGTCAGCCAGCCCGGCGCGAGCGGCTTGCGGATTCCTTGGAACAGGTCCGGATAGATGGGCCGGTGGTGGGGCTTGATGAACATCGGTTTTGCGTAGGACAGGAGGGTCCCCTCCGCAGTGATGAACCCCCAGTCATCGGCCATGAAACCGACGTCGGGCATGGCCAGGAGTTTCGCGACGGTACTTGTTTTCCCGACGCCGCCCCATGCGGGCATCAGGATGCCGGCTCCCCGATAGTTCACCATCGCCGCGTGAACCATCGCTGTATCCTGCCTGATGCACAAATGGTCCAGCAGCGGCACGACCGCCGTCAGCAATTCGCCCGGCCCTTCGACCATGAAGCCGTTTTCCGTGCGGGTCACCTGAACCCGGTCCGCAGGGAGGAACAACGAACCGTCTGTATACCGGTAGGCGTCTTCGGCATGGGATTGCGAGGGAACGGGAGTGACGCCGCCGCTGATGGTCAACTGCAGCTCCGAATCCGAAGGGCCGAGGAACGGGGCAAGCATGTCTCGTAGCTGCGCCGCACCTGGAGTCCCCTGGGCTACCCGGATTCCGACGCGTCCGTGGACGTCAAAGGCCACTGCCGCTGACGTAGCGATCTGCTGGTTAATCACTGGGCGTGCCTCCACTGTTGTCGCGAATGAGCCGGTACAAAACGGAACCGGGTGCGCGCATCTGGGGCGATGGCGACTGCCACAGGCTCTGGAGATAGGCAATTGCGGTGACAGCCAGGACTGCTACGATCACTCCCGCCCTGGCCAGGCCTCCGAGGTCGCCGTCTCGCGCGCAGGCGCGTAGCCCGGCCAGAACCGCGCGCGGCAGGACTCGGCGGACATATCGGCGTTCCGGTCCAAGGACTTTGCTCCGCCCGAGAAGCCGGGTCACCTGAGCCTTCGAAACACCCTCTGACCAGGCTCTGGACAACATGTAGCGCAGGGTGCCGCGCGTCGCAGGTACATGGTGGCGAACAACGGCTGCCGGTTCGTAAACCACTCGGGTTCCGGGGGAGCCCATGGATGCCCTTAGACACAATTCCGTCTCCTCGCATCCAAGCGGACGATCACCTTGCCGGCCAAGGGAAGAATTGAATCCGCCGACCCGTTCAAAGACATCGCAGCGGAAGGACATGTTCGCTCCGATCACGTTGCGCACCTGCGCCGCGACTCTGGGCAATCCTTTATAGGTGCATCCAACAATCCAATCGAGCTCTTCGGGAAAGTGGGCCGGCCGCCCTGATTCCCACACTGGTTCAACCCGGCCCCCGACCGCCAACACGTCCGGATCGTCATAGAGCAGGACGAGCCGGGCCAGCCAGTCCGGGTCGGCTTCGGCGTCGTCGTCAAGGAAGGCTACAATGTCACTGGTTGCCGTCTTCACTCCGGTGTTGCGAGCCCCGGAAAGCCCTTGGGGCCCCGCATTCTCCACTACATCGACACCTTGCAGCGCACCCGTCAGTCGCCGGTACAGACCCAAACGACGGTACAGGTCCTCGTTGTGGTCGACGACGACAACAAGCTGGTCCGGCCGGAGCGTTTGAGACTGAACCGATGCGATCCCGCGGAGCAGCAAGTCCCACCGGGCTTCAGTGAAGCAACAGATCACGACGCTGACACTGGGCCAGGCGCCGCCGCCGGGCATTAGCCGTCCGCCAGCATCGCCAGGACCGTCTTAGGGTCAGTTGGAACATGGGGAAACCGCATGTCCGGATACCGGTATTTCACGCGCCGAAGGGCCTCAGGCCGTACCCCCGCCGTCGGCGCGTCCCATCCGACGCACTCACGGGTCAATGTGCGCAAGACGCGCCACCCGTCGCGGAAGGTCTGCAGATGCGAGTTGCCCGAAATACGGGACAGCTCGTGGCTTGGCACCTCAGCAATGCGAAGCCCCGCGCGTGCCGCCCGCGACACCAGTTCGGTCTCGATTTCGAAACCATCGGACTTGAGTTCCAGGACCTCCAGGCACTCCCTCCGGAAAGCGATGTACCCGTAGCAAAGATCCGAGAAGTTGCAGTGCAGAGCCTTGTTCGCCAATCCTGTGAGGGCACGGTTGCCCAGATTGCGCAAACGAGTCAAGTCATCGGAACCGCCGCCGGTGACATAACGCGACCCCTTGACGAAATCGTGGTCGTGCTGCAGGGGTGAAACGAACCAGCCGATCTCCCTTGGGTCCATGCTGCCGTCCGCGTCGAGCATGACGATGATATCGCCGGTGGCCGCGGCGAACCCTGCCCGCATGGCGGCGCCCTTGCCGGCATGCAGTTCATTCACCACGACGACGTCGAAGCGAAGCGCGCGCGCCACATCCACGGTGAGGTCTTCCGACCGGCCGTCCACGATTATCACTTCGTCAACGTACGTCGGCATCCGCCTGAGCACCCACGGCAGATTCAATGCTTCGTTCAAAGTGGGAATGACAACGCTGATCGACGCAGCCGGGAGCGGAGTCCCCGATGTCGACTCCGCCGGGGTCCGGCCGGCAGCAGGCTCCAACTGTCCAATGGACACCGCCCTCACCCCTGTCCGTTTGTCGGTACGAACGCGGAACACCAGTTGGGAAACATGCGGCGCCTTCTTTTGGAGGGTCGCCGGAAAAGGGGGTCTGGATGGTTCATGACCGCACCTCGATTTCGCTCGCCGTTACACGCACCAGGTCAGGTGCATGTTGGCATGAGCATGGGACCGAACCCGTTACAGCACCGTTACAAGCAGGCGTGTCCCTTGGTGTGGAAGATTCGGGTCGGAGGGCTTCCAAGGCCAGCGGGAACAAAATCGATTACGAGTAAGTAGGACATCCGTTAGCGATCCTTGATTCAGGTAGTGGCCACTCGTGACCGGGCCAGTCAACGCTGGCTACTCTCAGGCGACGTAACGTTTTGCGCACCAGAAATCCGACGTTCGATTGGGGAATGAGACGTGGTTTCATCACCAGATCCGCAGTGGTCCTTGACCCTGCTCAACGGTTGGACACTGAGCAGGGATGGCCGGCGGCAGAAAGTAGCGCATCGGCAGCAACGCCTTATCACCGCCCTGGCCCTGCTCGGCGAGCGGCCGCGCACGTTCCTCGCCGGACTGCTCTGGCCCGACTCCTCCGATGCCCAGGCGGCGGTCGGACTCAGGGTCAGCATCTGGCACATCAATCACGAGCTCCCCGGCTTGCTTGATGCCGACGGAACCACCGATGATTCCGTGGCTCTCAGCAGGCAAGTACGCGTTGATATCACCGATCTCGAATACGAGCTCCACGCTCCGGCTTCCGAGCTGGGCGATTGGTACCCAAGGTGGGAACGGCTGCGAACGGCGGAGCTCCTTCCGGGGTGGTACGAGGACTGGATCCTGACCGAGCAGGAACGCTTCCGGATGGTGCGGACAGCAGCCCTCGACTCCATCGCGGAATACCACCTCAGCCGTGGAAATGCCGAGGAAACCAAGGCCGTCACCACCGTGGCAATCTCCCTGGAACCGTTCCGGGAGTCCTCCTACCGGCTGCTGATCCAGGCACACCTCGCCTCTGGCGACCTCGTCTCCGCCCTGCGCACGTACAAGAGCTACTCCGCCGATCTGAGGCAGGAATTCGGCGTGGGTCCGTCACCGTCCCTCGCCAGGCTCATCCATCGGGCCGTCGGGGCGAGCGGCCGTCAAAACGCCGTCGGAAATTTCCCCCTGGCCCAGGGCCTGCCCTCGATCACCCGCGGCTGATTCTTGTCCGTTGACCAGACTGCGTAATCAGGGTCAGCGACCCTGTGTAGAAAGCAGCTCGCGAACTACCCCGCCTGCTCCAAAAGCCGCACCGCGTCGTCGTCGGTCAATTGTTCGAAGTGCTCGTAGAACGCGCCCACGGCGTGGAACTTGCCCGGCGTGTGCAGGCACATCATGAAATCGCACACCCGGCTGATGGACGCCTGGGCTTCGACGGAGGACACGGGAACGGCGGTCACTACAGTTGCCGCCCCGCCCGCGCGGACGGCCTCGACGGCGGCACGCATCGTGGCACCCGTGGCGAGTCCGTCGTCGACAAGGACCACGGTCTTGCCCGAGAGGTCGAAGTTGATACCCGGGTAGGTCTTCACGCGCCGCAGGAGTTCTCCCCGCTCGCGAACCTCCACCGCATCAAGCGAAGCCTGGGTGATTCCGTGCCGCAGCATGCGTTCTGCGAGGGGCCGGTTGAGTATGCGGACGATCCTGCCGTTGGACCAGGCCAAGGCGCCGAACGCTGTTTCTTCACGCCCCGGGATGCCGAGCTTACGCACCAGAATGGCGCCGTAAGGCTGGAAGAGCTCGACGGCGGCAGCGGCCGCCACGGGAACCCCACCGCGGGCGAGGCCCAACAAGATGGTGTCCGGCCGTTTCCGGAGCTGCGGAAGCCCCGCTGCCACGCGGCGTCCGGCGTCCGCGCGGTCCTTGAAGCGCATGCCCATTCGTCCCACTTCCACGTAATCCAGCGCTGAATCAAGCCTACCTTTGTTGCCGGGACCGCCCTGCGCTGCCACGATGGGCCATGTGAACAAGCCCATCGGTTACTGGACCAAACGCCTTGATGCCGCATTGGAGGCGCATCTGGACAGCACCTTGGCGAGGTTGAAACTCAGCCGGAGGCAGTGGCAGACCCTCAATGTCCTGGCCGAGACACCCCTCAGCCCCGAGGATCTTGACGGTATTCTCAACCCTTTTTGGGGCGGTGACACGCGACGCCGCGAAAGCGAACTCGCCGCGCTGGTAGGCCGCGGCATGATCATCATGGTGGACGATCGCATCAGCCTCAGCGAACTGGGCCACGCAAAACACGCGGAAGCCCAAAGGCTCGTTGAAGAATCCCGTCGGGACCTCTCGATGGGGATAGGTATCGACGAATACGCCATGGCCGTGAGCGTGCTGGAGCGCATGACGCTCAATGCGGAGCGGCTGGCCGGCTAACGCCGCCGCTCCACCAGCACGCGGCTCCACCAGCACGCCGCTCCACCAGCACTTAGACGCCGAGGAACGCCACCGCTGCATCCTTGAAAACCCGGCTGGTCACGGCGTTGCTGTGGTTCCGCCCCGGCACGAGCAGTTGTTCAACCAAGCCCCCGCCGCGGGAAGCGATCGAAGCGAGCTCCGGCATGGTGACGGCGCGTTCGTCCTTTTCGCCGGCCACCAGGAGCATCGGCATGTGGGGCACGGCTTCGGCAGGATCGAATGGTTCGCCCTTGATGGCCTCGATCAGGGACAAGAGCGCAAAAAGATCGTTGCTCGGCAAGAGCTGTGCCATCTTGAGCAGGCCTGCGGTGGACTCGTCTTCAATCGGTGTGCCGTCCGCGAGGTAGCGCTGGGCTGCCGCGAGATCGAAGGACGCCAGGGGGTCTTCCTTGTTCGGGCCGCCCAACACCAGCCGGTGGACGAGTTCGGGCTGGGTTGCCCCGAATTCCCATGCGAGCCGGGAGCCCAAAGAATAGCCGATGACGTCGAGCCCGCTGGTAGGGTCACCTGCACGCAAAGGGCGCGCACCGGCGTCGGCGACTATCTGGAGCAGGTCCGCGCGGATCCGGCTCGGGGAGTAGGAGTCCAGGTCCTCGGGCGAACTGCTCCGGCCGTGCCCTGGAAGGTCCACCGTGATCACACGCCGGCCGGCGGACTTGAGCGTGGAAATCCAGCCGGTGTCGCCCCAATTGAGTTTGGTGGACGAGGAGAAACCGTGCAGCAGCAGGATAGGGCGCAGCCCCGCGTCGGTGCCTTCGGCAGGCTCATGGACTTCCACGAACAGATGCGGATCCGTTCCCTCCACCGTGTGGATGTGCTCTTCCGTGTGCCTGCCGCTCATGGTGTCAGTCCTCATCAAGTACAGCGCTCAGGCGGACCCTGCGCTTCGGTGCGTCATCCGTGGGAACGGTGCCCACGATGCCGGCAGTATTGTCCGGCACCTCGAACACCACCAGCGGCTCACCGACGTTGATGGTCTCGCCCGGCGCGCCGTGGATACGGATCACTTTACCCGCCTGCGGGCTCGGCAACTCGAGGGCGGATTTACTGGTTTCCAGCTCCACGAGCGGCTGGTTCCGTTCCACCTGGTCGCCGGGGGAGACGAGCCAGTCCAGCACGGTCGCTTCGATAAGGCCTTCGCCAAGATCGGGCAGGGGGAAGCTGATTTCAGCCACGTCGATACTCCAGTACTCGTTGGATCCCCAGGAGGATACGGTCAATGTTCGGAATGTATTCGTCCTCCAGGTCGCCGGAGGGATACGGCACGTCGAAGCCGGTGACCCGTTCGACGGGCGCCTTGAGCGTGTCGAAGCAGCTTTGCGTGATGAGTTGGGCCACTTCGGCCCCCAGCCCTGAGGTCAGCGGAGCTTCATGCACGACGACGGCGCGCCGCGTCTTTCCGACGGAAGTCGCCAATGCTTCGGCGTCGATCGGCTTGAGCCAGCGCAGA
The DNA here is from genome assembly GCF_040686575.1 of Arthrobacter sp. NPDC080073. Lineage (NCBI taxonomy): Bacteria > Bacillati > Actinomycetota > Actinomycetes > Micrococcales > Micrococcaceae > Arthrobacter > Arthrobacter sp. NPDC080073. Next base: position 418,401 of record NZ_JBFBKR010000002.1, read on the forward strand.
TCAAGGACCTCGACGTCGATTCCGTCCTCCGCAGCCAGTTCGGCGACCTGCATGCACCGGGCCACCATGGCACCCCAGGCTACGAGCGTCAGGTGGCGGCCTGGCCGGACAATGCGGGCGCCCGTGAGGGTACCGCCGTCGGACGCATCGACGTCGCCCTTTTGCCAGTAGCGGGACTTCGGTTCCATGAAGATCACGGGGTCCGGCCGCGAGGCCGCGAACTTGAGCAGGTGGTAGGCATCGTGCGGGTCCGACGGCGAAACAACCTTGAGGCCCGGAACATGTGCGAAAAGCGCCTCGAGGCTTTCGCCGTGGTGTTCGGGGGCGCGGATGCCGCCGAAGCTGGGGACCCGGAGCGTGATCGGCATCGGAAGGGTGCCGCGGCTGCGGTAGTTCATCCTGGCGATCTGGCACACGATCTGGTTGATTGCGGGATACGCGAAGCCATCGAACTGTACTTCCGGAATCGGGTGGAAGCCGGCCATGGCAAGACCTACGGACATGCCCAGGATGCCCGATTCTGCGAGCGGGGTGTCAAAGACCCGGGATTCTCCGTGCTTGGCCTGTAGTCCGTCGGTGATGCGGAAGACACCGCCCAATTGGCCGCAGTCCTCGCCGAAGACCACGGTCTTTGGATCCGTGGAGAGGATTTCGTCCAACGCGCGGTTGAGGGCTTGCTGCATGGAAAGCTTGACGGATGGGGTCTCGGTAGCCGCCGCGGCTTCAAGGATGGCGGTGGTGCTCTTAGACATGTTCGGACTCCTCGCGCCAACGGGTGGCCTGGTTTTCAAGGGCGGGGGTGGTTTCCTGGAAGACGAAATCGAACATTTCGTTGCCGGGGCGGGGACCGAGGGCTTCGATTCCGGTGCGGATGGCTTCTTCCTCTGCCCGGGCAGCCTGGTTGGCGGCGGTGAAGAATGCCTCGTCGGCTGCGCCCTCCGCCAGCAAACGCTTGCGGAGGCGTTCCAGCGGGTCCTCGCCGGCGTCGATGCGCTCGTCGTCGAGGCTCCGGTACCGGCCGGGATCGTCGGCGGTGGAATGCGGCCCGCGGCGGTAGGTCATGGCCTCGACCACAACCGGACCGTTTCCTGCGCGGCAGTGGGCGAAGGCGTTGCGGGTGGCCTCATAGACGGCGACAACATCGTTGCCGTCTACCTGAATGCCCGGGATCCCGTAGCCGGCTGCCCGTGCTGCCACCGAGCCGCCGGCCACCTGCCGTTCGGTGGGCACGGAAATCGCCCAGCCGTTGTTCTGGATGAAGAAGACAACAGGTGCTTCCATCACGGCGGCAAAGTTCATGGCTTCGTGGACATCGCCTTGGGAGGATGCGCCGTCGCCGAAGTAGCTGAGGGCCACTCCGTGCCCGCCGCTCAGGGTCTGGCCGTGGGCCCAGCCGACGGCATGAAGGACAGAGCCTGCCACGACGGCCTGGATGGGCGCGAGGCGGCTTGCCAGGGGATCGTACATGCCGCCGTGCCACGTTGCCTTGTGGGTGGACATGTACGCCACCATGTCCACGCCGATGGTCTTTGCGACGCCCATTTCGCGGTATGTCGGAAAAGCGAAGTCGCGTGCAGTGTCGAGGGCGTAGGCGCTGCCGACCTGGGCGGCCTCCTGGCCGAGTTCCGGAGCGTAGCCGGGGATGATTCCCTGACGCTGCCAGGCGACAGCCGAGGTATCCAGGTATCGGACGGCAGCCATCAGGGAATAGAGCTCCCTGAGCTGTCCGGGGGACAGGGGCGCGGCGTCGGCTGCGGCCACGACGGGAAGAAGTGAGTCCATGGACGTGACCGTAGTCACCGTTCGGATCGTAGGCAATCCGCCTATCCGGGGCTAGTCAAACTGCCATGGACTGCCAGCTTACCTGTGGGAACACCTAGCAATTTGTGCGCCTCCCAAGTAACTCGCAGTTGTTGTCGTTATGAGGGCTCAGAACGACAACAACTGCTGGGGCCCACGCCGCCAGGGTTCCCTGGCCGAGCTTGCGAGGCGAGGGTGGCGGTGGGGACCGTTGGGTTTGCTTAGGCGTTTCGGGCGGACTTCATCTTCGCGCCGATCCTGCAGGCTACGGCGATGCATGCGATCAACAGGAACGTGCCGATCAGCTGGCCCGCGCTCTCGGCATTCGAGAAGCCCACCGCGAAGATCAGGGCAAGCAGTGCCAGTCCGAAGACCGTGAGGAACGGGAAGCCCTTCATGCGAAGCGGCAGTTCGGTTCCTTCGCGGTCGGCGCGGCGGCGCAGGATGAACTGGGACACGAGTGCCGTGCCCCACACCACGAGGCAGGTGGAGCCTACGAGGTTGAGCAAGGCAGGAAGCACGTGCTCGGGGAAGAGCAGTTCCAGGATGGTGGCGATGAAGCCGAAAGCAACAGAAACTCCGACGGCGGCCATGGGCACCTGTGCGCCGCGCAGACGCGACAGGAAAGCCGGCGCTTCGCCGCGCTCAGACAGCGAGAAGACCATGCGCGAGGCACCGTAGAGGTTGGCGTTGAGCGCTGAAAGCAGGGCCACGACGGCAACAAGGGTGATGGCCGCGCCGGCTCCCGGGATGCCGGCAAGGTTCAGGACACCGGCGAAGGGTGATTTCAAGCCCTCGGAATCGGAGGGCAACACTGCCGCAATGACGAAGACCGAACCGATGTAGAAGACCAGGATGCGCCACACCACCGTGCGGATGGCTTTGCCCACGCTGCGTGCGGGGTCCTGCGTCTCCGCGGCAGCCACGCTCACGATTTCGGTGCCGCCGAAGGCGAAAATCACGACGAAGAGGGCCGCCGCAATTCCGGACCAGCCGGACGGTGCGAAGTTGCCGGTCAGGTTTCCGAGGCCGGGGGAAGCTACGCCGGGCAGCCAGCCGAACAGCAATGCCGCGCCGATGACGAGGAAGGCAACAATGGCTGCGACCTTCAGGATGGCGAACCAGAATTCGAACTCACCGAAGTTCCGGACCCCGGCGAGGTTGATCGCGGTAAAGGCCACCATGAACACCAAGGCCAGCGCCCAGACGGGAATGACCGGCCAGACGGAGAACAGCAGGCCTGCTGCGCCGAGCGCCTCTGCGGCGATGACCACCACCAGCTGCAGCCACCACAGCCAGCCGACCGTGGATCCGGCGGTCTTGCCCATGGCCTTTTCCGCGTAGACCGAGAAGGCCCCGCTGTTGGGGTTGGCGGCCGCCATCTCGCCCAGCGCCCACATCACCACGATGATCAGGGTCCCAGCCACAAGGTAGGAGATGAGTACTGCCGGGCCGGCCGCGTGGATTCCGGCACCCGAGCCGAGGAAGAGTCCCGCGCCGATGGCGCTGCCCAGGCCCATCATGGTGAGCTGGCGCGGCTTCATCGAGTGGCCGAGGCCTTGCGAAGGAATGGAGGGTCGAACAGCGGTGGACTTCGTTGTCATTCGTGTTTGCCTTCTTGTGAATGGTTTGTCAGCTGGTCCTCGTAGGACTTACCGAATTTACCGCTTCTGAAGGAAAGTGGCGAAAAACACTCGTGAGAGGATGGTTACAAGCTGGCGCAACATCTTCGCATGGAGTGCCGATTTGTACAGCTCATGGGCGGAAGTGGGAAAAACTGATGGTTGTCGACGAGCTGGATGCCAAGATTGTCCGATTTTTCACCGACTCCCCGCGGGCGTCTGTGCTTGAGGCATCCAGGGTCTTGAAGGTCGCCCGCGCCACGGTCCAGTCCCGGTTGGACCGGATGGCCGAGCGCGGGGTGGTGGCGCCCTGGGTTCCGCAGCCGGATCCTGCCGGCTTCGGCTATCCCGTGGTCGCCTTCTGCTCGCTGACCATCAACCAGGACCGGGGGCACGACGCCGTCGTCGAAGCTCTGGCCGCTATTCCCGAGCTCATTGAGGTGCACACCGTTTCCGGCAGTTCGGACCTCATGGTGCGCGTGGTGGGTAAGTCGAACTCGGACCTGCAGCGCGTCCTGGACAAGCTCATCGCCACGAAGACCGTGCTCCGTTCGTCCTCGGTGATTGTGCTGAATACCCATTTCCAAGGCCGCACTTTGCCCCTCCTGGAAGCTGCGGCCAAGGAGAACGCGGGCTGAAACATTTGGACACTGTGCACCGGCAGTCGTACCATTAGTTCTAGTCATTTTGACTTTAACTAATTTTCTCGTCCCTACAGCAAAGAAGCGGGGTGAATACCGTCTACGCCACCTCCGCCAATGTCGCAGAGCGCAGGCTCGCGCCGCCGTCGTTGGCCATATCGACGGTGATCTTCGCCCTCCGCCCGAGTGAAAGCTCCGGCCGACCCACGTTGTGGCTGCCGCTGGTGCGCCGCATCCGCGAACCGTTCAAAGACATGTGGGCACTGCCCGGCGGCCCGCTGCAGCACGACGAATCCCTCCAGGATGCCGCGTCCCGGAACCTGCGCGAGACCACCGGGCTGGCTCCCCAATACCTCGAGCAGCTCTATGCCTTCGGCGGCCTGCACCGCTCGCCCGCGCAAAGGGTCGTCTCAATCGTCTACTGGGCCCTCGTGCAGCCCACGGAAGCCGCCCTGGCCGACGAATCCGAGAACGTCCGTTGGTTCCGGGCAGACCGGCTCGCGGAATTGGCCTTCGACCACAACGCGATCGTGGACTACGCCCTGTGGCGGCTGCGCAACAAGATGGCCTACGGGTCCATCGCCTATCACTTCCTGGGTGAATTCTTCACCCTGGCACAGGTCCGCGAAGTCTACGAGGCTGTCCTGGACCGTCAGCTGGATCCGGCAAACTTCCGCCGGCAAATCAAGGGAACACCGGAAATCGAGGAAACCGGTGAATACCTCCAAGGCGGAAAACACCGCCCGCCCCGCCTCTACCGCTTCACCGGAACGCCCGGACTCGGGCCAGACAACAGGAGTACACCATGAGCAGCGTCAACACAGCTATCCAGCTGATCACGCGGGAAGAAGCCGAAAGCGGCCGTTCCGCGGCCGGCTCGACGTGCAGCCCCGCTCTGGCCAAGGGCCCGTGGGAGTACGACCTCGCTGAAGCCCTCGCCGGCATCCCGGCTTACGGTCCCGGCGCGTCCAGCTCCGACGACGCCCCGGCGGCCACGCCCCGCCAAGGCCAGTTGCCCGAAGAGTACAAGTTGGCCAGCGACGCCGAGCTCGACGCCCGGATCCGCGCCGCCAAGGAGACGCTGGGGGACCGGGCCGTCATCCTGGGCCACTTCTACCAGCGCGACGAAGTTGTACAGTACGCGGATTTCGTGGGCGACTCCTTCCAGCTTGCCAACGCTGCCCTGACCAGGCCCGACGCCGAGGCCATCATCTTCTGCGGCGTACACTTCATGGCCGAGACCGCGGACATCCTGTCCAGCGAGGACCAGGCCGTGATCCTGCCGAACCTGGCCGCCGGCTGCTCCATGGCGGACATGGCGGACGAGGACTCGGTGGAGGAATGCTGGGAACAGCTCGAGGAGCTCTTCGGGACCGCCCCCGATTCCGAAGGCCGCGCCCCGGTCATCCCGGTTACCTACATGAACTCCTCGGCCGCATTGAAGGCCTTCTGCGGACGCAACGGCGGCATTGTCTGCACGTCCTCCAATGCCAAGACGGTCCTCGAATGGGCCTTCGAACGCGGCCAGCGGGTCCTCTTCTTCCCTGACCAGCACCTGGGCCGCAACACCGCCAAGGCCCTCGGCGTGCCCTTGGAGCAGATGCCCATGTGGAACCCCCGCAAGGAGCTCGGCGGAAACGACGAGCAGACCCTGCAGGATTCCCGCGTCATCCTCTGGCACGGCTTCTGCTCCGTCCACAAGCGCTTCAACGTGGGCCAGATCGAGAAGGCGCGCGCCGAATTCCCGGGCGTGAACGTCATTGTGCACCCCGAGTGCCCCATGGAGGTTGTCGACGCGGCCGACGGCGCAGGCTCCACCGACTTCATCAAGAAGGCCATCGCCGCCGCAACCGAGCCCACCATCTTCGCGATCGGTACCGAGATCAACATGGTGAACCGCTTGGCCGCGGAGAACCCGCAGCACACCATCTTCTGCCTTGACCCGGTGATCTGCCCTTGTTCCACGATGTACCGCATCCACCCCGGCTACCTCGCCTGGGTACTCGAGGAACTGGTGGAAGGCCGCGTGGTCAACCGCATCACAGTAGACGAATCCGTCAAGGACAACGCCAAGATCGCCCTCGAACGCATGCTCGCAGCACGGCCGCTCTAGGCCACACCCCGTACCAACCAGTCGAATCGAGCCTCACATGACTGCAGAACGCATTCCCGGCGCTCCGGCGCGGCGGCGGCTCGTCGTCGTCGGAAGCGGCATCGCCGGCCTCTACTCCGCGCTGCTGGCCGCCGAGGCCGGTGCGGACGTCGTCCTGCTCAGCAAGGGGGCGCTTGCGGACAGCAACACCTTCTTTGCCCAGGGCGGGATTTCGGCTGTGCTGGACGAGCCCGCCCCCGGCGATACCGTCGCCGCGCACATCGCCGACACCCTCAAAGCCGGCGCGGGCCACTGCAACGAGGAGGCCGTGCGGGTGCTGTGCACCGAAGCGCGCCTCGACATCATGGGGCTTGAGCGTTTCGGTGTCCGTTTCGACGCGGACGACGACGGCGATCCCGCCTTGGGACTCGAAGCCGCCCACTCCGCGCCAAGGATCCTGCACACCGGCGGAGACGCCACCGGTGCCGGGGTCGCGAACGCGCTCATCCTGGCGGTCCTAGACGCGCAGGACGCCGGGAAAATCCAGGTGCTCGGACATGCCCAGGCTACTTCCCTGATCCAGTGCGAAGGGCGCGTGACAGGCGTCGAATTTTTGCGCAACGGCCGACTTGGGAGCGTATCCGGTGATGCCGTGCTGCTCGCCACCGGCGGGGCGGGGCAGCTGTTCGCCCAGACCACCAATCCCTCGGTCGCAACGGCCGACGGACTCGCGCTCGCCTGGCGGGCAGGCGCTGAACTCGCAGACCTCGAGTTCTTCCAGTTCCACCCCACGAGCATGGTCCTCTCCGCTGCCGGAGGACCAGCTCCCCTCGGCGCAGATCCGCTCCTCATCTCCGAAGCGGTCCGCGGCGAAGGCGCCGTCCTGGTAGATGCGAGTGGCGAGCGATTCATGCCTCGCTACCACCCCGACGCCGAACTGGCGCCGCGCGACGTCGTCTCCCGCAGCATCGCCCTCCACCTGGCTTCACTCGGTGATCCCAATGGCCACGTCTTCCTTGACGCCCGGGTCGTGGAAGCGAACAAGGGTGAGGGCTTCCTTAAGAAGCGCTTCCCGACGCTCAGCGCACGGACCCGCGAAGCCGGCCTCGACTGGACCCTCGAACCCGTTCCGGTTGCCCCCGCCGCCCACTACTGGATGGGAGGAGTAGTCACCGATCTGTTCGGCCGTACGTCCGTTCCTGGGTTGCTTGCGGCCGGCGAAGTTGCTTGCACCGGGGTCCAGGGCGCGAACCGCTTGGCCAGCAACTCCTTGCTCGAAGGGCTCGTGTTCGGGCGGCGGGCTGTCGAGGCTTTCCTTGCAGACCCCGACGCCGGGTCGCCTTTGGCGTCGCCTGACGGCATCCCTCTGCGTGCTAACTCGGCCGCGGGCGGCCTCGCTTTTACGCACGCTGCCGGGACACCGTCAGACGAAAGTCGCCTCACCGCCTGGCAGCCCGAGCTGGTCCCCGAGCCCTTCTCACGAACCGCACTTCGGCGGCTTATGACTGCCAAGACGGGGGTTCTCCGGACCGGGGGGTTGCTCCGGGAGGCTGCCGAGGCACTCAACGTGTGGGCCGACGTCGTGCTTCCTGAGAATGTGCCCGATTCCGTGGATCGCTTGGTGCATGAAGATGCCAATCTGCTCCTCGCTGCGCAGCTGTTGGTGCGGGCTGCGGGGGTGCGCCGGGGGTCGCTCGGGGCGCATTACCGCAGTGACGCGGCTGAAACCCAACGCGAAGAAATTGTTCAGAGATACACGATCCGCCGGAAAGCGAGCCTCGTCAATGACTAGCCTGACCCTCCCCGCAGCACCCGTCCGGGACATTCTGGAGCGGGCCTTCGCGGAGGACGCGCCGAGCGGCGACATCACCTCGCAGCTGCTCATTCCCGCCGGGGCCCGCGCCACCGCCGTGCTCAATGCCCGGGTTCCAGGGGTCTTCAGCGGCGGGACGGTGTTCCGTGACGCCATGCTGCTCATCGACCCGGACACGGAAGTGGAGCTGCTGCTGGCCGATGGTGAAGCGTTCGACGCCGGAACCCACCTCGCTCGGGTCAGCGGCCGCGCCCGCTCGGTGCTGCTCGCCGAACGCGTCGGGCTCAACCTTGCCCAGCGCATGAGCGCCATAGCCACCAAGACCGCGGAGTTCGTCAAGCTGGTCGATGGCACCAAGGCCCGCATTACTGACACGCGGAAAACCACCCCAGGGCTGCGGGTGCTCGAACGCTACGCCGTGCGCTGCGGCGGGGGAGCCAACCACCGTTACAGCCTGTCCGACGCCGTTCTGGCCAAGGACAACCACCTGGCCGTGATGACCGGCGGCGATTCCGGGAAACTCACTGCACTGCTCAAGGCCGCCAAGGCCCAGCTGGGCCACACCACACACTTCGAGGTGGAAGTGGACCGGGCCGAGCAGATCGAACCCGTGCTGGCGGCCGGGGTGGACACGATCATGCTGGACAACTTTTCCCTCGAGGAGCTCCGCGCCGGAGTGAGGCAGGTGGCTGGCCGCGCCGTCGTCGAGGCGAGCGGCAACGTCAACGTCAACACCGTGGCGGACATCGCCGCCGCGGGAGTGGACGTGATTTCCATCGGCGGACTCACCCACAGTGTCAATGCGCTGGATCTGGGCCTGGACGTCACGCTCGACGTGACGCCGGACCGCTCCTTGGGTCTCGGCTGACGCCATGATCTTCCTCGACGCAGCGGCGACGACGCCCGTCCGCAGGGAAGTCCTCGAAGCGATGTGGCCGTATCTGACGGGGGAGTTCGGCAATCCTTCAAGTCATCACAGCCTCGGCGAAGCAGCTGCGGACGCGTTGTCCGGGGCCCGGGCGACGGTAGCGAAGTCCCTGGGTTGCCGGCCAGGGGAGATCACCTTCACTTCCGGCGGCACCGAGGCAGACAACCTGGCAGTGAAAGGAATCGCCCTCGCGAGGCGGGCGGCGGATCCTGCCCTGAACCGGGTTGTCATCAGTGCCATAGAGCATCCAGCCGTCGAGGAATCCGCGCTTTACCTGCAACGCGTCCATGGATTCGAGGTGGACGTGGTCCCCGTGGACCGGCACGGTGTGGTGACGCCGGAGGCTCTCCAGGCTGTGCTGGGTCCGGAGACAGCCCTCGTCAGCATCATGTATGCGAACAACGAGATCGGGACCGTGCAGCCCGTGCGCCAACTCGCTGAGGTGGCTGCGGAATATGGCGTGCCGTTCCATGCCGACGCCGTCCAGGCTGCCGGCTGGCTACCGATAGCCGTCAAGGAACTGGGAGTAGACGCCATGAGTATCTCGGGCCACAAGCTCGGGGCGCCCAAGGGCAGCGGCGTGCTTTATGCCAAAGGCAGGTTGCGTCTTGAGCCGCTGGTCCATGGCGGCGGCCAGGAGCGGGGCAGGCGCTCCGGGACGGAAAACGTGGCGGGGGCCGTTGCGCTGGCCACGGCACTGACTCTTGCCCACTCCGGACAGTCCGGGCGCGTCTCGGAGTTGCGGGATGCCTTCATCCGCTCTGTCCTTGAGGCTGTGCCGGGTGCAGTGCTGACCGGCCACCCCTCGCAGCGCTTGCCGTCGGTTGCGTCGTTCTGCTTCCCCGGCACGAGCGGGGAGTCGGTCTTGCTTGAGCTGGAGCGGCTCGGAGTGGTGTGCTCGAGCGGATCGGCCTGCGCGGCTGGATCGGATGCTCCCTCGCCGGTCCTGCTGGCCTTGGGAATCGAGCCCGAGGTGGCCCACACAGCTGTCCGTTTCAGCTTCGACTCCACGGTGACGTCAGCGGAACTGGAGCAAGCCGCGGAAGCGGTGGCTGCCGCCGTCGGGAGCGTGCAGGGGCTCGGTCGCCGCTGACCGTCCCCACCCCAACTAGCTCGCATTTAACGTCGTTTACAAGGCTCAAAACGGCATCTACTGCGACCTAGTTGGGAAACCGGCAGTCAATCAAACGTGGCGGGCCCTGCGGAAAATCCAGTGCCGCAGCATCGTGAACCGCACGGCCGTCGCGACGAACCCGGACAGCGTGGTGGTCCAGAGGTCCTCGGCGAGGGTGGCTTCGGGCCTGAACGCATGCAGCACGCCCAGGCTCCCGCCCGTGATGACCAGCGCCACGGCGATCACGATCAGCCCGTTCAGGTGGTCCCGTGTTCTCTTCCGGTTGCCGCTGATCTTGAAGGTCAACCGCCGGTTCAGGGCCGTGTTCATGAGAGAGGTGATGATCAGGGCCGCGGCGTTGGCAGGTTGGGGTCCCATCCACGGCCGGAAAAGCGCGTACAGCGCCAGAGAAGTGACGGTACAGATGATCCCGACGCCGGTGAAACGGATCAGCTGCCTGACTACCGGATAGCGCAGCACGCCTTTGCGCCGCTTGCTTGTATATGGCCTGTAAAGGGACGTCTGCCGCGTCTGAATTGCCGGCACGGCAGGAGGCTCCATGCCCCAAGCCTGTCACATCAAGCTGGGAATTTTCTCCCAAGACGCTGCGACAACGGGGTTGCTGAGCTCTCCAATGCCCTCAATCCGGCAGGTCACGAGGTCTCCAGGCTCGATCCTGGCGCACTCGGCCGGGAAGCCCGTGAGGATCAGGTCGCCGGGGTGCAAGGTCATGAACGAGGTCAGGTAGACAAGGATCTCGTCCACTTTCCATCCGAGGTCCGCGGTGCTGGCCGAGCGCAATTCCCTGCCGTTGTGCACGATGCCGATCGAAAGATCGCCGTCATTGAGGTCCGTGACGATCCACGGTCCCGCAGGAGTGAACGTGTCCTGGCTTTTCGCGCTGATCCACAGTTCGTCGGTCTTTTGCAGGTCCCTCGCCGAGACGTCGTTGCCGATCGTGAAACCGAGGATGGCGTCGCGCGCGTTATCGAGCGTGAGGCCCCGGACCTTGCGGCCGACGACGACGGTCAGTTCCACTTCGGGGTCTACGTAGCCGACGTCGGAGGCGAGTTCGATCGCGTCACCCGGTCCGATGACACTTGTGGCGGCCTTGTGGAACGCCTGCGCGGGCAGGTCACGGCCCGGTTGGCCGGTGTTGTGCGCCATGCCGAGAACGTTGGCGGGAACAGAGGGCGCCAGGAACGTGAACGCATCCTCGGAAACCTCGGCGCCTCCAACCCACCCGGGCCGCCCGGCACTGCTGCCATTTGCGGGCGAACCGGGGAACGGGCTCTCCACCACAGTCCAGTTCCGGCCTTCTGCGGAAGCGAAGTCGGCGGCGTCGTTCGCGACGAAGAAGTGTTCGTCCGGCGAGATGGGCGAGAGCGGGCGGACGCGGGCGATCCGGCGTGGACGTGAGAAAGTCATGAAGACATCCTACGTCCTTGCGCCTATTTGGACGGATCTGTTCGGACGGATCTGTTTGGACGGCCCTGTTTGGACGGCCCTGTTTGGACGGCCCGGTTTAGACGGGCAGGTAGAGCTCGCCCACAGGGATATCCGCGGCCAGGCGATTCGCCGGCCCGGCCAGGGGGCAAGCCCAGGCCTCGTTGTAGGCGCAGGACGGGTTGTAGGCGAAATTGAAGTCGAGCACGAACTCCTGTTGCCCGGATCCCCGAAGGCCGTGGAAGGCTCCCTTGATGGTGTCCAACAAGTACCGTCCTGCGCCGTAGCTTCCACCCGGTTTGCCGGCGGTGGCATCGCGGAAGGGCACAAAGATACCGCCGCCGTAGCTGCGCAGCCGCCACACAGCCAACGAGCCAAGCTCGTCGAGGTCGAAGGTGCCGATTCGGACAAACGGCACCATGCCGTCGGTTCCGGTCTGGACGTTCATCTCCTGGCCCGCGCCTTCCGGGGAAAGGGCGGCATAGCGGCGAAACCGGGAATCGTAGTCCGCGGTGCGCAGGCCCGAGAAAGCCCGCTTGCTGGCGGGAGTCAGTGCAGAGGCCGGATGGGTTCCGAACATGCGGTCCCGTTCCTGGCGCCAGTAGACATGGGCCTGGAAAGGATCGTCCATCGCAATCTTGCGGACGTCGTCGTACAGGGCAAAGGTGCGCAAGCGCCAGTCCGCGATGTCCACGGCGGAGATGTCCGCCACATTGTTTTCGTCCTCATCGAGCTGATCGGGAGCCATGCGTCCAGCCTAGTCCTACGACGCGGGCCGCAGCGGCGTGCATCGGCCGGGTTTGTGCGCGCGAAACGCCGATCCGGACGGACGGGCGGCGGCCCGGCGCCGCTAGGCTGGTGCGCATGAGAGCAAAGCGGATCCCGTTGAAGTTTTCAGTCGTCGTCCTCGGTGCGCTCATCGTGGTTGCCACGGCCGGCTGTAGTTCCGAGGGCAAGGGCCCCGTCTGGACTGCCGGTCCCAACAGTGCGGCACCCGGGAGCGCGACGCCGTCGGGCTCCAGTACGGCCCCGCCGTCGGGCGGCTCCACCACTTCAGGGAGCCCCTCCGCAGGAAGTACCGCGACGGCGGGAGCAACCGCGGCGGCGTGGAAGACCTACTCGGATGCGGCCAAGAAGGTCAGCTTCGACCTTCCGAGTGACTGGATTGCGCAATCGGTCACGCCTGACGCAGGTTCGATGCCGGGCGCCCTGAAGATCGAGGTCAAAGACGCCAAGGGCGGGTATCTGGCGACGCTTCACACGGGACTGCCCTCGGCGAGTCCAGCCGACTGCAATCCGGCCGCCAAGCGTCCCTACGTGGTGGTAAGCAGCGTGCCCATTGACCTTCCCCATGCGGACGGTGATTCCACGATCCCCCCACATGTGGTGTTCCGGGTCATCCAGGGGTACAAATTCTTCGGTTCGTACGGCATCACCAACCTGGTGGCCGGATCCGATGGCCAGGCCTGCCAGCTGCGGAACCTTGTGGCGGGGCCGGCAGGAAAGGGCAACTACTACTTCGGGGATATGGCTGCCGTGCATGCCTTCGCGACGGACGAAGTGGTTGCTCCCGCGAAGTCCTTTGACACCTTGGACCAAGCCGCCAAGTACGTTGACCAGAGTTCGGAATTCGCCAACGTCCAGCGGATGCTATTGTCTCTGAAGGTCAATCTGTAGAACCACGATTGACAGACACACTCGTCGGCGCCAACTCCGCATTCTTAATGGGTTGTCCAGCCGCAACACTCCGGAGATCCATGGAACGCAACGTTGCTGCCCAGCTCGTTTTCAAGACCGTCGCCAACACCAAAGTGGCCATGGCAATAGCCGTGGCCAGCAATCCCGGCTATGCGTCGTTGACCGAAGAGCTGTCAGTCACGGTGGAAGGCGAAGCTGTTCCGCTCACCGAGCTGACGGACCATCACGGTGGACGTTTCCAGTACATGGAGTTCGCCGAACCCAGCGAGGTAACTGTTGATTACCGCGCCTCGGTGGAGGGCTTTGGTGCCCCCGATGAGTCCTCCCGGATGGAGCTCATCCGCTATGTGCGGCCCAGCCGCTATGCCGAATCCGATCGGCTCCTTCCGACGTCGTACGCCGAGTTCGGCGGGCTGCACGGCGAGGAGCTGTTGCACGCAGTCCGGAACTGGGTCCACGACGAGCTGCGGTACGTCAGCGGTTCCTCCCGGGGAACGGATGGAGCGGTGGAAACGCTTCTGCACCGCAAGGGTGTCTGCCGGGACTTCGCCCACCTTGCCATTGCCCTCCTGCGCTCCAAGGACATTCCCGCCCGGCTCGCCGCGGTGTATGCGCCCGGGTTGAGCCCCATGGACTTCCATGCCGTGGCGGAGGCCCACATCGATGGAACGTGGTACGTGATCGACCCCACCGGCCTGGCTCCGCGCGAATCCATGCTGCGCATCACGGCCGGACGCGATTCCTCCGACACCGCGTTCCTCTCCACGGTGGGCGGCAGCCTGTCGTTGAAAAGCTTGAAGGTCAGCGCGGTGGTGGCCGACGAGCTGCCGGAAGAGGATCCGGCGAAGCTCGTCGTCCTCCGCTAGCTTTCGCGCGGCTGCTTGTGTGCGACGAACGCTTGCAGTTTCTCCGTCAGGCGCAGAAGCTCACGCTGCTCCTCGGCCGTAAGGGCCGGAGCCACAAGTTCGGCGATGTCGCGGATGTGCTCGCGTCCGATCTCTTTCTGTAGTTCCTGCCCGGCCGCGGTAAGCCCCAGCAGGATCCCGCGGCCGTCGTCGGGGGCGATGCTGCGCTCGACGAGCCCGCGCTTCTCCAGCCTGTCAACCAGCCGGCTCAGGCTGGATTGGCTGAGCAGGACGTGATCGTTGATCTCGTTCAGCCTCAGCTTGCCCGTGGGGCAGCGGGAAAGAGTGAACAGGACGTCGTACTCCCTGATGGGCAGCTTCTTGAACGCCTGCCCGGACTGGAGGCGGCGCATCACCGCCACCTGGGAGCGGAACAAGGACTCCCAGGTTTCGGCGGCGAGGCGCACGGCGGACGAGGTGGGCGCTTTGGTGGTCACGGGTTCCCCCCTGCGCCGTCGCTGACAGCAGCGGCAACCGCCTCATTGGCCGAGGCAACGGACGCTGCCACCCGGGATGCGTGGGTCGGAGCGTCAGGTACGTGGGCCGGTTTGCGGTCCTCGAATTCCTTGCGCAGGACCGGCAGGACTTCTTCGCCGAAGAGGTCCAGTTGCTCCAGGACGGTCTTGAGCGGCAGGCCGGCGTGGTCCACCAGGAACAGTTGACGCTGGTAGTCGCCGAAGTACTCGCGGAAGGTCAGGGTCTTTTCGATGACTTCCTGCGGACTGCCGACGGTCAGCGGGGTCTGGGACGTGAAGTCCTCGAGCGAGGGCCCGTGGCCGTACACAGGTGCATTGTCGAAGTAGGGGCGGAACTCCTTCACGGCGTCCTGGGAGTTCTTGCGCATGAAGAACTGCCCGCCCAGCCCCACGATGGCCTGGTCTGCGTTGCCATGGCCGTAGTGCTCATAGCGTTCGCGGTACAGGCCGATCAGCTGCTGGTAGTGCTCCTTGGGCCAGAAGATGTTGTTGGCGAAGAAGCCGTCGCCGTAGTACGCGGCGAGTTCCGCGATCTGCGGGCTACGGATGGAGCCGTGCCAGACGAAGGGCGCGACGCCGTCGAGCGGGCGGGGCGTGGAGGTGAAGTTCTGCAGGGGGGTGCGGTACTTGCCGCTCCAATTGACGGTGTCCTCATCCCAGAGACGGCGGAGCAGGGAGTAGTTCTCCACCGCGAGTTCGATCCCGTCCTGGATGTTCTTGCCGAACCAGGGGTAGACCGGAGCGGTGTTGCCGCGGCCCATGATGAGGTCCACGCGGCCATCCGCCAGGTGTTGGAGCATCGCGAAGTCTTCGGCGATCTTGACGGGATCGTTCGTGGTGATCAGCGTGGTGGACGTTGACAGCGTGATGCGTTCAGTCTGTGCTGCGATGTACGCCAGTGTGGTGGTCGGCGACGATGAGAAGAAGGGGCGGTTGTGGTGCTCGCCGATCGCATAGACGTCCATGCCGATCTCTTCGACCTTCTTGGCGATCGCCACGGCGGCCTTGATGCGCTCGTTCTCCGTGGGGGTGTGGCCCGTGGTGGGGTCAGTGGTGATGTCGCTGACGCTGAATACGCCGATCTCCATGATGTGCCTTTCTGCCTGCCCGGTTGGTCTCCGGGCTCTGCCAACAGTCTATCCCAAGATAGATGCATTTGCATGTATCACTGCCTGCAACAGGGTACGGCATCATTTTGTTCCCGGTGTGTGCCGCCCTACTCGGCGGGGCTCGAAGCGGATCGGCGGCCAGTGACTTTGGGAATCATTCCGGTGGTCCAGTCCAGGTGGTCGTCCTCGCCGTGGCCTGCGATGCCGTCCTTCGCGACGTCGGGGCGTTGCGTGAGTGCCTTGAGCAGCGCCTTCCTCTCCCTCCGGCCTTCGACCAGTTTGTAGAGGACAGGCACAAGGACGAGCGTCAACGCCGTGGACGAAACCAGGCCGCCGATGACCACGATCGCGAGCGGCCGGGAAATGAACCCGCCGCCTCCCGTGAGGCCTAAAGCCATGGGCGTGAGGGCGAATACGGTAGCAAGTGCGGTCATGAGGATAGGGCGCAGCCGTTGCCGCGCGCCGTGGGTGATGGCGTCCGCGACGCTCATGCCGGGGCTGCCATCGTGCGGTTTGCGGTATTGGTTGATGAGGTCGATCAGGACGATCGCATTGGTCACGACGATTCCCACCAGCATCAGCATTCCGATCAGGGAAGGCAGTCCGAGCGGAACGCCCGTGACCAGGAGCAATGCGATGGCGCCCGTCGCCGCAAAAGGCACGGACACCAACAGGATGAGCGGCTGGATGAGGGACTTGAACGCGGCCACCATGATGACATAGACAATGGCGACGGCGGCCAGGAGCGCGAGCCCGAGCTGCCGGAACGAGTCGGCCTGCTGCGTCGTGGCGCCGCCGATCGTGGCGGTAACGCCCGCCGGCAGCTGCACCGCGGCCAGCCGGGCAGTGACTGCCGTGCTGACGGCACCAAGGTTGGAGCCCGACGGCGTGACGGTCACCTTCGCGCTCCGCTGGCCGTTGCTGCTGGTGATGGAGACCGGGGTGTCCACCTGGTCTACGGAAGCGATGCTCGACAGCGGAACAGGCCCGGCCGGCGTCGGGAGATTGATGCCCCTGACATCGGCGATGCTGCTGAAGTGCGTGCCTTCGCCGATCTGTACCGGGAAGTCCGTGGTGTCGATTCGGACCGTGCCTGCGGGGATGGGACTGACCGTGGACGCCAGGACGCCGGCGACTTGTTCTTCGTTCAGTCCGGCGGCAACCGCCTCGGCGCGATCAACCTTTACCTGCACCACCGACTGGCTGGCATCCAGGTTCGTGGCTACCTCGGCACTCCCGGCCACGCCGTCCATGGCCTTCGCTACCGCGTCGCTCGCGGTCTTGAGATCCGCCGAGTTGGCGGCGTTGATGGTGATGTCCACGCTGGAAGACGTGCCCAGGCCGCCTTGCTGTGCACCAACAGTGACCTTGCCGGGAGCCGAAGCGCCGGCGAGCCGGGACCGGACTGTGTCTTGCAGTTTCTGCTGGTCGGCCTTATCGTCCGTCACCACGGTGAACGTGGAATTCGACGCTCCGGTTGAGGTGAGGGCGGCGAAGCCCGTTTGGGCGTTGCCCGACGTGACCTGGACGTCCTTGATTCCCTCGATCCCGCGGAGGACCGATTCCACCTGCGCGGCGGCGGCGCCGGTCTGCTCCAGGCTGGTGCCGGCAGGAAGGATCTGGCGCACGGTCATGCTGTTCTGGCCGGAGTTGCCGAGCAGGTCCGTGGCGAGCAGGGGGGACATGGCCGCTGTTCCACCCAGTACCAGGACCGCGGCGACGATCGTCATGACCGGGTGCTTCTGGGTCTTGGACAGGATGGGCAGATAGCCGCGTTGCAGGCGGCTGCGTTGCTCTGCCTCGTGCGCCTTGGTTCGGGCGTCCTCCGCTGCGCGCACGTCCTCCGCTGCCGAGGCCGGCGACTTGAGGAACCAGTACGCCAGCACCGGAACGATGGTGAGGGACACGAGCAACGAGGACAACAGAGCGATGGTCACCGTCAGGGCGAAGGGTCTGAACAGTTCCCCTGCCAGGTTGCCTACGAAGGCGATCGGCAGGAAGACGGCAACTGTAGTGAGGGTGGACGCCGTGATGGCACCGGCAACTTCCCGGATGGAATTGAGGATCGCCTTGAGCTTGTGCTCACCATAGCTGAGGTGCCGTTTGATGTTCTCGATGACCACGATCGAGTCGTCCACCACCCGGCCGATCGCGATGGTCAACGCGCCGAGCGTGAGGATGTTGAGTGAGTAGTGGGTCGCCGATATTCCGATGAACGTAATCAGGAGCGACAGCGGAATGGATACCGCCGTCACGAGCGTGGAGCGCACGGACATCAGGAACACCAGGATGACGGCCACCGCGAAGCCGAGTCCGAGAAGTCCCTCCGTGGTGAGGTCCTTGATGGATTTTTCGATGTACGGTGCCTGGTCGAATACCGGCGTGAAGTGCGCATTGGAGCCGAGTTCGGCTTCCATCCGGGGAATGGAATCCTTGACGGCGTGCGAAATGGCGACGGTATCGCCGTCGGGCTTCTTCGTGATGGACAGGGCCAGCGTCGGCTTGCCGTTGGTCCGGGTGATCGAGGTTGCGGCGTCGTCCTTGATGCTCACGTCGGCGACGCCGCCGATTGTGGTTCCGACCTTGGCACCGGTCAGCGGCAAGCCCCTGATGACGTCGAGGGAGTCCACCGGGCTGCCGATCTGCAGGGAAAGCGTCTTGCCTTGGTCCTCGATGGTTCCGGCCGGGACCAGCGTCCCGTTGTTCTTGAGGGCATTCGTGAGCGACTGAACCGTGGCGCCGCTTGCGGCCATGGCCTGGGCTTTGGGCTGGATCAGGATGTGCTGGGTTGCACCACCTGTCACGTCGGCGCTGCGGACCCCGTCCAGTTTCTGGAGCCGGGGAACGCTCAAGCGCTGCAGGTCAGTGTTCAGCTCGCTGAGAGGCTTGTCCGAAGACACCGCCAGGTACACGATCGGGAAGTCGCTGATGCTGCCGGCAAAAGACCGGGGCTCGACGTCGGCCGGCAGGACACGCTTGGCGTTGGAGATGGCGCGATCGATCTGGTTGCGTGCACGGTCCAGGTTCGAACCGTACGTGAACACCATGGAGATCTGCGAAACACCGTTCCGCGAGGTGGACGTGGTCGATTCCAGGCCCTCGACGCTGTTCAGTGCTGCTTCGAGCGGGCGGCTGAGTTGCTTGTCGACGACTTCCGGGGACGCGCCCGGCATGGCGGTGATCACTGAGATCTGCGGGAACTCGATCGAGGGAATGAGTTCCTGCTTGAGGGAAGACATGGTGATCACGCCGAACACCGCCGCGAAGACGGTGATCAGCGCGATCAGTGCCCTGTTCGCCAATGAAAGCTTTGCCAGACGGAACATTGCACTGTCTCCTGGGATCTACGGGCTGTTTCTTGTTCCGAACCGGCCGCAGCCCGGACGGTTGCTAGTGCTGAACGGCGTCGGCAGGTTCGAGTTGGAGCGAACGGGCAGTGCTCGCTTCCAGCTCGGCCGCAAGTTCCGGGTTGTCGTTCAGTTTGACGCCGTAGCCTGGCATCATTTCCTTGAGCTTGGACTGCCAGCCCTTGAAGTTCTTCGGGAAGGACCGCTGGAGCATCTCGATCATGATCGGGACTGCGGTGGAAGCGCCGGGGGAGGCGCCAAGCAGTGCTCCGATGGAGCCGTCACGAGCCGTGATGACTTCGGTGCCGAACTGCAGCACCCCGCCCTTCTTGGAGTCCTTCTTAATGATCTGCACCCGCTGGCCTGCGGTGATGAGCTCCCAGTTGCCGCCGTCGGCCTGGGGGTAGTACTCGCGGAGGGACTCCACCTTGGCATCGTGGCGCTTGGCGACTTCCTTGATCAGGTACGCAGTCAGGTCCATGTTGTCCTTGGCCACGGCCAGCATCGGGATGATGTTGCTTGGGCGGATGGACAGCGGCAGGTCAAGGTAGCTGCTCGTCTTGAGGAAGTTGGTGGAGAAACCGGCGTACGGGCCGAAAAGCAGGGAACGCTTGCCGCCAACGTAGCGGGTATCAAGGTGCGGCACGGACATCGGCGGGGCGCCCACGGAGGCCTGGCCGTACACCTTGGCGCTGTGCTGGCTGGCAATGGTCTCGTCGGTGCAGCGGAAGAACTGCCCGGATACCGGGAAACCACCGTAGCCCTTGCTTTCCGGGATCCCCGATGCCTGGAGCAGGTGGAGTGCTCCGCCGCCGGCGCCCACAAAAACGAACTTGGCGTGGATCTGGCCGTGCTCGCCGGAAGCGGGGTGCTTGAGCGAAAGGTCCCAGCCGCCGTCGGAGGCTTTCCTCACATCGGTGACGTTGTGGCCAAAGTTGACTTCAACGCCGTTGGCAGCGAGGTAGCCGGTCAGTTCGCGGGTCAGGGCGCCGAAGTCGACGTCGGTGCCTTCCGCCGCGCGGGTGGCGGCAACGCGCTGCTTGGCGTCGCGGCCCTTGATGATCAGGGGAGCCCACTTTGCGATCTGTTCCTGGTCTTCCGTGTATTCCATGCTGCGGAAGAGCGTGTTGGGTTTAAGCGCTTCGTAGCGGGTCTTGAGGAAGTCTGCGTGCTTGTCGCCGATGACGAAGCTCATGTGCGGAACGGTGTTGATGAAGCCCTTGGGGGAGCCGATCAACTTGTTGTCCACGAGGTGGGACCAGAACTGCCGGGAAAGCTGGAATTGCTCGTTGATGTGGAGGGCCTTGGACGGGTCAACGGAGCCGTCCTTCGCTGCAGGCGAGTAGTTAAGCTCACAGAGCGCTGCGTGCCCGGTTCCCGCGTTGTTCCACGGTCCGGAGCTTTCCAGGCCGGCTTCGTCGAGTCGCTCAAAGAGGGAGATGGTCCAGCTGGGTTCGAGTTGCTTGACGAACGCACCCAGGGTTGCGCTCATGATCCCGCCCCCAATAAGGACGACGTCAGCGTGGTGTGTCTTGGAAATGAAGGTCACGATCTATCTCCGATAGCGGCGGCACTGGCTGTCACAGAATATCCCCGCGTGGGCACATAACTGAAATTGCGGCAGGACGTCAAGACTTCAGGCGAACGTTTGTAAAAACTTCGTTTAAGACAGGCGACGAAGGGTACTTCTCGACGCGGTCGGAAAGGGCCAAAGCCGAGATGGGGAAGGCGATGGGTACAGCCGGGACCGTCGCTGCGATCTGGGCATTGATGGTCTGGTACTGGGAGTTGCGGTCAGCGCCGTCGGGGAGTCCCCGGGCCCGGTCGATCTTGGAGAACACCTGTGGATCGCTGTAGCCGAACTCCCCGTTGTTTTCACCGAAGAGCGTGCCCACGAAGTTGTCCGGGTCCGAGTAGCCGCCATTCCAGCCGAGCAAATGGAGCGCATGGTCACCGGGGGATTGGACCTTCTGGAGGTAGCCGTCGTCCCAATTCACGGGCACGGGCTTGATATTCAGTCCGATGGCGGTGAGCTCTGCGCTGATCTCCGCGTAGATCTTCTCCGGAGTGGGAAGGTAGGCGCGCGTGACATTGAGCGGGTAGTAGAACTTGAGTTCCTCGCCCTTGTAGCCGGACTTGGCGAGCAGTTGCTTGGCCTTGTCCGGGTCGTATCCCAAGGACGGTGCGTTGTTGTTGAAGCCGCTCAGCTTGGGGGGAACGAACTGGGTCGCCGGTGACGTGTTGTCGATGAAGAACTTGTGGATGAGGGTGTCTTTGTCGATGGCCATCTCGATTGCCTGGCGCACCCCAAGATTCTGGAGGGGCGCCACCGACTCGTTCATCCCCAGGTACATCACGGAGAACGGATCCCGCTGGACGATCTGCATGCCCTTCTTGACCAGTTGGTCGAAGGTGCCGGCGGTGACGAGGTCGTATCCGTCGATGGTTCCCGCGAGCAGGGCCTGGAGCCGGGCCTGCGGATAGTCGAACGGAATGAAGTTGACCGTGGCTATCTCACCGCGGTCGCCCCAATAGCCCTTGTAGCTGGTGAGTGTGATGCGGTTTTGGGTCCACGAGGAGAAAACGTAAGGGCCGGTGCCCACGGGGTGGGAGGCGTAGGCCGACGCCGGTTGTCCTGACAGTTTCTTGTCCAGGACGTCGGCCTTGCCGTCGGCCATTGCTTTCGGCGATGACATCGCGAACGCCGGCAGCGTCAAGGCCTGAAGGAAGCCCGTGAAGGGCTTGGCCAGGTTGATTTGGACGTGGTCGGGAGAAACGACCTTGCAGTTCTTGAACAGCGAAAGCGAAGCTTCGTCCGAGAAGGATTTGAAGACGCGCTTGAAGGCGATGCCTGGTGCCTGCTGGCGCACGGTCGCGGGGAAGTTGAACCAACGGTTGAAGTTGCTGCAGACGGCCGCGGCGTCAAAGACGGTCCCATCTTGGAAGGTGACTTTCGACCGCAAGTTAAAGTCGTAGCTGAGTCCGTCATTGCCTTGCGACCAGGAGGTGGCAAGCAGCGGAGTCGGTTGGCCAGTGGATGCGTCGACGCCTACGAGGCCTTCCATCACTTGCCGGGTGATGCGATACGACTCGGAGTCGCTCGTCACGGCAGGATCGAGCCCAAGCGGCATCGACGGGGTGCCAAAGTTGAAGGTCTTGCTTGGCTCTGCCGCAGCGCTGCCCGCAGCCGAGGCCGACGGTGTCGGTCCAGGACTTACCGTGCACGAGGTCAAGGCCACGGCCAGAAGGCCTGCGCCGATTTGTAGCGTGACTCGGCGAAGCTTGCTGCTTACCACTCTTGTCCCCTCAAGGCAGTTGGACGGGCTGGGGCCCGCGGCAGCCGGACCGCAGCCCAGTCTAGTTCAGGGCCCTGAGTCCCGGCTGGAAACAGGAAGTGCCCCGGCCAAGGACCGGGGCACTTCCTGAATGTGCGCAAGGGGGGACTTGAACCCCCACGCCCGAAGGCACAGGAACCTAAATCCTGCGTGTCTGCCAATTTCACCACTCGCGCTGGTGTTTGGTACCCGGACCGGGATCCTAGGATTCCCGCTCCGGTCATATACCGGCCTCCATTGTACCCGCGGTTTAGCGCGAGCCGTTCCCGCCTCGCCCATACCGCTGTGCGGTGGCTACTTGTCGAGTTTGAGGTCCCTGCGGAGTTTGGCGACATGGCCTGTGGCCCGCACGTTGTATTGCGCCAAGGCCACCTTTCCGTCGGGGTCCACCACAATCGTTGAGCGGATCAACCCTTGGTAGGTACGCCCGTAGTTCTTCTTCTCGCCCCAGGCCGCATAGGCGTCAGCCACGTGGTGCCCTTCGTCGGACAGCAGGGGAAAGGTCAGTGATTCTTCGGCCACGAATTTGCCCAGATCCTTCACGGAGTCCGGAGAGATGCCAAGGACGTCGTAGCCCGCAGCATGGAGGGTCGCGAGGGAATCCCGGAAGTCGCAGGCCTGCTTGGCACATGCCGGCGTGGAAGCCGCAGGGTAGAAGTAGATGACTGTGTTGCGGCCGCGGTGCGATGCCAGGCTGACCTCGCGTCCCGTGTGGTCCTTGAGTGTGAAGTCCGGGGCAATATCGCCTGGAATGAGTCGTTCAGCCATTTGTGCTCCTTGCTAGGTTCGCGATCACTTAGCTTAGTGACGGGCTGGCCGCTTCACGAATTGAACCCTGGACCTGATCTGCGCGCGGCGGTCTATATACTGGCCCTTATGCCTGATATGGAACGGTGGCCCACCGGGCGCTTGCTCTCCACGGCGGCGCGACTCGTGGAGCATGCCTGGAACGAGAAACTGCGCGGTATGGAGCTGACCCATGCCGGGGTCATTGTCATGGAAGTACTCGCCGTCAAAGGACCGACCACTCAGTCGATGCTCGCGCAGATCGTCCGGGTCCAGGCGCAGACAATGGGGAAGACGCTCACCAGGCTGGAGGCCCACGGCCACGTCAGCCGCGCACGCAGCGTGTCCGACCGCCGGAGCCAGGTGGTCAGTTTGACCGAGGCCGGGGAGCATGCCCTCGGCCTGGCCACGCAATTGGAACGGGAAGTGCTTGCACCTGTGCCCGTGGACACCGCCAAACTGCGGCGGGAGCTCCAGGCACTGGTACGCGAACTGGCGAACAACCATTCGTCAGCTGCTTCTGTAAGCGACATTGTGGCCGCAGTGGATTCGGAGCCGGGGGAAGCTTCGAACTAGGCTTCCGCAGGCCGGCCCGCGGCGCAGCCGCCGGGTTATAGGACAAAACGTGTGTATGGGAGGGGCTTGCTTCCCAGTGAGCGCGCGGGAAATCAGGGGTAGCTAAGCTTTTGAAGCTTAGTGTGGCTGGGGTGCTTGCATATCTCTGGAATGTCTGGTCTGTGGTCGTGCCCTGGTTCGGAACGGCAAAACAGCTGCCGGTAAGCAGCGATACCGGTGCCTGGAATGCGGGGCGAGCCGTTCGGGGGAACGTCCCGACGTGAGCCGGCGGGCGGAATTGGACGCGTTCCTGGGCTGGCTGCTGGGCACGTCGAGCCAGTCATCCGCGACCTCCTTCGGAACGGCAAGGTCCTTCCGGCGCCGCACCTCGTGGTGTTGGAATATCGCCCCGGAGATCCCGGTCACCGGCGAGATCCATGACCAGATCCAGGTCGACGGGATCTACGTGGGCTCGTGGTGCTGCCTGATCGCTGTCGC